>NZ_JQFL01000028.1:0-217208 GCF_000764215.1 Pseudoalteromonas sp. ND6B
CTTATAAACTTTGACATACTGCCTCAACCCTCAACTGAATCAATAGTCTAATTATATAAATATCAGTATATTAAGTGAACTAAATGTATAGATTAATAGATCATAAGCAGAACATACTTAGACCAAAAGGTGATCAGAGTTTTCACACAGTCTGTGCCAGAAGCAGACGGTCAGGAGTTATAATGTCTGAAGTCAAGATTTGACCCCTTTGGCTTTTAGTCCTGCTTAATTGGCTTGTTATAAGCCACTGGCACAACGTTATTTTTAGGCTTTAAGCCAAACAAAAACCTTAAAAAGTTTGATGGTTTAATAATAAACCAACAAATCACGGTGGTAGTAAAAAAGGATAAAGCGAAAAGAGAAATAACCTTTAACAAGATTGGGGTTTGCCATGCGATGACATAATAGCCTATTACCACAATTACGGTTTGATGAAATATATAAAAAGGGTAGATTAACTCGTTACTAAGGCTTACCCATTTTGGTGTTTTTGTAAAATAGAATTGCGCATAACCTAAAATAGTTAAAAATGCAGACCATGCAACTAAACAACAAACCAACCACCAGATAGACCAACGCATATCTAGTGACAAGTACTCACTCAAGTCAGGGGAGTAATAATAAGAATAAAAAAGTATCGTGCTAAATACTAACAACAGTAAATTATAAAATCGTTGATCATATATTGCTTGCCAAATAACGTTGCTACGAACAAAAAGCATACCTGCAATAAAAAAGAAAAAATAGAAAGCTGAAGAAGACAGGTTTTCTATCTTTTTATCGTCACTTGAAAACGTTAACGAAAAATACACTTTTATTATTATGAGCAATATAACAAGTAAATACAGACCGATTTTGTGTTTTGACAATACTTGCACAAAGTTAATTATTGATGTACCGAAAGACGAGCTAAATAGTCTATTTAATGGGATAGCAAGCAAGAAAAAAACAAAAAGGTACTCTATAAACCAAAGGTGATTAGTTTCGAATTTTAATGCGAGAGATGGGTATTCTTGCCAGTATGATTGCATCTCAGCAATATTTTCAATATAAATTTGCGGAGGAATAATTAACAAAGAGCCAATCAAAAGGGGAATAAATAATCTTAGAAATTTGTCTTTGACAAATTTCAATACAGTTACCTTTGATAGCAAGATAACAGAGCCAACACCTGAAATAAAAAATAAGATTGGTAATCTAAATTGTTCAAAATAAACCATGATATCATCGAGAACTTTGCTCGAATCGTTATTCATAATGTGCCAACCATCTCCATTAAAAGGCATGCACACATGATGAAGGAATACTGCAAAAATCAATATCACCCGTAACCAATCTAACTCGGAAAATCTTACAGTGTTTTTCAATTCCATTTGATAACCTTAAAGTTTAGTAGATACCACAATCTGTGTGGCTTATAACATTTTAGTATTTATGCGACACGCTGTTTGTGTTGCATAATCACTTGTTGGACTGAGCCGCTACCTGCTCGGTGTGTCAGAGTTGGTGTTGTTTATGCTATGGGAATTTGCTTTTTAGAGGCTCTCACTTTCCTCGCTAATTTAATCAGCTTAGCGAGTGTTATGTAAGCTTTCCCTGCATTGCTCAGCGCTTATTATGTATTCATTACACCTAAATTTGCCTTAATAAGCAATTATATTTTTTACACGTACAGAGGCCGCTAGCCTGAACAATTAAGCAGGTTAACTTATTGATTTGATGCAGCAAGCAAGGCTGCTAACTCGTTCGCACTATTTTATTTGTCGCCTCATCTAAATTCATCACACCAATAAATCGTAAGGTACCCGTCTTGCATGACTGGCAAAACCAATGGGGTATTAATCGTTCTTGCTCTACCTTCGGCTTCACCGCTTTGCATGGGGTTACTGGTGCTTGAGCCTTTATTAACCCTAACTTTCGCTTGCGACATGCATTGGCTAAAAAACCATAGTGGCGAATGCGCATAAACCCTTTGGGCAATACATGTTGTAAGTAACGACGTAAAAATTCGTCACAACTCAGTGTCATGACCTTATCGCGGTTATTATCTGCATAATCGTGGTATTTAAAGCTCACTGACTGCTCATTCGCTGACACTAATCGCGATTCTGACATCACGCCTTTTCGTGTATAACGAGCAAGGTAACTAACTAGCTTTTCACTGTACGTTAAACAGGCTTTGCTATACACGCACCATTTTGTTGGCGTGTTTATCTTCACGAATGAACCATCTGATTCGTTTAACGCCGCCAGCATTTTTCCTCTAAACACTGTTGATAACGCTTTTACGGGGTATAAGTAGCCTTTTTCTATTTCATGCCAGTGCGCTTTATCTAGCGCGCCTGCGGGTATCAAGCAATGCAGGTGAATATGCTGACTTAAGTTTTGCCCCCACGTATGCAGTACGCTTGTCATGCCTAACTGGCCATGCCTCTTTCGTTTCGCAAATTTGCTCAGCGTTTGCCATGCGGCTTTAAATAAACACTGGTACAACGCGCTTGGGTTATAGTGCGCAATGATATTCAACTCATGAGGGAGCGTAAAAACAAGGTGGAAATACCGACACGGTAATAAATCCTCTTGCTGCCTTTGCACCCACTTAGCAGTAGCCATGCCTTGGCAACGCGGACAATGACGGTCTCGACAACTACATCCAATCTTTTGCGACTCACCACAGTTATCACATTGCCATGCTTGATAACCGAGATGACCCGTTCTGCATGATTGAAGGTGCTGACACACGCGCAGTTGTTGATAGCTCATCGTATGATGCTGTCGATAATTCTCAAGATTTGAGTTTAAAATATCAGCGAGATGCAAAGCGCTCACTGTTTACCCCAACTCGCAAGCAAATCAATGCCGCCATGCCCTAATTCAGGTAACCAGTGTAAGTAACTTTGTGTGGTTTTAATATCACTGTGACCAAGCTGATGTTGCAGTTAATGAAGTGGCATACCTGATTCAAGTTGGTGTGTTGCATAAGCATGGCGTAAAGCATGTGGGTTACAGTGCTTTAAGCCACACGCTTGTGCATGTTTTCTCAATGCCTTTCTGAAGCTTGAGGGTGACATGGGTTTATCCATTAACAACCGCGAGTAAAACATCCAGCCCGTTGGATGATACATTTTCCAATAACAACGTAATTGATTCAGCACACTGTCTGATACAACCACATACCGTGACTTATCCCCTTTACCCTGTTCAATTAAAATGGTTTTACGCTGTCCATCGATATCTTGCACTTTAATGCGTAGCAGTTCGCTAACACGTAAACCACAGCCATAACACACCGCTATTAACGTTTTCAATCGCATGTCAGTGCAGCTTTCTATAAGCCGTCGCATGTCATCGCGCGATAAATACGTGGGTGCGCGAAGTTTTACTTTTGGCAGTACAATATCTAAGTTAAGTGGGCGGTGTAAAATATTCTTAAACAGAAACCAAATACTGTTTATTTGTATTTTTTGGCTTGCTCTGGAGAGCTTGCGAATAGCGGGATCTTTAAAAAAGATATTCAGCTCATCATCAGTAATCGAATCGAGTGGTTTATTAAAATAATGGCTGAGTTTAAGCAAATGCTCGCAGTAACTTTTACAGGTACTTTGTGAATAACCAAGGTAGGCTATTTCAGTTTTGACTTGTTCAATGAGTGTATTCATGACTTACCTCCAAGTTATGGGATAACCCCAAGGTAAGTGTGGCTCAAATGATAAGAATAGGATCTCCGCGTAGCGGCTTAGTTCAACAATTTAATAGTGCGCTAATCGCGCATATTTCTGCCGATGTCACGCTCATTTTTCTTTTTATATATTTTTAACAAATTATCTAACATATTACTATCACTAAGTTTTTATTATCATCAAGTAACAAAGAACAGATTAACATGCGCGCTTGGCTCATTTTCTTGAATATATGAGCAAACGATAGTTTTAACACTTACCTAGATACAGCATTCAATCAAATTACTTCAACATTCTTTAGTATATTTCATGTGCATTTTGTAACCATTAAATGCTACGTTAGGTGTAACTATATTGAAGGAATAAATTATGAAACTTGAGTCTTTAGCGTTGCACCATGGTTATGAATCTGAAGCCACCACTAAGTCGGCGGCGGTGCCGATTTATAACACCTCTTCGTACACCTTTGATAATACCCAGCATGGCGCTGATTTATTTGATTTAAAAGTGCCGGGTAATATTTATACCCGCATAATGAACCCGACCAATGCGGTACTTGAGCAGCGTATTGCCGCGATGGAAGGCGGCATTGGTGCGCTGGCAGTGGCCTCGGGTATGGCGGCGATTACCTATGCAATTCAATGTTTATGTGAAGTGGGCACTAATATTGTAAGCACCAGCCAAGTGTATGGCGGCACTTATAATTTATTTGCCCACAGCTTGCCGCGCCAAGGTATAGAAGCGCGAATGATTAAAGCCGATGATTTTGACGGTTTTGAAAATGCTATTGATGAAAATACCCGTGCGGTATTTTGTGAGTCGATTGGTAACCCTGCAGGGAATATAGTTGATATTGATCGCCTTGCGAAAATTGCCCACAGCAAAGGGGTGCCTTTAATTGTAGATAACACTGTGGCTACGCCGTATTTATGTCGGCCATTTGAGTTAGGTGCCGATATTGTGGTGCACTCACTCACTAAATACATTAACGGCCATGGAACCGCGATTGGCGGTATGATTGTTGATTCGGGCAAGTTTGACTGGAAAGCCAATGCGACTCGTTTTGCGATGATGAATGAGCCTGATCCGTCGTACCATAATGTAGTGTATACCGATGCGTTTACTGAGGCGGCGTTTATTGGGCGTTGCCGCGTTGTCCCTCTTAGAAATACCGGTGCGGCGCTTGCACCTAAAAACGCATCAGACATTTTAATTGGCCTTGAAACATTAGGGCTAAGAATGGATCGCCACTGCGAAAACGCGCAAAAAATTGCTGAATATTTAGAGAGCCATCCAAAGGTGCTTTGGGTTAATTACGCGGGATTAAAATCAAGCCCATATAACGAAATGAGCCAAAAAATTACCAACGGTAAGGCGTCAGGTATTTTAAGTTTTGGCATTGCCGGTGGCCTTGAAGCCGGTACGCGCTTTATTGATGCCCTGAACATGATTTTACGTTTGGTAAATATCGGCGATGCTAAATCGCTGGCGTGTCATCCTGCATCTACCACGCACCGCCAATTAAATGATGAAGAACTGGCCAATGCGGGCGTTAGCCGCGATTTAATTCGTTTATCGGTGGGTATTGAAAACATTGACGACATTATTGCCGATGTAAGCCAAGCGCTTGATAAGGCCTAAATTGTACAGTAAATACCTCAAACTTTTTTGAGGTATTTATTTTTGTAATCAAAAAGGAGTGCCGATACATGAAATTTTTAATTTTTCTCGGTTCGGTTAGAAAAAGTACCCCACCTAAGCCTGCGCGTTTAGGGGAGAGAGTAGCAAAAGCATGTGAGCGTTGTTTGCTTGAGTACTACTCTGAACACGAAATAGAGCTTATTGATCCGCTCGATTACGATTTAGACCCTGTGTTTAAACCGCACTTTGCCTATACGCAGGCTGAGGTACCTAAACAACTTGATGATTTAGCAGCAAAAATTAAAGCCAGCGATGGCTTTGTTATGGTGAGCCCTGAATATAATCATTCGATGAGTCCGGCACTTGCTAATTTGCTAAACCATTTTGGAAGCTCGTTATTTGGCTATAAACCCAGCGCAATTGTTACCTATTCTGCAGGGCAGTGGGGCGGCGTGCGCGCTGCTGTTGGCATGCGCAGTTTTTTAAGTGAACTAGGTTGTTTGCCGGTATCAGCAATGATACATGTACCAAAAGCACAGGATGTGTTTATTGAAAGTGGTGACGCAAATAATGCGGCAGAGCAAACATCATGGGATAGCTATTTTTCGCGCACCTTTAATCAATTAATTTGGTGGGCAGAAGGTGCAAGCAAACAACGTGAAGCGTTAGACCCTAAGCAATTAAGCAAAGACTTTAAACGCGACCCATCACAACGTAATGCGCCTTAATGGTTATAAATTTAAGCTAGTCTTTTTTAGCGTCTTCACGAGGGGAGGCCAAAATAGTTTGCTTTTGCTCATCGGTTAAAATAATCCAGTCGAATATTTCGTCACTTGTGCGCCCGCACCCAGTACAGTAGCCATTCATTCTATAACATTCACCGATACAGTCTGTTTTTAAATGAGTGGATTGTTTACTGGGTATTAGGCGCATACATTCTCTCGTAATTATTTAGTGGCGACGGGCTTTCCTACTTCTAACGAGGTAGACCAGGTTTTAATTTTTGATAAGGTTTTGCTGGTATAAACAGAAATAACCGGCGATTTATCATCAAGTACAAAGGTGGTGCGCAGAGAGGTTTCCGACTCTTTTTGTGTTTCTAACCAGTTGCTATTTTTTGTTAAACATTGGCGAGTGAGCTCAACGGCTTGTTTATGCATGGCAACGGCTTGTTGCTGGTCTTTGTAGTTTTCTTGACAGCGATAGGTCACGGTTTGATTGTTAAAGCTGGTTACTTGGCAGTTATTGCCAAATACGTTGTACTTTGCGCTCCACACATCTAAATAAGGTGTTTTTACTTTGGTGTCTTTTAACGCTTCAAAGCGATTGTCATAGGCGGCAATTAGCCCATCCATTTTTTCGCAGGGGGTTAGGTTATCTAGTTTAGCTTTTTGCTCAGTGGTTAAACTGCTACAGCCAGATATAATTAGGCCAGTTAATACCAGCGATATATAGGTTTTCATAATGCGCTATCCTTTTGTAATAGCTATTCCTTGAACATTAGGGTCTATTGACCTTTCAAGGTTGAATTTTCAGCAGTCTGTTTGGTATTTAGGCAAGGCAGAGCCTATGTAGTGTGGTTATTCCCCATAAATAGGTGATAACGCAGCATCAATGCCAAACAGGCGCTGCCCTTCGGGTTCTGCCTAGGGGCGATTTACTCTTTGTTGCTCGGTTTTGACTTAGCCCACTAGGTTGCAAACCTCGCGCCGCGATTAAACCGCCCCTAGTTTGAACAAATTTTAATCCGCAAAGGTCAACAGACCCTAGTTAAAGAATACCTAAGGGAGGGAGTAAATGCTATTCGCAAGGTGTAATTTAAAGTGAATTTATGGTTTTAACATACTGAGTGCGCCACAAAATGGCGCACACAGTAACAGGCGGTTTTACTTATGACGCCCTTGTAGGCAAGCAACTGCATCGGTGAGCTCTAAGCCTTGACGCTGTAGTAACACAATTAAGTGATACAACAAGTCAGCCGATTCGTTAGTAAGCTCATTGTTGTCGTGTTTCATTGCCGCAAGCGCCACTTCAACGCCTTCTTCACCTACTTTTTGGCAGCTGCGGCTTAAGTCTTCAGCAAATAAGGACGCGGTGTAGCTTTTAGCTGGATCGTCGTTTTTACGTGCAACAATCACATCTTCAAGTTGCGCTAAAAAGCTTAAGCTTGGTTTTGCAGCATCGCCAAAACAGCTTTGCGTGCCTAAATGGCACGTTGGCCCTTCTGGGTTTGCCAATACTAAAATTGAATCGTAGTCGCAATCTGTATGCACAGAGACCACGTTTAAGTAGTTTTCTGATGACTCGCCTTTGGTCCATAAACGCGATTTAGAACGCGAATAAAAAGTAACCTTATTACTTTCAAGCGTAACAGCAAGCGCTTCGCTATTCATAAAACCTTGCATTAAAATAACGCCAGAGCGTGCATCTTGAACAATGGCAGGGATCATCTCGCTTTTTGCGAAATCAACTTGAGTTAGGTTTTCTTGCGTTACTAGCATAATCTGGCTGCCACTTGGTTATCTATTAAAAATTGTTTTAGTTCGCCAATGTTAATCACGTTTTTATGAAAAACGCTGGCTGCGAGTGCACCATCTACTTTGCTTTGTTTAAATACATCAACAAAATCTTGCATTGTGCCTGCGCCCCCTGAGGCGATTAAAGGAATGTCGCATAGCTCG
The DNA here is from genome assembly GCF_000764215.1 of Pseudoalteromonas sp. ND6B. Taxonomy (NCBI): domain Bacteria; kingdom Pseudomonadati; phylum Pseudomonadota; class Gammaproteobacteria; order Alteromonadales; family Pseudoalteromonadaceae; genus Pseudoalteromonas; species Pseudoalteromonas sp. ND6B. The sequence goes on from NZ_JQFL01000028.1 coordinate 8,003, forward strand.
CGTATTTTGCTTAGTTGCTCGTTGTCGTAACCATTACGAACGCCATCTTGGTTCATACAGTTTAAAACAATTTCGCCAGCGCCTAAGTCTTGCACCCGCTGAACCCACTCTTGGGTTTTATAACGAGTACGGCTTGAGGCATTAGGATCGCCTGTAAGCTGATACACTAAGTATTCACCGGTTGTTTCATCGTAAAAGCTATCAATACCGACAACCACACACTGCTTGCCAAACTCATCGTGTAACTCTTTTATAAGCTCAGGACGGGCAATGGCAGGGCTATTAATACTGATTTTGTCAGCGCCGCGTTCAAGTACGCGCGCTGCATCGGCTACCGATTTAATGCCACCCGCTACACAAAATGGAATATCGATATGGCGGGCAATATTTTCTACCCAATTTACATCGAGTAATCGTTTTTCAACGCTTGCACTGATCTCGTAAAATACCAGTTCGTCGGCACCGGCTTCACTGTAGGCTTTAGCAAGTGTTAAAACATCGCCGACTACCTCATGGCCCTTAAATTTAACGCCTTTAACGACTTGGCCGTCTTTTACGTCTAAACAAGGAATTATGCGTTTTGATAACATGCGCTTACCTCGTTTTTAAAATTCTGGATTGTAATATGGTTATTATTACGTTTGTTATTGGTATAACTCATTAGAAAACACATAGACTGCACTTGATATGTTATATTTTTAATAAAAATGAATAGTTAATTTAATGAATGAATCTAAATGCATTACTATGCAATGAATTCTTGGCTCCACTATATAATAAAACTTGCGCTATGTTAATGGTAAAAGCTAGAACTAAAAGTGATAATTCATTCCGGAAAAAAGCGCAATCTTGAAACCGTATACTAAATTCATAAAATACTAAAAATTAGCGTGTTTCTTTAGAAAACCGATAGCAGTTTCGACCGGAATTTTTAGCCTCGTACAGTGCTTGAAAAGTCTGTAATGTTGGCTGGAATTTTTTATAAATTGCATAGTCGCGATTTAATAATTGGCCATGACTTTTTACTAAGCATGGCCAATTTTTCGTTAGTTTTAATTAGTTGTTTGTTCGCCTTGTTTAACGTTCATAAATATCGCGTAGAGCACGGGGATCACAATTAAAGTCAGTAGGGTGGCAAACAGTAACCCAAACACCAGTACCACTGACATCGATTGGAAAAACGCATCAAAATACAGTGGAATAACCCCTAGTACGGTGGTGAGTGTGCCCATCATTACTGGTCTTACCCGACTATTTGCCGAATCGATAATGGCATTATAAGCAGGTTTTCCTTGGCGAATTTCCATATCCATCTGATCCACTAATACAATGGCATTTTTAATCAATAAACCAGAGAGCGACAGTAATCCTAATATACCCATAAACTCTAATGGGATTTGTGTAGTAACCAGCCCAAAAACAACACCAATTAAGGCTAATGGCACCACAAGCCAAATAATAATAGGTTGTTTTAATGCGTTAAATAACACAATAACAATGAGTACCATGGCTAAAAAACCCAGTGGAATAGTTGAGGCCAGCATTTCGTTAGACTCTTTCGATTGACCATATTCGCCATCCCATTCTAGGCGGTAGCCTTGTGGTAGTTCAATGGCTTCTATTTTAGGTTTTACTCTATTAAATAACTCAGAAGCAAGCTCACCTGGCAGTGGATCGGCTTGGGCTTTTATGGTCCATTCACGGTCTTCACGTTTTAATATGCCGTCGCGCCATACGGTTTTAAAGCCATTGGTGACTTGAGCAAGAGGCAGTGTTTCACCAGTGATATTGCTTTGCACTTGAATGTTACCAATATCGTTTATGTCTACGCGTTCTTTTTGTGGCGCTCTGACGATAATAGGAATGAGCTCTTCGCCTTCACGATACTGCCCAACAACTTGCCCTGAAAAGTTTTGTTGCAGTGCTTCGGCAACGGCTTTACGCGTCACACCCGCGCGCTGTGCATTAATGGCTGAGTACTGTGGCTCAATCACACTAATGCGTTGTCGCCAGGTGTCTTTAATTGACAGCGCACCGCCATCTTCAATTAATACGGCTTTTGCTTTTGCTGCCAGCTCTCTTAATACACTCGGATCGGGGCCTTTAAATGTGGCTTCTATTTTAGAGCCACCACCGGGGCCCATTACAAAGCGCCATACTTTGCCTTGCGCATCCACAAAGTTATTATCGATGTAGTTTTGTACCCTAGGTAAGAGTTGATCTAGTTTTTTATAGTCATCGACTTTAGCTAAAATTTGCCCGTAAGAACTGTTTGGTGATTCGCTGCCATAAATAAGCATGTAACGTAATCCGCCACCGCCAATAAGCGTTTGTATGCCTTCAACGCCGTTTTGTTGTTTTACAAACGCTTCAAGTTTGAGCATGTCTTTTTTGGTTTTTTCAATATCGGTGCCTTGTGGTAACCAAAAATCAACCACCATTTGCGGCGTGGTGGAAGCTGGGAAAAACCCTGATTTTACAAATTGAAAACCCCACATAGACACACTAAACATGGCAACCACAACAGTAACCGTTAACCAGCGATGATGAAGTGCCGACACTACAACCGATTGATACAGTGCCATGAGCTTATTAGGTTTTGCTGAACCGGAGGTATCGCCATCTTGTTCTTTAAACAAGCAATAACAAAACAGGGGAGTTAGGGTAATGGCAAATAACCAGCTGTATAACAAAGAGATTAAAATAACCCAAAATAAATGGCCGGTAAATTCAGCGGTATCGCCTGGGGCAAGTCCAATAGGTGCAAAGGCAACAATGCCGACTAATGTACCGCCAAGTAGTGGCCATTTAGTTTGTTTTACAACTTCACTGGCAATGTCTAACTTTTTACGCCCTTGTTGTGTGCCTACCAAAATTCCTTCTGTCACCACAATCGCATTATCAACCATCATACCGAGGGCAATAATAAGCGCACCTAAGGAAATACGGTGCATGGGTATACCGCTAAAGTCCATGGTAGCAAGGGTGGCAAAAATGGTTAGCAGTAATACGGCGCCAATAATAATCCCAGAGCGCAACCCCATAAATAGCAGTAGCGTGACCATGACAATCACCAGCGCGACTAATACATTAACCACAAAGTTATCGACTGAGTCTTGTACCACTTTTCCTTGGTGGTAAAACTCATGCACGCTGATGCCAAGCGGTCTGAGGTTTTCAGTTTGCGTTACTTTATCATCAACGCGGTCAAACACTTTTACCACATTAGCGCCTAATACACTGGCAACCCCCAGTGATATGGCAGGCTTAGAGTTGTAGCGCACTAACTTGGTTGCTGGGCTTTGAAAACCGCGGTATACATTGGCAATATCTTTTAGGTAAATTGTTTTACCTTTAGCGCTGGCACTTACCAGTAGGTTTTTAATGGTATCAACGGAGTTTAATTCGCCGGTGGGATCAATAAAAATACGTTGATTGCCAATTTGGGTATTACCTGCACTCAATACGGCGTTTTGTTCATCCAAAATACCGTAAATGTTATTGATAGATACACCTAAAGAGGCTAACTCTTCTCGGGCAATTTCTACAAATATCCCCTCTTGTTGTACGCCCGTCATGGCAACTTTCGCTACACCGTCTACTTGTAAAATGTCACTTTGTAGCGTTTTAGCATAGGCATGCAGTTCATCGGGGGAGTAACCTTCGGCAGTAATTAAATAACTTAAGCCATATACATCGCCATAATCATCAAACACTTTGGGGGTCCCTGTACCAGGAGGAAGTGTTGGGCGAGTATCGTTAATTTTGTTTCTGAGTTTAGTCCAAATAACTTGTAGCTCAGATTTGGTTGGCGAAAATTCTGATTTAATTTCTACTTTAATTTCAGATAACCCTGTAGATGAGGTCGACGATATAGTATCGACTTCTTGTAACTCTTGAATGGCACGCTCAAGCGGCTCGGTCACTTCTTTAGCAACCTCAAGCGGGCTCGCGCCTGAATAAGAAACAAATACTTGCGCGGTGCGAATTATAAATTCGGGATCTTCAAACCGAGCCATGTTTTTGTATGACGAAAAACCAAAGCCAAGCGTTAAAATGATGAGTATAGTGCTAATTAATTTATTATTTATTGTCCACTTTGCTAAATCCATGACTGCGCTCCTATGCTTTAGTCCAAGGACGTACTTTCATACCCTCAGTCACATAGTTTGCACCTGCACCTACAATCACATCACCTGCTTTTAAGCCCTCAGTAATAATCAGTTGTTCGCCAATACCTTGCTCAATAGCAACGAGTGTTTTTGATACTTGCATTGTTTGTTGGTCAACAGTCCATACGAAATGCTGGCCGTTTTCTTCAAAAATAGCAAAGGTAGGGACAGCCAGTCGTGTTGCGTTTGAACTTGTTTGACGTTCTATTTTTAGGCTGGCATTCATGCCAGGTAATATATTAAGGTTATTGGGTACAGCAAACGAAAAGCGTACTTCATAGGTTTGACTGGCTGAGTCGGCTTCTAAATTCGCACGTCTAAATGTGGCAGGGATAGGCGCAGCCGATACATCTTGTAAAATAACAGTCGCTACATTGTTTTGTTTAGAATCTACCGTGGCCACAATAGACGCGGGAATATTTACAACCGCTTCCATTTCACCTTTACCAAATAGGGTAACTACATGTTGCCCAGCACTGATGTTTTCAAGCTGCTTTACTGGAACTTCTGCAACAATGGCATCGTAAGGCGCTATGATTTTACTGTCAGATAATGCCTTTTGCGCTGAGTCATACTGTGATTCGGCCACTTCTTTTTTAGATTTTAGTTGCTCTATATCTCGCTGTGAAATAACACCGTCTTTTGCAAGCTTTAAACCACGTTGATAATCATTGTTGGCCGTTTCAAACTGTATTTTGCTCGACTTAACCTCATTAACAAAGTTTCGTTGCTCTAATGCGGCTATTACGTCTCCTTTTTTTACATTTTGCGCAGCAATAACGTTGAGCTTTTCAAGTTTACCACTGACCTGAAAGGCCAGTTTTGAGCTGTTTATTGTATCTATAGTGGCAGGATAGGTGAGTGTTTTTGATTGAGAGCCATCATCAATGGTTATTAACTTAACAGGGCGTGGCTTGTTTTGCTTTTGAGTGCTGACTTCGCTATCTGAACAACCGGCTAACAACAACAGTAGCGCAATACTAATAAAATTAAATTTAGTAAAACATGGTTTATTGATCATCTTGCTTACCTTAAATAAAAAGTGCGGTGTTAATCGTTGGCATTTTTGTGTGGTTCAAAATTATAAAATGCGTAAATGTGTTTATTTTCGAATTTACCTGTAATGCTGTTTATTAAGCTATAACTACTTACTACTTGAAAAAAGCAGTAGATAACGAGTGAGTAATAAATAATATTTTAATTTCAACAGTTTATTATTGCTGTACGGTTTTGTTTTAATTTGTGTGATTTTGTAGAACGTAATAAATCAGCACCCCAATGCTTGCTTTGTATCAACATTAGTATAATTAACAATCGGCTTTTTTAAAGCGCAGCTCATAAAGATTATATTTTTGGAATTTAAAATACTTAAAGTGCGGTTTTTATTAATTGAATTGAAATATTAATTGCTTGGGGTCGGTCTTGTGAGTGTCGTGTCGGTATAACTAAATAAAAGCTATCCGATCTAAAGCATATCTCAGTAATGGTTAGCCATTAATTTAAAGACGTAATTAAAACTATGAAAAATTCCAAACATAATCATCATGAAAATAATCATACGAGGTCTAATCCTACCATGAGTAAAAAAATCACCTTAATTGCAATAATCACTTTATTTGCACTGACGATTTTATATTTTACCGGTGCTTTTAACAGCGATGCGGTTACTGCGCAGCGTTTTGTTAATTTACAACAAGGTGATCAAGCCCATGCGGGTTTTCGTCGTGCTCACGCTAAAGGTATTTGTTTAGCAGGGTCGTTTGAGTCTACCGGTGAGCTTGCTAAATATTCGCAAGCCAAGGTATTTGATTTAGGCGCCACGCCTTTTGTTGGCCGTTTTTCTATTGCAGGGAATAACCCAACCGCGCCTGATTTAAAAGCACCGGTGCGCAGTTTAGCGTTTTCTATAACTACCGATGATAACCAAGAATGGCGCGTGGCAATGAACACACCTCCGGTTATGGCGGTAGCGACGCCAGATGCGTTTTTTAAACAACTACAAGCACTTTCACCCGATCCGGTAACCAAAAAACGCAGCCCTGAAAAAATTAAAGCCTTTTTTGCCGCACACCCTGAAAGTGCCGCATTTAATAACTGGAAAGCCAGCTACAAACCAACCAGCAGTTTTGCCACTGAGCAATACCACAGCATTAACGCTTTTTATTTGGTTGATGAACACGGTAAAAAGCACGCCGTACGTTGGATAGCTAAACCACAATTAAGTGATGAAAACATTCAACCACTTAATAATGATTCAGCCGATGCATTGCAGCTACAACTTAAAGATCAAGTTACTCAAGCCCCCGTTAAATTTGACATGCTGTTTAGCTTTGCAACCGCTGAAGATGATGAAAATAACCCAACTGTTTTATGGCCACAATCACGCAAAACAATTAACGCAGGCACATTAGTTATCTCAAGCCTTCAGGCGCAAGAAGGAGGCATGTGTGCTGATATGAACTTTGATCCCTTGGTACTTCCTACAGGGATAGAGCCAAGTGCCGATCCTATATTACGTGCCCGTGGCGCGGCTTATGCTGAATCATTTCGTCGTCGTGCTAAAGAAGTACTTTTAAATAATTAATAACAGGAAATATCGAATGAAAACAATTAATAAATACTCAGCGTCGAGTATGCTTATTCACTGGGCTATGGCGTTAATCATACTTTCTATGTTATTTCTTGGTTTGTCGATGGTGCAAAGTTTAGCGGTTTGGCAAGTAGAGGCCATTGCGCTGCATAAGTCGTTTGGTGTTTTAGCGTTAGTGTTAGTTGCTATTAGATTAATCAATAAAGTAGTCACCACCAGCCCTGCATTACCACCGAGTGTGCCTAAAGCTCAGGCATTAGCAGCGCATTTAACCCAAGTGGGTTTATATGCATCTATGATTTTAATGCCGATTTCAGGCTGGTTAATGCAAAGCGCTGATGGCCGTCATGTGAGCTTTTTTGGTTTATTTACTTTGCCTAGCCTAGTAAGTAAAGATATTGAAACATATGCTTTTTTTCGTGAAGCACATGGGTTTATTGCTTATGCATTTTTATTGTTTATTTTTATGCATGTTAGTGCCGCGCTTTATCATGGTTTAATAAAGCAAGATGGCGTATTAGGCTCTATGTTGCCGGGTAAGCATAAATAAACTGATTGTTTTATACAAAAAAGGCACATATGCGCTCGCACCTGTGCCTTTTTTGATTTAGCTGGTTAAGCCTATCTGTTTAGCTTAATTTAAGCGCGTCTTCTACGCTAAAGGCACCATCTAATAAAGATTTACCTAAAATCACGCCGCCCACACCAAGTTCATTTAGCCTTTTAATATCATCCAACGAACTCACACCACCTGAGGCTTGTACTTTAATATCAGCGTTGTGCTTTACTAGGTCTTCGTATAGTTCAAATGAAGGGCCTGTCATGGTGCCGTCTTTACTGATGTCCGTGCATAAAAAATCAATAATGCCCAGCTCAACATAAAAATCAATAAGTTCAAATAGCCCAAACTCAGATTCATTTAACCAACCATGGGTTGCAGGCGCCCAACCGGACTCTGTTTTATTAACATCAAGGGCAATTACAAAGTGCTCAGCGCCAAACTTTTCAATCCAGGCTTTAACCTGTTCACGCTTTTCAACTGCCATAGAACCAATAACCACTTGGTTTGCACCGGCTTTTAGCCAATCGCTCACGTCTTGCTCTGAACGAATACCCCCACCCACTTGATAGGGCACATTCAGTGCTTTTGTGGCTGCTTGAATATGTTGCCATTGTTTTTTACTGGGATCGCGTGCCCCTTCTAAATCAACAAGGTGCAGTTTACCCGCGCCGCTATCGGCGTATTGCTTTAAGCGGGCGCCAAGTTCAAAGGGGTAAAACTGTGCGGTATCATATTTACCTTGATACAAACGTACAATTTGATTTTGTAATACGTCTAATGCTGGAATAATCACTGTGTATCTCTTTTATTTTTTATTAACAGTCGCTTATAACTGCCAATCTAGAAAGTTTTGTAATAAACGAGTGCCTACTTTAGCACTTCGCTCTGGGTGAAATTGCATACCGGCATAGTTATCTTTAGCGACAATGGCTGAGAAAGTTTGCCCGTATTCACTACTGACTAAAGTGGCATCGTTAACGGTGTGCGCAAAGCTGTGCACATAATAAACCTGATCGTCTTTATGTAGCCCTTTGGTTAGTGGGTGTGCTTGTTGGATAGATAAATTATTCCACCCCATATGCGGTGACGTTAAACTACCTACATCCAGTGCTTTTACTTGGCCTGGTATTTTACCTAAGCATTGCACGTTACCTTCTTCGGTGCTTTCACACAGCAGTTGCATCCCCAAGCAAATTCCCATTAGCGGGCGCTGATATTCGTTAATCGCTTGCTGCCAACCATTATCGACTAGGCGCTTCATAGCCACAGATGCATGGCCAACACCAGGTAAAATAGCGCGCTCATAGCCCGCTAATTGTTCTGGCGAGGTAATAACGGTAGGGGTTTTACCTAAACGCTCAAATGCAAAGCGTACCGAGTTAATATTGGCACAACCGGTATTAATTATCGCTATCATAAACACCCCTTAGAGCTGGCTGTTTGTTGACTTGTATCTTGTGCAATTGCCATACGCAGTGCCCGTGAAAACGCTTTAAATAAGCCCTCTACTTGGTGATGACAGTTACCGTCACTTACCGACAAAATAAGGCTAATTGCTGCGTTATCACTTAAGCTTTTGAAAAAATGCTCTACCATTTGTACGTCTAAATCACCGGCTTTTTCGCGGCTAAAGTTTGCATTTAACACAAACGAAGCACGTCCAGATAAGTCAATTTGCGCTTCGGCTTTACATTCATCCATAGGCAATGCAAAACCATAACGCGCTATTTGTGATTTTGTGCCCAGCGCTTGTTTAAGAGCAACCCCTAAGGCAATACCAATGTCTTCAACAAGGTGATGCTCGTCTATGTGTAAATCGCCTTTGGCTTTAATGTTTAAGCCAATGTTTGCGTGGGTGCGTATTTGATCCAGCATGTGATCAAAAAAGCCTAGGCCGGTGTCTATGCTACCGTTTTTAGTTTGATCAAGATTAACCGCTACATCAATTTGTGTTTCTTTAGTGTTGCGTGTAACACGGCCTTCACGGTTGGCTGTGGTCAGCTTAGTAACAATAGCAGGCCAGCTACCATCATATAAAATACCTTCACAACATAAGTTTTGCGCAAGGCCAATATCTGTTTGGCGGTCGCCAATTACAAAAGAGCGCGCTAAATCTACCTTGCCAGAGCGCATAAGCTCGGTCAGTAAGCCTGTTTTTGGCTTACGGCAATCGCAGTTTTGTTCATCAAAGTGTGGGCAAATGAGTACATCTTCAAAGTTAATCCCTTGGCTGTTGAGTATGTCCATCATTTTGTCTTGGGCTATGTCAAAATCCGCAGTAGGGAAACTGTCAGTGCCTAAACCATCTTGATTAGATACCATAACTAGGCGATAACCAGCGGCTTGTAGTTGTAATAATGCCGGAATAACACCAGGTAAAAAAGCCAACTTTTCAAGGCTATCTACCTGTTTGTCGGTGATTGGCTCTTCAATAATGGTGCCGTCACGGTCTATAAATAAATAGGGATTACTCATGATACTTCCTGTTGTGATAGGGCTGTTGGGGTGGTTAAACCATCGAGCCAAATTTTTACTTGTTCTAATTCTTGTTCGCTACCAATTGAAATGCGTAGCCAGTCGTCTTCACCGTATAAGGTAAATGCTCGCATGACTAAGCCTTGTTCAAGGGCAACTTTAAAGCTGTTTTTATCGGCCAATTTTAAGGTAACAAAGTTGCCTTCACCAGTGAGAATTTTTAATACAGCAGGGGAGGCGTTTAACCACTCTATTAGCTTTAATTTTAAGCTGTTTAAAATGCTGACTTGGCGACGCATAGAGGTAATGGCATCAGGGGCAATGGCTTGCGCTGCAATACTCGCTACCACGCTCGATACCGGATACGGTGCAATGACTTTACGAATGGGCGCAAGTACACTGGCTTGAGCGAGGGTAAACCCGGTTCGCAGGCCTGCCAACGCAAATGCTTTTGACAGTGTACGTAGCACTACAATATTACTAAACTCGTTTATAAGTTGTGTTGCACTTTGCTCTGGGCAAAACTCAATATAGGCTTCATCAACAATCACCAATGCTTTACCTGCAAGCGCAGTGGCAATGGCTTTTACTTTATCTAGCGGCGTTAAACTACCTGTTGGGTTATTTGGATTACAAATAAACACCAGTTTTGAGCTACCGACCGCAGTGACAATATCATCAACATTGGCTGTTAATAATAACTCTTGAGTAAGCGCGTTAATAGCCACATTGTGCGTATCAGCAGTGACTTTATACATACCGTAGCTAGGCAAAAACAGCGCAATACTATCTTTAGCTGGCTGGCAATACGTGCGTACTAAAAGCTCAATGCCTTCATCTGCACCTCGAGTCATAAGGACATTGTCGCTTTTAAGCTCGGTATAAGCTGCATAGCGATCAATAACCAATTGTGGCTGAGGGTCGGGGTAGCGATTTAAATCTTCAATACTCAGCTCAAGGTTTTTAGCATATGGGCTTTCGTTGGCATTGAGCCACGTTGTGCCTGTTAACTTTTCACTTTTAGCCGAGCTGTAAGCAGCAAGCGCTTTAATATTATCGGGTAATAAGCTGGTTGCTTGGGCGCTCTCATTGCTCATTGTTTATTGCCTCTAAACGAATTGAAACCGCATTAGCGTGGGCATCAAGGCCTTCTGCGTCTGCCAGTGGTAAAATAGCTTTTGAAAGCTCAGTTAAGCCACTTTTACTAATAGTTTGTACTGTGTATGTGCGGAAAAAATCAAGCAAGTTTAAGCTTGAGTATGTCGCGCTATAACCGTAAGTAGGTAATACGTGGTTAGTACCTGATGCATAATCGCCAGCCGATTCTGGTGTGTAGTCGCCAACAAATACTGAACCTGCATTTTTAACCGCATCAAGGTACGGGCTTGCATCTGCCAGCTGTAAAATTAAGTGCTCTGGCCCATATTGCGCTGATACATCAAATGCTTGCGCTATTGAATCCACTAAAATAAGTGACGAATTGGCCAACGCTTGTTCAGCGGTGTCTTTTCGGCTTAAGTTAGCTAATTGACGAGTAAGCGCGTCTTGTGTTTGTTTAATAATAGTTTCGCTGTTACACAATAAAATAACTTGCGAGTCGGCGCCATGCTCTGCTTGTGAGAGTAAATCGGCCGCAATAAACTCTGGATTTGCTCGTTCATCTGCTATCACTAATACTTCAGATGGACCTGCTGGCATATCAATCGCCATTCCTGGAATTGTTTGTGCAACTAACTGCTTTGCCATAGTCACAAAGCTATTACCTGGGCCAAAAATTTTATTCACTTTAGGTACTGATTCAGTGCCGTAGGCCATTGCAGCAATCGCGCCTGCACCACCGCTTTCAATAATAGTGGTGATACCACATAATTTAGCAGCATATAAAATAGCAGGATTTATTGCTTTATCGCCTTGTACGGGGGTAGTGAGTACCACGGTTTTTGCACCGCTTAGCTGCGCCAATACACCTTGCATTATAACTGACGATGGCAATGGGGCACTGCCACCGGGTACATAAATACCGACCGCTTCGATGGCTTGATATTTCAGTTCACATTCAACGCCTGGTTGAGTCGATAATTTAATATCTTTAGGCAGTTGCGCTTGGTGAAAACATTTTACATTTGCATAAGCGGTATCAATTGCATACTTAAGCTCAGGGCTTAGCATTTTCTCAGCGGCATTAATTTCATCAAGTGGAACACGTAAACGCGGCTCAGCTCGGTTATCAAACTCTTTTGCTAACGCCAGTAATGCAGCATCCCCTTGCGCATTTACTTTTGCCAAAATAGTTTGGCAAATACTTTCTACTTTTTCACTCGCTGATACAGCAGGGCGCATCAGCGCCGCTGCTTGAACCTGTGATGATTCTTCATTCCAACGAAGCATGGCTGTTACTCCATCATTTTTTCAATTGGCATAACTAAAATAGAATTCGCGCCGAGTGCTTTAAGTTGCTCCATGGTTTCCCAAAATAACGTTTCGCTGCTTACCATGTGCAATGCTACATATTCGTCAGATCCTGCTAGTGCAAGTAATGTAGGTTGACCAGAACCAGGCAGGATTTCACAAATTTCATCCAGCTTGTCTTTTGGTGCGTGTAGCATGATGTATTTGCTTTCTTTGGCTTGCTTAACACCACGCAAACGCGGCATCAATTTATTGATAAGCGCGAGTTTGTCAGCATCTTGCAGTTGGGTGTTTTGAATTAAACAAGCGTTTGACTCTAAAATTGTATCACCCTGCATCAAGCCATTGGCTTCAAGGGTTGCACCTGTTGAGACCAAATCACAAATGGCATCAGCAAGACCAGCACGCGGCGCCACTTCAACAGAGCCTGTGAGCATAACAGTGCTGGCGTTGATGCCTTCACGTTTTAAATATTGGCTTAAAATTTCAGGGTAGGTGGTTGCAATACGTTTGCCTTCAAACCAGCTTTTGTCTTGCTTACCTAGTTCTTGTGGCCATGCAAGTGCAAGACGACAGTAACCAAAATCTAATTTTGATAATTTAGTTACTTCGCTTGGAACGCCTTGGCGCTCTCTTTCTGCTTGTACTTCAACTAAAACGTTTTCGCCAACAATACCTAAGTCACATACACCGTCCATAACTAAACCTGGGATATCGTCATCGCGTACACGTAAAACGTCAATTGGCATGTTGGTTGAGTGTGCTATAAGGCGCTGCTCGCGAAGGTTGAGTTTTACACCCAGTTGCTTAAGCAGATCTTGACAATCTTTAGATAGGCGGCCGCCTTTTTGGATGGCGATACGAAGACGATTACTATTATTCATTACTCATTTTCCTTTAATTTAAAAACTAAAAACCCCGAGGGAAACCTCAGGGCGAAAATGAATCTTGGTATGTTGATTCGCCAGAGGTTTCCTTTTAGGAACAACCTCTCAGCGAAAGACCTGACAGGTTATTCCGATGAATGATGGTGGTGATGTACTGCTGTCAGAGTATTGCGCATTTTTTATCCTGTTTAGCTATTCGTTATTATGTTAACGCTTAGCTGCTGTTTGTTTAATAAATTTCGCATTTATAAAAACACATAAACCAATAGCTGGCAAGAAAAATTTTCTTAAATTAAAGAATACCTTATAACTGTCGATAATAACTAAAGGTTTGCTTTATCTATCAACAGTTTTATAGTGATTAAATTACATTCAATTCAATGGAGGCACGCATGGATATAATGATCCCTTATTTAGGGCCTATTACGCGTTTAACGCTTGAATCTAAAGGGGCTTTTCATATTGCTGGGGTTCAACAAAGTGCCAGTGCCAAAAAAGTCGAGTTAGAAGAGCGTAAAAAAAGAGAAGTAGAAAAACAACATAAGTTGTCGTTTGACGAAAATAAATCGCGCAATAAAACCGCTGAAGAAGATGACGACAAACCCCATTTAGATACATGGGCTTAGTACAAGTGATTGGCGATACCGTTATTGCCTCAAGTTAAAATCGCCCTCAATCAAAGCAAATTTGTTTAAACATAGCAAATAGTGGTGCATGGCTATGAACTGCGTGTTTTTAAAACTACTCCCTACCCATTTTAAATAGATTACCCCTCTTTTAAAGCTCAACAGGTAAAGTATTTTCCTTTGCAACTACATGCTCATTGAGCAGTCGATTAGTGATTAACAATAAAGCGTGTGATTTTAAAATCTAATGCTTTTTGCTGGCTGTTTTATGTAAATATATGTATACGAAATGTTATTTCTGGCCTTCATTAGTTAAAACAGTAGTTTTTAAATCATTGTAAAATAATAGATTAATTTTCGAGCTAATACTTTAATTGTAAATTAAATGTTTAATTTTCGTTATTTAAGTTTGTGACCTACTCTGATCCTTAATCGGGTACAAGGTGTGCCGATTAATACAAATATATTAAAAACTTAAACTTTAACGGAGCGTAAACGTGAATTTATCTAAAATCACAATAGCAACTTTTGCTGCTTTAACTTTGGTTCAAGCAACAAATGCAGTAGCTGCGAATAAGAAATACCTAAATCAACAACCGACAATTAATAATATGGTGCAATCAAACTCTGCTTCCTTGTTATCAGTAAGTTCAAATCAGTTGATTGGGTTGAGTGTAGGGAACGAATTAGTTGTATTAAAAGAATTTACTAGCAATAACGGAGAAGTAACCCTCCGCTATCAACAAACGTATCAGGGCATTCCTGTCATTGGTGATACGGTCAGCTTAACATTTAATAATGGGATGCTTAAAAAAGCCCATGGTGCAGCTGTTTATAATATTGATGAAGATTTATCTGATGTATCGGCTAAATTGACAAAAAAAGATGCGATTTTAAAAGGGTCTAAAACGGGTATAGCTGCAAAATCAGTAGGCTTAAAAAAACATAATGAGCAATCCAGACTTGCTATCTGGGTTGACGATCAAAATAAGGCGCATTTAGTTTATGAAGTGTCTTATGTTACTTATGGCAAGTCACCATCAAGGCCATACCTGATCATTGATGCTAATACCGGTGAGGTCTTGCTTAGTTACGATAACCTGCAACATGCCAATGCAACAGGTCCTGGCGGTAATCTAAAAACAGGCAAGTATTTATATGGAACTGATTTTGACAGCCTAGATGTTAGTCAATCAGGTAATACTTGTAGCATGAATAACGCAAATGTTCGCACTATTAATTTAAATGGCGGAACAAGTGGCTCTTCTGCGTATTCATTTACATGTCCTGAAAATACATTCAAAGAAATAAACGGTGCTTATTCACCGCTAAACGATGCTCATTTTTTTGGTAACGTTATTTTTAATATGTATAACGATTGGTTAGGGACTGCGCCTTTGAGTTTTCAGTTACAAATGCGGGTTCATTACTCAAGTAACTATGAAAATGCGTTTTGGGATGGCAGCGCAATGACCTTTGGTGATGGGCAAAATACATTCTACCCGTTGGTGAGTTTAGATGTTTCTGCGCATGAAGTCAGCCATGGCTTTACTGAGCAAAATTCAGGCTTAATTTATAATGGTAAACCAGGCGGGTTAAACGAAGCATTTTCGGATATGGCTGGTGAAGCCGCTGAATTTTATATGAAAGGTAGCAACGATTGGCTAGTCGGAAAGGATATTTTTAAAGGTAATGGTGCACTGCGTTACATGAATAACCCTACCCAAGATGGCCGCTCCATAGATAACCAAAGTAACTATTATTCAGGTATGGACGTGCATTATAGTTCAGGTGTTTATAACAAGGCATTTTATAATTTAGCAACCACGCCGGGTTGGGATACGCAAAAAGCCTTTATCGTAATGGCACGTGCTAACCAACTATATTGGAGTGCGGGTGTAGGCTGGGATTTAGCCGGTAACGGTGTGATGGATGCTGCGTGTGATTTAAATTATGACCCTAATGATGTAAAAGCCGCTTTGGCTGCGGTAGGTGTTAATTCAAATCTTAGTTCAGGTAGTGATTGTGCTACACCACCACCACCGACTGACGATGAAGTGTTAACCAATGGGGTAACCCGTACGGGTATTAGCGGCGCAGAAAAAGAGCAACTATTCTTTACTTTGGAAGTCCCTGACGGTGCAACAAATCTTCAATTTAATACAATGGGTGGCTCAGGTGATGCAGACCTATATGTTAAATTTGCTAGTAGACCAAGCTTAAATAACTATGATTGCAATAGCACAACATCTACCAGTACAGAAAGCTGCAACATAAGTAATGCACAAGCAGGAACTTACTATGTAATGGTTGAAGCATGGAGTGCGATATCTGGTGTATCGCTAACGGGAAGCTACTCTGATGGGAATGGTGGTGTGACGCCAATTAATAGAACTGAGTCTAATATTAATGTGACTACTAATAACTGGAGCCGCTTTACTCAAGATTTATCAGAAGGGTATAGCACTTTAAATATTAGTATTGCCGGTGGTAATGGTGATGCTGATCTTTATGTAAACTTTGGCTCGCCTTCAAGTACGTCTTCATACTTATGTAGACCCTACAAAAATGGTAATAATGAAGAATGTACATTTGATAACCCACAAGCAGGTACTTGGTACATTGATTTAAGAGGTTACAGCTTAGCAAGCGGCGTAACACTCAAGGTAACGGCTAATTAGGCATACATATAAAAAGGGGCTTTGCCCCTTTTTTAATGCTTAAAATAAAAGTGACAAGATAAGGAATATTTATGAACTACTTTAAACAGTTAGCAGTTATTACTACTTTAACCTTAAGTTTTAATTGCTTAGCAAATGAAAATCCAGACAATATTTGGGTCACCATTGACTCAACTGCAGCCCAGCATTATCAACATGAACAAGGTACATTTTTGCAAAAAATGCCATTTTCGCATAGAAAATCAAGTATTTTACCTGACGTTGATTTACTCAGTGTACCGCGTGACGCAGTAAACAATTTAAGTGAGTTCATGCACCAGAACTATAACCGTTGTGGTGGGTTTGTTGCGCATAGTTCGTTCGAAGAAGCGAATGATTACGCAAAACAATTAGCTGTTGTTCAAAATAGCCAAGCTACATCAGCCTTTAATTATTCAATTGATAATGCGCAAACAGTACAAAGTTTAATTAGTGCACAAAGCCCAATTAATTTACAAAGCACTGTAAATTCACTCACTAGTTTTAATAATCGTTATTATACTTCGCAAACCGGCGTTGATGCCTCACAGTGGCTGCAAAGTTATTGGCAACAAATTGCCAGCGTTCGAAGTGATATAACCATTGAGAGTTATCAGCATAGCTGGGCGCAATCATCAGTGATTGTAACCATTGCAGGTGCTGAAAATGCAGATGAAATTGTTATTATTGGGGGGCATTTAGACTCGATTAATCAAGCAAATCCAGCACAAGGGCGCTCTCCTGGCGCGGATGACAATGCATCGGGTATTGCAGTGTTAACGGAAGCGTTAAGAGCAATTGTTGATACAAATTATAAACCGCAAAAAACTATTCAAATAATGGCGTTTGCAGCAGAGGAGGTGGGGTTAAAAGGGTCTAAAGCTATAGCCAGTAGCTATCGGTCGCTGGGTAAGAATGTAGTTGGCATGGTGCAATTTGATATGACTGGTAATAACGGCAGTATCGAAGATATTATTATGATGACGGATTACACCACCAATGCTCAAAACCAGTTTTTAGCCCAGCTGATAGACACCTACTTACCACAAATTAGTTATGGCTTTGATCAATGTGGGTATGGTTGCTCCGATCATGCTTCGTGGTATCAACAAGGGTTTGCGGCCTCTATGCCTTTCGAATCAAAAATGAATGACATTAACCCACTGATACATACACAAAACGACAGTAATTTTGACGCTGATCATGCAATTAAATTTGCTAACTTAGCCGTTAGCTTTGTTGCTGAATTGGCAAAAAATGCCGGTGATGTCACTCCGCCAAATAATAATGAGTTAGTCAATGGTGAACAAATTTCTGGTATTAATGCCACTGCTAAAGAGCAGCTTATCTATACATTGAATGTACCAAAAGGAGCGCAAAAATTAAGCTTTGAAACCTCAGGTGATAATGGCGATGCCGATTTATACGTTAAATATAATCAGGCGCCCACGTTAACTGATTACGACTGTAAAAGTACCTCTGCCACAAGTAATGAGCGTTGCGACATTCCAACCAGCAATGAAGGAAATTACTATGTCATGGTTGAGGCATACAGCGCAATTAGTAATGTTTCTTTGACGGGCAGTTTTGAGCCAGCAGGCGCTTTAGAGCCCATTAATCGCGTAGAAGATAATGTTAGCGTAAATACAGGTGATTGGCAGCGTTTTGAACAACGTTTAGCCGCGGGTTATGCCTCACTAAACGTTGCTATTTCAGGCGGAAGCGGCGATGCTGATTTGTATTTAAATTTCGGTGCGCCATCTTCAAATACACAATTTGTGTGTAGGCCATATAAAAACGGCAACACAGAAAGTTGCACTATTTCTGCACCCCAGGCAGGCGTATGGCACATAGATGTTAAAGGCTATCGCAATGCAAGTGGTATTACGCTAACTATAAATGCACAATAATTAACAGGGGCATAAGCCCCTTTTAAAGGCCAAATTCTCACGCTATTTGGCTTGCCCTTCATCAATAGCTTACGTAGAATCCCGCTATTATTTTTTATAAAGTGATTGGTATTATCAAACAGCTGTTTAGTGCAACCGGGCCTTTGGCTTTATCAATAGATGGATACTCACCACGCCAACCTCAAATTGATATGGCTGTGGCTGTTGAGGATGCATTAAAAACAAGTTCCCAGCTTGTTGTTGAGGCCGGTACTGGCACAGGTAAAACCTTTGCTTATTTAGCGCCAGCCCTCAAATCTAAAGGCAAAACAATA
This sequence comes from Pseudoalteromonas sp. ND6B, assembly GCF_000764215.1. NCBI lineage: Bacteria > Pseudomonadati > Pseudomonadota > Gammaproteobacteria > Alteromonadales > Pseudoalteromonadaceae > Pseudoalteromonas > Pseudoalteromonas sp. ND6B. The sequence goes on from NZ_JQFL01000028.1 coordinate 26,647, forward strand.
ATTTCAACCGGTTCTAAAGCACTGCAAGAACAGCTGTATCATCGTGATTTACCGGTGTTAGTAAAAGCCTTAGGCGCGGCTAAAAAAACGGCATTGTTAAAAGGGCGTGCCAATTATTTATGCACTTATCGGCTTACCCAACATGTTGCACACGTACCCACAGACGACCCTGATGTAATGCATCAGCTCGCTATGGTTGCTAAATTTGCCAGTGAAACGCATACGGGCGATTTAGCCGACTGTATTGGTATTGAAGAAGATGCCAAAGTGTTGCCGTATGTCAGCTCTACTGCAGATAACTGTTTAGGTAAAGAGTGCCCTGACTTTCAAGAGTGCTACATTCGTAAAGCGCGTTTAAAAGCAGGGGATGCCGACGTTGTCGTGATTAACCATCATCTATTTTTTGCCGATATGGCGGTTAAAGAGTCTGGCTTTGCAGAGCTAATGCCCAACGCAGATGCTTATATATTTGATGAAGCCCACCAGTTAAGTGAAATTGCCAGCGACTATTTTGGCGAAACCATGAGTACTAAAAAGCTGGTGGATTTAATTAATGATTTACGCGCTATTTACCGCGCTGAAATTCCTGACATGCTGCAATTAGGCAAAAGTTTGAATAAACTGGAAACCAGTGTCGCCGATTTAAGATTGCAGTTTGGTGTGGACGGTAGCCGCGGGGATTGGCGTGAAAAGCTCAGTAATAGGCTTATTTGCTCTGCATTACACCGCGTTATTAGTGATTTAGAATTTGTGTATCAGGTTTTAAAACATTGCTTAGAACGAAGTGATAAAATTGAACACCCATTTGAGCGGGTGTTGGCATTTAAAGGCCAGTTAGAGCGCGTATTTGATACCGCCCAAACAGGCTTTAGTTATTGGTACGAAACCACGCGGCGCTATTTAACCATTAATATAACGCCACTGAATGTATCGGCTAAATTTGCTTTGATGATGAAAGAGTCTGGCGCAGGGTTTGTGTTTACCTCGGCCACGTTATCGGTCGACAACGAACTCACTCACTTTAATGCCAGCCTTGGGTTAAAACCAAAGCAAAGTATGATGGTAGACAGTCCGTTTGATTATGAAAATCAGGCGCTATTGTGTTTACCGCGCTATTTACCTGAAACCCACGCAGATAATATGCCGCATGCGATTGTAAAGTTAACTCTCGAACTCATAAAATCAGCAAAAGGGCGTTGTTTTGTGCTATTTACTAGTTACCGAATGATGCATTTGGTGGCTGAGGGCTTAACCACACAAATGGACTATCCGGTTTACATGCAAGGGCAAATGTCTAAACGCATTATATTAGAAAAATTTACCCGTCATGGTAATGCCGTGTTGCTCGGTACAGCGTCGTTTTGGGAAGGGGTTGATGTAAGAGGCAGTACTTTAAGCTGTGTTATTATCGACAAACTGCCGTTTGCAGCGCCCGATGATCCGCTTTTGCAGGCTAGAATGCAAGATTGCCAAATGCAAGGAAAAGATCCCTTTGCGCATATTCAGTTACCACAAGCGGTTATTGCCTTAAAGCAGGGCGTAGGTCGCTTAATTCGTGATAACAAAGATAAAGGTGTGTTAGTAATTTGCGATAATCGTTTAGTTACACGCCAATATGGACAAGTATTTTTAAAGAGTTTACCGCCAATGCGCCGTACACGTAGCTTAGAAGATGCAAATACATTTTTAAAACATATTAATTGAGTACAAAAATGATCAAAAGTAACATTCTCGCCCTAGACGCTTCTACTGAGGCTTTATCGCTTGTTTTGCATTATCAGGGTAAAACATTTCATCATTTTGAAGAGTGTCCGCAGCAGCATAGCCAAAAAATTCTGCCACTTATTGATGAGCTGCTTAATAAAGCCAATTGTAAATTAAAAGATTTAGATGTTATTGGCTTTGGCCAAGGTCCAGGCAGCTTTACGGGTGTTCGTATTAGTGTGGCCATAGCACAAGGGCTTGGGTATTCAACGAATTTACCGCTAGTGGGGGTTTCTACCTTAGCGGTTATGGCGCAACAAGCGTTTGAACAATTTGGCGATGAAGTGGTTTATTCAAGCATTGATGCGCGTATGGGGGAAATATACTTTGCTCAATACCAAGTTAATAATAATTTGATGACACTTCAAGGTGAAGAACGTGTTTTTAAGCCTGAACTGCTTGATGTTTCATTGATAGACACAAACAAAACAGCAACCGGCGTGGGGACTGGATTTAAAAGTTATCCCGATGCATTAACTACATTTACAAATGTGAGTGTACACCCTGAAATTACGCTACCCGATGCACAATACATGTTAGCGTTAGTGGATGCACAGTACCTTGCAGGTAATGGCGTAAAAGCAAGTGATGCTCAGCCTAAGTATGTGCGTGACACAGTGACATGGAAAAAATTACCAGGCCGCGAGTAACGCTAAGTTGTATTGTTTGCATATTGAGCTATTTTAAATCATAATTTAAGCATGTTGTTGGTTGGAGAAGCGTAATGTCGCTGCCTATAAGCTCTGGTTTTTTTACTGGTGATATCCCTGCTAAGGTGCGTTCTACTTCCGTCGTTACGGCAAAGCCTGAACGACTATCAGAGCAGCCAATATCACAGAAAACAAACACAGATTATGTTAAGAGCAGTCCTGAAGGGCTCGAACTTGCAAAAGAGTTTGCAAAAGCGAACACCAAAGAGGCCCAATATAGCCAAACTATTTACGATCAACCGAGTGCGCAAGTCAGTAAGGCAATTTCTACTTACACTGAGTTTGCTAATTTAGAGCGAAGAGCTGAAGTTCAAAGCTTAATTGGTGTTGATATATACGCTTAATTATAAAATTAATAGCCAAATAAAAAGCCCGAATAAATTATTCGGGCTTTTTATTTTCATAACAGCGATTACTGTTTTATGTAACTAATCAGTTTTTTAGCTATGTCAGTATTGTTTTGTGAACCAATAAAGTCATCGCTATTTTTACCATAGGCAAATACTTGCACATCAGAAGCGGTATGTCCGCCCGTTGTCCAACCAGTGAAACTTAAATCATTGATAATGCTTTTAACCGCTAAATTAAGGGTTTTTTCACCCATGGCTTTAGCTTGCTTAAGTTTAATTTCGTTTTCAGTTGTAAACTCAATACGGGTATTGGCCTGCCATACCGTTTTAAGGTTATCTGATCCCATTAATAATTTGGTTAATGTACCCGCAGTGGCTTTAACACCTTTGATGATGTCGGTTTCCCATTTGTATTGGCCATGCGCGCCAATGGTTAAACCGCCTGTAGAGTGATCAGCCGTGATCACTAAAATAGTGTCTGGGTTTTTATCTACATAGGCTTTTGCCGTTTCGATTGATTTTGCAAAGTCGTCCATTTCAGCCATTGCGCAAGCAATGTCATTTGCGTGACCACACCAGTCAATTTGGCTGCCTTCAATCATCACAAAAAAGCCTTTATCGTTTTGCCCATCAAGCAAATCAAACGCTTTAGAGGTTAACTGTTTTAATCTCGTTGGGTTTTCATCTAGCGCAAAGGGTAATCCTTTAGGTGCGTATAAACCAATGGCAGGGATTTGTGTGATTTGACCTAAGTTTTTAATATCGTCGCCGTATTGATAACCTGCTTTTTTAAATTCGTCGACTAAGTTTCTGTCATCACGAATAAAATATTGAGTACCACCGCCTAACATTAAATCAACCGGTAATTTACCAGCAATTTTATTGTCAATGTAGTCGTTTGCGATGTCATCATAATTTCTTCTTGATTCATTATGTGCGGCAAAGCTTGCAGGTGTTGCATGATTAATTTGTGAGGTAGCCACTAACGCTGTTGTCATTCCTTGCTCTTTTGCAATTTCTAGCATGGTCTTAACCGGTTTTTTGGCCGTATCGACAGCGATTGCGCCATTATAACTTTTATGGCCGCTGCTAAGTGCGGTTGCACCTGCGGCACTGTCTGTTACATAAGTATGGTCATCAGGATAAGTGTGCGCCATGCCTTTTAACATGGTGTCGAAAACGGTTGTTTCTATTTCTTTTGTTGTAGGGTCATCTTTGTAATATCGATAAGCGGTAGTGAAAGCGGGACCCATGCCATCACCAATCATATAAATAACATTTTTAGGCGCTGTTTGAGCGAATGCTCCTGTTGTACATAAAAGCGCTAATAAGCCGAACTGTTTTTTCATTGTGTGTACCCTTTAAGTGTACTTATTTTAATAGCGACTATTATTGTATACCGATAGCAAGATAAATAAATGAATATGTTATGAAATCTCGAAATTTAAGTGTGTGTTCTATTAGTTCAGTTCTATTATTTGTGTATTAACTCTTGTATGTTATGGCCATAACCAAATAAAAAAGTTGAGGTTTGCGTTGCAACCATTTTCGGTAAAAGCTAATGACCTAGATATACACGGTATTAAATTTGGAGACGGTGAAGACGTCGTTATCGCTCTGCATGGCTGGCTAGATAATTGTGCTAGCTACGTGCCTATGCTGAGTCGTGCTGCTCCTTCGCAAACATGGTATTGCATTGATTTTGCAGGACATGGACTGTCATCTTGGCGAAGCCCTCAGGCACATTACTACTTTATTGATTATGTGGATGATGTGTATGCATTAATCACAGCGCTTAAGTTAAAGAAGGTACACTTAGTTGGTCATTCTATGGGGGCTATGGTTGCAGGACTATTTGCTAGTTGTTTTAGTGAGTATGTAAAATCTGTTTCTTTTATTGAAGGTTTAGGTTGTGTTACTACCGATAGCGATGAAGTGTGTTCTCAGCTAAGAAATGCCATACTAAACCGAGCAAGGCTTAGTACAAAAAAATCACGGGTATACACATCAAAACAGCAAATTTATCAAGCACGTGCAAAAACAACTGATTTAAATAATGAACAAATTGCATTGTTGATGGACAGAAACATAAAACAAATGCACAGTGGTTTTGAGCTAACTTGCGATCCTAAGCTTAAAAATCACTCAGGTTTTCGATTTGATGAAGCGCAATGTATTGGTGCAATAAAAGAATTAATTGCACCATGCCAATTAATATTAGGTGATAAAGGTTATCCATTTGTAAAACAAAATCTAGACAAGTATAGTAAATATTACAATAACTTGAGTGTAATAGATGTGCCTGGTGGTCATCATTGCCATATGCAAAGTAGTGGACTATGTTTTGAACACATTCACGCATTTATGGTGCAAAGTAGTGCATGTTAATTGTATATTACCGATAAATGTGGGATTATCTCTAGATTAGAGTATTTGCTCAATTGTGAAAGTGCCTTACTTAGATTAAGGTTAATAAAAATATAATTATAAACAGGGGCTAAGAGTGGAAAAAATCTGGCTTAAGCGCTACCCAGAAGGTATGCCTGAAACAATCGATCCTGAGCACTACAACTCGTTACTCGAAGTGTTTGAAAAAAGTTTTAATGATTACAAAGATTTACCTGCATTTACTAATATGGGTAAAACATTGTCATACAACGAAATTGACGCAGCAACAAAACGTGTTGCGGCTTATATTCAAAACGATTTAGGATTAAAAAAGGGCGATAAAGTCGCTGTTATGATGCCTAACTTGTTGCAAACCCCAATTGCTATATTAGGTATTCTACGCGCAGGGTGTGTGGTGGTTAACGTTAACCCGCTTTATACCGTTCGTGAGCTAGAGCACCAATTAAAAGATTCTGAAACATCAGCAATATTTATTCTTGCTAACTTTGCTGTCACGCTTGAAAAAGCACTGCCTAATACTGACGTTAAACACATTGTGGTTACGCAGGTTGGTGACATGATGGGTGGTCTTAAAAAGCATTTAGTTAATTTTGTGGTTAAGCATTTCAAAAAAATGGTACCAAGCTATACGTTGCCTAACACGATTAACTTTTGTGATTTATTAAAAGCTGATCTGAATGGCTATAAGCGCCCAGACGTTAACTTAAGCGATTTAGCATTTTTACAATACACAGGTGGTACAACTGGTGTTTCTAAAGGGGCAATGCTGAGCCACGGTAATATGGTGGGTAACCTTGAGCAAGTATCTGGTTGTTTAGATAACGTGCTTGAGCGTGGTAGAGAAGTGGTTATTACCGCGCTACCGCTCTATCATATATTTGCATTAACAGCGAACTGTTTAGCATTTATGAAATACGGCGGCTTAAACGTTTTAATTACTAATCCACGTGATATGCCTGGATTTGTAAAAGAGCTTAGTCAGCATAAATTTACTGCTATTACAGGGGTGAACACTTTATTTAATGGCTTATTAAATACCCCTGGTTTCTCTGAGCTTGATTTTAGTCACCTTAAAATGTCATTAGGCGGCGGCATGGCAGTACAACGCCCTGTTGCAGAAAAATGGCAAAAGGTCACTAACAGCAAACTAATGGAAGGCTATGGCCTGACAGAATGTTCTCCTTTAGTCACAATTAGCCCGTATGATTTAGAAGCTTATAATGGCTCTATCGGTCTACCTGCGCCAAGTACTGACATTAAATTAATGCTCGATAACGGTGAAGAAGCTGCTAAAGGTGAGCCGGGTGAACTGTGGGTAAAAGGTCCGCAAGTAATGCTTGGTTACTATAATCGCCCTGATGCAACGGCTGAATGTTTAAAAGATGGCTGGTTTGCAACTGGTGATATTGCCACTTACGATGACGAAGGTTTTTTCTACATTGTTGATCGTAAAAAAGACATGATTATTGTTTCAGGCTTTAATGTTTTCCCAAATGAAATAGAAGAAGTGGTTGCCATGCACGAAGGCGTCCTTGAAGTGGCCGCGGTTGGTATCCCTCATGACATTAGTGGTGAACAAGTTAAAGTTTTTGTTGTGAAAAAAGACCCTTCTTTAACTGAAAAAGATATAATAAAACATTGTCGTGATAATTTAACTAATTACAAGGTTCCTAAACTCGTTGAGTTTAAGGATGAGTTACCCAAAACTAACGTGGGTAAAATTCTCAGAAGAGCCTTAAAAGATTAGCAACTATAAAAAAGCCGACATCAGTCGGCTTTTTTATTGTAGGAGACTCAGTGCACTACCAATTGATCCAAACCCAAAATGAGCTTAATACGTTTGTAGAACAAATTAAAAACAAACCCATTCTTGCTATTGATACCGAGTTTATGCGCCGCCGTACTTTGTATCCAGAAGTTGCACTTATTCAAGTTTATGATGGTGAACATTTAGCGCTTATTGACCCGCTTGCCGAGCTTTCCTTGTTTGATTTTTGGCAAATACTTAAAGATCCTAAAGTGCTAAAAGTACTCCATTCACCCTCAGAAGATATTGAAGTTTTTCAAAAGTACGCAGGATTTGTTCCTTATCCTTTATTCGATACCCAGTTTGCACTTCAGCTATTAGGTGAGGGAAACTGTATGGGCTTTGCCTTAATGGTGAAAACATTATTGAATATTGAGATTGATAAAAGCGAATCACGCACTAATTGGTTACAACGCCCCCTTACCCAAAAGCAACTTGAATACGCTGCTGCTGATACGTATCACCTGCTGCCTTGTTTTGAGTTAATTATAGATAGCATTAAAGCCGCTGATTTATTTGATATTGTGATCAATGAAAGTGAATTAGTTGCCAATAAACGTGCTTTTCAAATTCCGGATGAGCTACTTTACAAAGAAATTAAAAATGCATGGCAACTTAAGCCGCATGAACTAGCGGTACTTAAAGAGTTAGCAGTATGGCGTCGAAATAAAGCTATTCGTAAAAATCTAGCGCTTAATTTTGTGCTTAAAGAGCACAATATGACCGAAATTGCCAAACGAGGCCCTTCAAGTTTAAATGCTCTGAGACAAATTCCTGGGGTAGAACCCATTGAAGTGAATCGTTCTGGGGTTGAAATTTTAAAGTGTATTGAGCAGGCCAAAGCCATTCCAGCTGAGCAACACCCACAAGTATTAAAGCGGTTAATTGATTTTCCTACCTATAAAAAAGTAGCGAAGGAGATCAAACAAAAAATTACTAAAGTTGCTAAAGAGCATAACATTCCAGAAGACGTTATGGCCTCTAAAAAGCAAATAAATCAGCTAATTAGTTGGAACTGGAAATTAACTGCTCAGCAAAAAGAAAAACACATAAAACCAGATTTACTCAGCTCATGGCGATATGATTTTGTTAAAGATGCGCTAAAAGAGTGGGATAATTAGAGCATTAAATAGCTTGATGTAAAAAATAAAAAAGGCGCTTAGCGCCCTTTTTTATTATTTCTTTTCTTCGTCAGGTAATGTGACATTGAGCTCGAGTACCGCTAAATCGTCTTCATTTTGATCAAACTGAACTTGAACCGCATCGGCGCCTACATTAACGTACTTACGGATCACATCAAGAATATCTTGCTTTAATTGTGGCAAGTAATCTGGTGTTCCACGCTGAGAACGCTCGTGCGCGACAATGATCTGCAATCGCTCTTTTGCTAATGACGCACTGTTTTTCTTTTCTGAGCGGAAGTAGTCAAGTAAAGACACATTAACCTCCAAATATCCGTTTGAATAAACCCTTTTTCTCTACATCTAAAAATCTAAATTCAACCGTTTCGCCTAATAAACGACTGATCGCATCAGCATAAGCTTGACCTGCGTCTGATTCGCTATCAAGAATTACCGGCTGTCCAGAGTTTGATGCACTAAGCACTGCTTGAGATTCAGGAATGACACCTAGTAAGTCGATGGCTAGGATGTCCTGGATATCTTCAACAGATAGCATTTCACCTTTTGATACACGATCTGGATTATAGCGTGTTATTAGCAAATGCTCTTTAATGTTTTCTAATCCTTCTTCGGCACGTTTCGATTTACTATGTAAAATGCCTAGAATACGATCCGAATCTCGTACTGACGAGACTTCAGGGTTGGTTGTAACTATAGCTTCATCAGCGAAGTACATCGCCATCATAGCTCCGGCTTCAATACCTGCAGGAGAATCACAAACAATATAGTCAAAGTCTTCTTTTAACTCGTTCAAAACGCGTTCAACACCATCACGGGTGAGTGCGTCTTTATCGCGAGTTTGTGAAGCAGGAAGTAAAAATAACTTTTCTACACGTTTGTCTTTTATGAGTGCTTGATTAAGGTTAGCTTCGCCATTGATCACATTAACAAAGTCATACACTACGCGACGTTCACAACCCATGATGAGGTCTAAATTACGTAAGCCGATATCAAAATCGATGATAACAGTTTTGTAGCCTTTTAATGCTAAGCCTGTACCAATTGCTGCGCTTGATGTTGTTTTACCAACACCCCCTTTACCCGAGGTAACGACAATTATTTTTGCCATGAGATTTATCCTTTAACCAAAGCTGAAATTTCTAAAGATTCATTTTTTTGTTGTATTTGAACTGCGTTACCCCAGTGTTCACCTTGCAGTGAGTCACTGATCCAGTAATTACCATTGATTGAAACGAGTTCTGCTTCTAATTTATTACAAAATATGTATGCGTTTTCGAGCCCTTTTGCGCCGGCAATTGCACGCCCTCGTAGGGTTCCGTAAATATGTACATTGCCATCGGCAATCACTTCTGCGCCATGGCTTACCGCGCCTAACACCACCAAGTCGCGGTCTTTGGCGTAAACTTGTTGGCCTGAGCGCACCGCACCATTAATAATTTGCGCTGGTAAATACACGGTTTTTTCTACAACCGAAGTATTTGACTCTACTCTTGCGGGTTCACTCTTAACGTCTTGTGAATAGTTTAAAACAGATAACCCTGCGGCTTTTGCCTGTTTATGCTGTTCATCCGAACCATTACATACACCTACAGCATTAAAGCTCATGCGTTCAATAAGCGATTTTAAGTGAACAAAGTCGATTGCGCTGTTTTTTACTTCAATTAAATTGACGACAATGGGGGCACCCTCAAAGAACTTTGGGGCTTGGGCAATTTTTATATACAGTTGTTCTGCTAAAAGGTTAATATCAGTACTATAAAGATGTAAAACTGATAACGTAAAAAGGTTGCCTTTTAGCTCAAAAATTTGGTCCGACATAGATGCTCAACTGGATTGTCTAGTTAGCATGTAACTTTATATAAACCTAGGCTGAACAAGGCTTTTATTACAGTTTCCACACTAATTTTTATAACTTATTATTATTGCCATGTTATAGTGTGTAGCACTGTTAAGCAAGATTTTATAGGGCCATAATGCTAACTGCGGTATATAAAAGTAAGAAAAAAGCAGATACTTTCTTATTTATTGAAAAAAGAGACGATTTTAGTAAAGTTCCGGAACCTTTAATGGCCATGTTTGGTCAACCTCAGTACGTGATGATCATTAACTTAGCGAAGCGGACTCAATTAGGCGTAGCGGATTTAGACACTTTAAAACAGTCGCTTAGCGACCAAGGCTATTATTTACAAATTCCGCCACCAGAGGAAAACTTGCTAAGTCAATTAAGAAAACAAAATGGAGCAGATAGTGATTAAAAAATTAGCGGTTGTATTGTGTGGTGTGTGTTTAAGCTCATCGGTAATGGCAAAAACACAAGCTGAGTTTCAGCAATATCTTACTAATTTAAAGCAAGAGGCAATTGCAAAAGGCTACGATACTCAGTTAATTGAGCAAGCATTTGCCACTGCATCTTATAAAGAAAAAGTCATTTCAGCAGACAAAAACCAGCCAGAAGTAAAAGAAACGCTGGAAACGTATTTACCAAAACGAGTACCGCAATGGAAAATAGATCGTGCGCGTAAATTGTATAAAGAAAACCAAGAAGTCTTAGAAAAAGTAGCAAAAGACTTTGGTGTTCAAGCGCGTTTTATTGTGGCTATTTGGGGTTTAGAAAGTAATTTTGGCGCTATTCAAGGCGGCCACAATGTTATTTCATCCTTAGTAACTTTAGCATTTGATGGACGTCGTGAAGCGTTATACAAACGCCAATTGTGGGCAGCACTGGATATATTAAAGTCGGGACATATCACGCTTGATAAATTTAAAGGCTCGTGGGCGGGTGCAATGGGGCAAACTCAATTTATGCCAACCTCATTTAATGCCTATGCTGTAGATTACAACAATGATGGCCGCAAAGATATTTGGACAACCAAAGAAGACGCGTTTGCTTCAATTGCAAATTACTTAAAGCAAGAGGGTTGGAATGATAATTTAACCTGGGGTCGCCAGGTACAATTGCCCGCTGACTTTGATAAGCAGTATATATTAAAGCGCGGTACTAAAACCCGAAAGCAATGGCTAGAGTACTGGGATAAATCAGAGCGCTCTTTAGCAGATTGGCAAGCATTAGGTGTTCGTCGTGTTGATGGCAGTGATTTACCTACGGTTGCTGTAGATGCAGCACTGGTGATGCCGGATGATATAAATGGACGCATGTATTTAGCATACGATAACTACAAAGTATTTATGCACTGGAATCGTTCATACTACTTTGCAACCAGCGTAGGCTATTTGTCAGATAGAATTGCTTACCCAAAAATTTAAGCTAAAGCGAATAACTAAAAAGCCGCTCATTGCGGTTTTTTTAATGGTTTACTGCTCTTTTTTGAATATTTTATCTTTAAGGTCAATGACTTTGCCAATGCCTGAACCTAGCTTCATTAGTTTGTTGAGCTGCTCTGGGGTTAAGCGTTGTAACTCTGACGACCATTTAGTCACTGTTTCAAGTAAGTTATGAATTTCGCCCATTTGTTTTTGTGCATAAATTTCATCGTCGTTACTTGCTTCATCTAATAAGTTATCTCTGAGTAAGCTAAGCGTAGGTTCTACTTCACGCTTTTTACGTTCTTCAAACACGCGATTAGCCATATCCCAAATATCGCCTGCAGGTGCATAGTATTCTTTTCTATCTCCTGGGATATGCATTACCTTGATCAGCTGCCAAGATTGTAATTCTTTAATTCCCATACTTACGTTACCGCGTGAAATACTCAGTGCATCTGCGATTTGGTTTGCCGTCATTGGATCTTTGGTAATAATAAGTAATCCGCACATTTGGCCGATTGTACGATTAAATCCCCAGCGGCTGCCCATCTCGCCACAATGCATTACAAAGGCAAAGTTTTTTTCTGATAATGTCATTGTTACAAGTTTCAAAAATAAATGAAATCTATGCTAGCACGCTGGTTAAGTATGGCAAGCGTTTAGCTTGGATAAAAAACCACGTTTTACGACTAATGATTGATATAGATTAATATTCAAGCATTTATAGTGGGTTATGTTGCGGGTATGCAACATGACATTGTTGTTTAACGCCTTTGTTAAATAGCATAAATTTTTTATAAACGATGGAATGACTATGAAAGCAGCAATAAATACAGAATATAAAGGCAAGTTAGCGATCACCGATTTACCAATCCCAAAGGTAGGTCCTAACGATGTGCTGGTTAAAATAGCCGCTTGTGGTGTATGTCACACCGATTTACATGCGTGTCATGGTGATTGGCCGGTAAAACCAAAAATGCCATTGGTACCAGGTCACGAAGGTGTGGGTGTAATAGAAAAACTAGGCAGTAATATTAAACATTTAGAAGTGGGCGACCGAGTGGGTGTACCTTGGTTGTATAGCGCCTGTGGCCATTGTGAATTTTGTTTAGATGGACGTGAAACCCTGTGTTTATCGCAACATAATACCGGTTACTCAATTGACGGTGGTTATGCAGAATATTGTTTAGCACATGGTGATTACATCATCAAAATACCGGATGGATTAGGCTTTGCTGAAGCTGCCCCGTTATTCTGTGCCGGCGTAACAACGTATAAAGCATTAAAAGTATCAGATGCAAAACCGGGTCAATGGGTTGCTATTGTTGGTGTGGGTGGCTTAGGGCACTTAGCGGTGCAATATGCAAAAGCAATGGGCTTTAATGTTATTGCGGTAGATACTGGTAAAGAGAAAATGGCGCTAGCTAAAGAGTTGGGTGCTGATATTACGCTTGATTTTAAAGAAGTGGTGCCCAGTGAGGCTATTTTTGAGCAAGTAGGTGGCGCGCATGCTGTTGTTTGTACAGCAGTATCAAAACCTGGGTTTGAACAAGCGTATAAAAGTGTTCGTCGTGGGGGTAAATGTGTATTAGTTGGTTTACCACCAGAAGATATGCCACTGCCAATTTTTGATACCGTATTGAATGGTGTTTCAGTAGTAGGTTCTATTGTAGGTACGCGTAAAGACTTACAAGAATGTCTTGAATTTGCTGCGCAAGGCAAAGTAAAAGCCATCATTGAAGAGAAAAAACTTGAAGATATTAATGAAATTTTTGATGACATGCTTAAAGGCGAAATAAACGGCCGCATAGTTGTTACGATTTAATATTAAGTTTTTACATGAAAAAAGCACGGTATCTCAATTGAAATACCGTGCTTTTTAAATTATTAAACTATTAAAGTGTGTAACTAAAGCTTAGCTTTGCATTACGTTCTTCACCTGGCATTCCGCCTAAAAACATGGCTTTAGAATAGTATTTTTTATTAAACAGGTTATTAATGTTTAATTGCATTTGCCAGTTGTCTGCTTTATAGCTAACTGCAGCATCATACACGGTATAAGCAGGGACGTAGCCGTTATCAAGACCGAACGAACTTGAGTTAGTACTGCGCTTATCAACAAACGTTAAGCCTGCGCTTAAATCTACTGCGTGAGGTAATTCAAATAACGCCGCAGAGTAAGTTACCCATGAGCTAGCAGTTACATAAGGCACGCCTTTTTGGCGAGTATCAAAGCTTGTGATGTTTGGGTTAGTTTTATCTCTAGCATCTTGATAAACACCGTTGAAGTTAACTTTCCATTGATCGTTCAAATACGCATTTAAGTCAATTTCTACACCTTTGGTTTGTTCTTCACCATCAAAGAAGCTCTCCACTACGTTTGGTGCAGACACGCCTGCTTCATAAAGTGGGTTGGCGTACTCTAGGTTTGTACGTGCACTTTCAAATACTACAATTGAAGCCAGTAATTGGTCATCAAACGCTTTAAAACGAAATCCTAAATCGTTACTAACAGATTCTGAGTCTTCTCTATCGGCTTCATTACCAGCAACAGAGCCAAGTACACTGTAGGCAGTACGACCTTTTGAGTGATTTAAAAACAAAGCCATATCAGCGTTTACTTGATAAGTAGCACCTAGGTTATACGTTAAACCACTATCTGAGGTGTTTGCCTCTGGCGTTGGGTTTGCGCGGCTTTGACTATAACGTGGGTCAACACCAAAATGCTCGTAACTTTGTTTTATACGATTATGAGCAATCCCAATACGGGTGGTGATTTTATCGTTAATGTAGGCAACATGCTGAAGGCCTAAACCCCATGCCTGTACTTTTTTATTATAATCGCTGGTTTTAAGCGGATCGTAATCATTAAATTCACCTGTAGGCCAATTTGGCTGACGCATATCAAAAATATACGGCAGTGCGCCTTGATAAATTACCTCACCGGCTTTGTTTTTAATGACCTTATCGGCATCGTAAATAGAATATTGTTTAAAACGAATATCACGATCTTCATAGTTGGCGTTAACCAGTAATTCGTTTTCTATATTACCGAGCATAAAGTCATAACGTAAATCTAAAAAGTATTGCCATGATTTTTCATCCGCTTCTACTTGGCGGTACTCTTGGCGTCTGGCTGCAAAAGGGTATAACACGTCATCAACAACTAGCGGTGCGCGTGGGTCTTGGTTGATCACGCCGTTACGTTTCCAGTAAACGTAGTTGTAAGCACCTGTTTGGCGGGCAAAACTTGAGGTGTAATTACGGTACTGTAGTTGTTGATTAACAAATAAATCATCACTAATGTAATAATTATGGGCTAATTTAAAACGCAGCTCTTCACCTTCGTTATCCTTTGCCATCGGTGATATTATGCCATTGGTGCCAAAGTTAAAGGGTGTTAAACCATCATTGCTTGCCAAAGAGTTAGCTAGTTCATTTCGTTGTGCTTCACTCAATTGTAAGCCACTTGCTGTAGGGTCATTCACTAAATCGGCGCCTGATACTTCACCTGCAGTTAAACCGTTTACCGATTCACTGTTAAAAATACGAATAGGGTGGCCGATAGAATCCACAGCAATGGCGTCCTTGATATAGGCTCCCGATAACACAAACGCATGTTGATCATTTAGTACATATTTTAAAGACGAATAAATTTCATCACGTTGTTCTTTTAAATCACGAAAGCCATCGCTAGAGGCGGTTTTTGCCATGACTCGATAAGCTAAGTCGTCTGTTATTGCATTGGTGCTATCGAGTGCCAGTGAATAACTATCCCACTGACCAATATCCATTTCTAAGGTATGTTGTTCGTTAAACTGTGGCTTTTTTTCAATCAGGTTAATC
Source organism: Pseudoalteromonas sp. ND6B (assembly GCF_000764215.1). Lineage (NCBI taxonomy): Bacteria > Pseudomonadati > Pseudomonadota > Gammaproteobacteria > Alteromonadales > Pseudoalteromonadaceae > Pseudoalteromonas > Pseudoalteromonas sp. ND6B. The sequence continues at coordinate 41,939 of NZ_JQFL01000028.1, forward strand.
ACACCACCAGCACTGCCCATGCCATATAAACCAGTTGCTGGGCCTTTTAATACTTCAATTGATTCAACATTGGTTAAAGAACGCGTTGGATTAAAGGTATTGCCTAATCCTGCACCACCGTACATGCCATCATAGGTATAATTAGCACCTAAACCACGAATTACTAAATTATCACCAATGCCATAGTTGTTACCGGCTTGCGTTAAACCACTTACATTACGGATCACATCTTGCAAACTATCAATACCTTGCGATGCAATTAGCGCTTTATCAACAATGACCACGGGTGCAGGGGTTTCCATTAGTGACATATCAGATTTAGTGGCCAAACCTGAGCTCATTACCACTCGGTTTTGTTGCTCGTAAACACTAATACGTTCAATATCGGAATTAACTTGTGACTCGTTTGCCAATGCCAAGTGCGCGTTTAAGCACGCGAGTGTGAGTATTGAGTATTGAAATCTTTTCATAGAGTGATAACCATTCGCATTTGTTAATTTGCGAGAATGATAATGGTTATCATTTTAAAATAAAATAAAAAGTTCAAACTTTTTTACTTTAAAGGGAGTGTTTGCTTGATAGTTATACAATGTGATTTAAAAACAATCACATTTTAAAATACCAACGGGGTATTGCAGTCGCTAGTTGGCCTAACCAAGAGAGAATTTAAATAAAGTATTGACGATTAAATAGGCAGTTTAGCTACATTAGCTAAAAAATTGTTAAGGTTGAGCTAAGCTCAACCTTATAAAGATGTATTGGGTTTACTGTTTGTAAACGACACCGGCTTTCATTACAAAAGGAATACGCTCTAGTGTAGAAATATTTTTAAGTGGGTTGGCACTGACCGCTATAATATCAGCAGCAAAACCGGTTTTAATTTGCCCCAGTTGTGAATCTGCCTTTAATAATTTAGCACTATTAATGGTCGCGGCTTGAATAGCTTGTAATTCACTCATACCAAATTCAACCATTCGCGAGAATTGTTTTGCATTATCACCATGTGGGTAAATAGCCGCATCAGTACCAAATACCATGTTAACCCCAGCTTCAACGGCGCGTTTAAAGCTGTCTCTTTGCTTTTTAGAAACAAGGCGTTCTTTATTTAGGTTCTCTTCATCAACCCCATTTTGCTCACCAAAGCTGAGCGTATACTCGGTATTATAAATATCCATAGATAGCCAAGTACCGTGCTTTAAAGCAAGCTCAATCGCTTCATCGTCTAAAAAGCTAGCATGCTCTACGCTGTCTACACCGGCTTTAATGGCTGTTTTAATGCCGTTAGTGCCGTGTGCGTGAGCCGCAACAGGTAATTCTCGCATGTGCGCTTCATCCACAATGGCTTTCATTTCTTCAAATGCGTATTGTTGTATGCCTACCTTTGTTCCTTTAGAAAATACCCCTCCAGTTGCACATAATTTAATTGCATTAGCGCCATATTTAATATTTTCACGTACTTTAATGCGAACAGCCCATGGGCCATCAGCAACGCCTGAGGCGGTATATTTCATTTCGGGAGGCAAACGATTATTGTCACAGTGTCCGCCAGTAATCCCCAAAGAAGGGCCTGCAGCCCAGATGCGAGGGCCAATAATATCGCCCGCATTAATGCCGTCGCGAACCGCAATAACACTAAAGCCTTCTGCACCTAAGTTACGCACTGTGGTAAAGCCGGCTTCTAATGTTTTTTTAGCAAAGTAACTGGCTTTAATAGCCATACGCGGTACTGATTGGCCTATACGTTCACTGCGCGAAACGGTTGGATCGCTGGTTAAATGCACATGCATATCCATCAACCCCGGCATTACGGTGAGTTCAGGTAGGTTAATCAGTTCATCATTACTGGTAAGCGCTGGCTTTTTATTAAATTGAATTTGGCTTATTACACCCTCGTCAATCGCGATTAACGGATTAGCTTTTAACTCTCCAGTTTCTACATCAAGTAAGGCTTTGGCTGATATATAGGTGGTTGCCAGTGCACTTGCGCTGGTTAAACTCAGCAATGCGATTGATGTAGTTAGTAAATGTTTTTTTATTTTAATCATTTTTATTATTTAATTATTTAAATTTACCTGAATGTAGCAACCATTAGCTATTGAGTAAATTATTTAGCGACGAATCCCACTCACCGTAATTGCTTTATTTAAGCCATTTTAAACCGCATAATTGGCGGGTAAAAACTAACAAGGATCTTTATGAAAGTTATTAAAATAGCACTGGTTGCCAGTAGCGTTATGTTTGCCTTAAGTGGTTGTATGAGCACCAGCTCACAATTAAACACAAATCAGCCGGTCGCGCCTGTAATAAGCGAGTTATCAGCCGAGCAACAGTTGGATGTGCTCGTTGCCCAGTACTACGATGAGTCATTAACCTTTAATCCCTTAAGCGCCACTTACAACGGTCGCCATGAGTTCGATGATCAATTCTTGCCGGTGATATCGCAGCTTAATCGCGATAAAAAAGCCGCTTTTTATAAAAAATATCAGCAACGCTTAACGCTAATCGATGAATCACAATTAACAGGGCAGGCGCTACTTAACTTTGAAGTATTATCGCGAGATTTAGCCTTGAAGCTTGAGGGCATGCAATATAAAGATTATTTGTTACCGATTAACCAAATGTCGGGAGCACATAATACCTTTGCCGGATTTGGTTCAGGTCAAAGTGCACAGCCCTTTAATACTGTTGCCGACTATGAGCAATTTATTAAGCGTGCTGATGGTTTTGTTAAATGGTTAGCCAGTGTTGAACAATCAATGGCGCAAGGTGTTAAACAAGGCGTGGTATTGCCTATGCCATTGGCTAAAAAATTATTGCCTCAGTTTAACGTGCACGTAGTAACTAACGCAGAAGATTCATTATTTTATTCACCAATAAAGGCCATGCCCGACTCATTTTCTGATACACAAAAACAGCAACTTAGTGAGCAGTATAAAACGCTTATTTTAGATAAATTAGTGCCCGCTTATCAGCGTATGAGTGAGTTTTTACTCAACGACTATATTCCTCATACTCGCGATTCTGTTGGTTATGCTGATTTACCTAATGGTAAAGCGTGGTACGAATATCAAATCAAGAAAAATACCACGTTGAGTTTATCAGCAGATGAAATTCATGACATTGGCTTAAGTGAAGTGGCTCGAATTTTAAGTGAAATGAAAACGGTTAAAAATACCGTGGGATTTAAAGGTGATTTAGCATCGTTTTTTGATCATTTACGTGACTCAGATGAGTTTTATTATAAAACAGCTGATGAGTTAATTGCTGCCTATGAAGATATTAAACTAAAAATAGATGCGCGTTTACCGCGCTTGTTTAATATTGAGCCTAAAGCCCCTTACATTGTTAAAGCAGTAGAAGCGTATCGTGCGCAATCGGCAGCAGGGGCATCTTATGCTGGGCCTGCACCAGATGGTTCTCGTCCGGGTATCTTTTACATTAATGCTTACAACTTAAAAGCGCAGCCTAAATTTTTACTTGAAACGCTGTCTATTCATGAAGCAGCACCAGGTCATCACTTTCAAATTGCACTGCAACAAGAAGTGGAAAGCCTGCCCGATTTTCGTAAATTTGGCGGCTACACTGTGTTTGCTGAGGGCTGGGCATTATACGCAGAGAGTCTTGGCAAAGAGCTTGGCTTATTTACCGACCCGTATATGTGGTATGGGCGTCTTAACGATGAGCAGCTAAGAGCTATGCGTTTAGTGCTTGATACAGGCTTTCATGCCAAAGGGTGGACACGTCAACAAGGCATTGACTACATGTTAGCTAACTCCTCAATGGCAAAAAGCGATGTTATTGCTGAGGTTGAGCGTTATATTGCATGGCCTGGTCAAGCATTATCGTACAAATTGGGTGAGTTTAAAATTAAAGAGCTCAGAGATTACGCCCACCAACAGTTAGGTGAGCAATTTGATATTAAAGCCTTTCATACGCAAATATTAATAGATGGCGCATTGCCTATGCCTATCTTAGAGCAAAAAATTAAACGTTGGGTTAAATCTCAGCAGTAACATAATCGCGCAAAGTCATTATTTGAACAGGGATTGGCTTTGCGCGCTTTGTTGCAATACGTTAGAATGCGCGCTCTTAAAAGGCGCGAGAACACCATGTTTGATCAACAATTAGCAAAAACTCAATTTTGGCTTAGCAAAAGTCTCAATGAAATGAACCAGCAAGAATGGGAAGCCATTTGTGACGGATGCGGAAAGTGTTGTTTAAACACCTTTATTGACAGCGAAGACGAAGATGACTTTACCGCCACCGATCAGCTAAGAGAAGGTGAGCAACTGATATTTACCAATATTGTTTGCCAATACCTTGATAATACTACCTGTGGTTGTAGTGAATACGAGAACCGCCAAACCCTAGTGCCTTCTTGCGTTAAGCTTACCAAAGAAAACCTCAAAGACATTTTCTTTATGCCGCAAAGCTGCAGCTATCGCCGTCTTCACGAAGGGCGTGGTTTAGCAACGTGGCATCCGTTACTTAATAACGGCGATAAAACTAAAATGCACGAGCTAAACATTTCTGTTAAAGATAAAACCGTAAAAGACTGTGACGTAAAGCTAGAAGATTTTGATTTGTATATAGCCGAGTGGCCAACCAAGGATTGCAATTAATGAGTAAATTACAAGCAAGTATTGGTTTAATTAATCCAAAAAGCCCGACCAACGTGGGGGGCGTATTACGCGCCGCAGGCTGTTATGACGCACAGCAGGTTTTTTTTACTGGTAACCGTTATTTAAACGCACAAAAATTTCATACCGATACTAAAAATGTAGTGCAACGTATTCCATTAACCGCCACTGATAACTTAGCATCATGTAAGCCTGAAGGCGCTAAAGTGGTGGTCATAGAGCTAATAGAAGGGGCGACTCCCTTGCCTGAGTTTACCCACCCTGAAAACGCATTTTATGTGTTTGGTCCAGAGGATGGTTCAGTGCCAAAAGACGTTTTAAAGTGGTGTGATGAAGTTGTTTATATTCCAACCATAGGCTGTATGAATTTAGCAGCAACCTGTAATGTTGTTCTTTATGACCGACTCGCCAAGCTTGGCGGTATTCAAAGTAGTGATGAAACCATTATCACTTCACGCGATACCAATAATAAAATGAAATGGCAAAAACAACCTTAAACATATTTGCTGTTTAAGGTTTATCCCTTGCTAAATGTAAAATAAAGTAACTATTTAACTTAAAAAATAAGCAATTCGTCTTTTTTAAACACTATAAATGTAAAACTATGTAATTATATTAAAAAATTATAATTATAAGAGCTTATTATTTATGTTGTTCTTGCACCATGTGATTAGGTGTTACTTGGTTGTTACATTGATATATATACTCAGTGCCTGCACCAGCAAACCTGCAAAATTAGATCCCCTCGTTGCTAATACTGGTCAACCATTATCTAGCGTGGCTCAATCAACCGATGTTATTTTCTATGATCTTAAGTTAGCCGTTTTTCCAGAAGAAAAGCAGATAGCCGGCACAGGGAAAACAGTATTTCGGGTCGTTAAAGAAACTCAGCAAATTGAACTAAAACTCGATAGTCGCTTTAGTATAAACACAGTAACAGTTGCTGATAAGAAAGCCGACTTTATCCATTCTCGTGGTGTGATCACGATTAACTTATATGAAAAAAAATACCCGGGAGAAGTGGTTGAAGTTGCCATTAACTATTCAGGCAAGCCACATATTGCGCTTAACCCTCCATGGAGTGGTGGTTTTGTATTTAGTGAAACAAACGATGGTAAACCTTGGATAGCAACAGCGGTGCAAGGTGAGGGCTGTGATTTATTTTGGCCTTGTAAAGATCACTTTAGTGACAAAGCCGATAGTATGCGTATACGGGTAACGGTACCCACTGGATTGTATGTTGCCAGTAACGGGGTACTAAAAAATGTAACTGTATTACAAAACAAGACTACCGAGTTTGATTGGTTTTTATCTGAGCCTGCGAGTGATTACAACATTGCGCTGAATATTGGCCCATTTGAGCGTGTTCAACAGCAATATACCAGTATAAATGGTACTGACATTCCTGTGGAATTTTGGGTGTTACCTGAAAATAGGCAAAAAGCCAGTAATTTGCTCACCAACGATGTTTATCAACAAATGGCATTTTTTGAATCTGTGTTAGGTCCATATCCTTGGGGGCAACAAAAACTTGGCTTTGTAGAAACGCCTCATTTAGGCATGGAACATCAAACGATAAATGCTTATGGCAAAGGGTACACTCGCGACCCTAGTGGTTATGATTGGCTTATTCAGCATGAATTAGCGCATGAGTGGTTTGGTAATTTAATGACCCATGAGCAATTGAATGATGCGTGGTTACATGAAGGTTTTGGCTTTTACATGCAACCGTCTTACAGTTTATATACCTTTGGTGAGGCCGCTTATAACCACGCAATGTATAAAGCCTATTTAGGGATAAAAAACTGCCAACCTATTGTTAAAGAAGGGGAGTTAAGCTCAAAAGAAGCTTTTAACTCAGATATTTATGGTAAAGGAGGCTGGACATTACACACTTTGCGTTGGTTAATTGGTGATGAGTTATTTTGGCAAGCAACACGCGAGTTAATCTACGGGAGTAGCGACACGCAAAGTCTCAGTTACCCAATTCAATCGCGATATCGCAACACGCAGCAGTTTATTGATATTGTTAATCGCATTACAAAAAAAGACTATAACTGGCTATTTGATGTGTATTTAAAACAAGCTGCATTGCCAACACTAACCATGGAACGTCAAAATAACGTGGCCAATTTATATTGGAGCAAAAGTGAAAAAGATGCGACGCCTTTTAAAATGCCAGTACCCATTTCAATTAATGGCCAGCTTCAAGTTTATACACCAATTGAAGGAGTCATTACCATTAAAGCTAAACCTGTTGATCATATTATTGTTGATCCACAGATGAAGGTACTTCGGCAATTACCGATCACAAGCCAGTGCCAACAAGATGAATAATTTAGATAAAGCGTTACTATGGGGATAAAATTTATCCCCATAGTGCTTTTAAACACTTATTTATCTAGGCTCTGCTAGTCTAAAAATTAAACGCACTGTGGCAAAGTCATCCTTGAAAGAACTAATTATTTATTATTATTTTTGTTCTTTAATTTCATTGAAGTCATATTTGCTAAGACATTCAGTTAAAAATTTGTTAAAAAGACACTGATAATAATGATTAATACTTAAGGTACTTATGTTTAGCTCGCTTAAATTCACCTCCAAAATCACCATTGCTGCATCATTAGTGTTAGTTTTAGTGTTAGGTGTTTTCACCATAAATAATTATTTTTCAATGCGGCATCAAACTCAAGAGCAGTTATCGCTGGTACTAGAGCAAAACTCTGAGTCTGTCTCTAAAAATATTGCAAGCTGGCTAAATAATAAATTAGCGATTGTGATCTCTATCGCAAAAACATACCAAGATGACGATGCGAAGTCTTTAACGCTTTCGCAATTAAATACCGCTGAGCTTGCGGGGGATTTTAAAAATACCTACATAGGTAAATCATCGGGTACGTTTATTTTAAATGATCAAAGTGTTGTGCTCCCCAGCGATTTTGATGCGACAAGTCGTCCTTGGTATAAATTAGTAGAAAATAAAACAACAACGGCTTTTACAACGCCTTATATCGATGTGACGACCAACGAACTGACAATTTCAGCCGTTGTCCCTATTAATAGTAATAGTCAATTTAAAGGGGTAGCGGGGGCAGATATTGATATGCAAACCATCGCTGAAATTATTGGAGATATTGATTTTTTAGGACTCGGTTATGGTTTTTTGCTTGATAATAAAGGGCAAATATTAAGTCACCCTGATAGCAAATTAAATTCAAAAACAGTCGCTGACTTAATTGGTAAAAATGCACCGTTAGCAAGAGAATTCACCGAGTATCAAGTAGCCGATGAAACCTCGCTGGTATCCTTTACTAAAATTCGTGGTATTGAAAACGTTGATTGGTATCTAGGTGTAGTAGTTAATAAAGATAAAGCGTATTCAAGTGTTTCTTCGTTTGGTCAAAAGGCAATTGTATTTTTAATTATTGGTATTTTAGTGATTGTTGCGTCACTGGAATTTTTACTGCGTTATTTGATGCGCCCTATGTATCGTCTCAATGATGCCATTAGAGATATAGCACAAGGTGAAGGCGATTTAACCTGTCGGTTAAGCGTTGAAAATGATGACGAATTTGGTCAATTGAGCAATTCGTTTAATATTTTTATAGAAAAAATCCAAAATTCAATAATTCAGGTTAAATCTTCAACGCAGTTACTGGAAACGGCAGTCGCTAAATTGGTCACGCAAACAGACTCAACATTAACTATGTATGACGACCAAAGTGAGCGCACCAATAGTGTGGCATCGGCAATCAACCAGTTTTCAGCCACCTCAACAGAAATTTCAACCAGCGCCAGTAATGCCTCGACACTTGCCAAAGATGCAGATCAATACTGTGCTAAGAATCAACAGACCTTAACAAACAACGTTTCAAGTATTCATCAACTGTCACAAAATATAGAGCAAGCGCAAGAAACCATAAATAGTTTAGACTCGCATACCGCTAATATAGGAAATGTACTGGCAGTAATAAAAGGGGTGAGTGAGCAAACCAATTTGCTGGCTTTAAATGCGGCGATAGAAGCGGCACGTGCTGGCGAAGCGGGAAGAGGGTTTGCGGTTGTTGCTGATGAAGTAAGGCAACTAGCACAGCGTACTCAGCAATCAACGCAAGAAATAGAAAATACCGTCATTGAATTGCAAAAAGGCTCAAGCTCTGCGGTTGAGCTTATGAAAACCAGTTTAGAAGAAAGTGAAAAAAGTGTTCAGCAAGCGGATGCGGTTGGCGATGTAATGAAACAAATAATCAGCGCGATAAAGCAAATAACCGACGCCAATCATAGTGTCGCTAATGCTACGGATGAGCAAAACCAAGTGGTTAAGTCATTACATAGTGATATTCACGTTATCAGCGACTTATCGACTCAAGGCCAATCAAACCTAAATCTTACTTTGGAAGAGTGTACCAAACTTAAGCATCAATTTAGTGACTTAGAGCGCATGGTTAAAAAATTCAAAGTATGATCAGTAAAACAAAAATAAATAAGCCAAGCTGGCTCAATTTAATCACTATTGACAGCGTTTATAGCTTTGATAAACAACGCCAAGTATTTTCGTTATTTACCATGATAGCGATTGCCTTGCTGTTAATTACCTATTTAGTAATTGCCAATCATCAAGTGTATGCACCAATCCTTACTATTGCGTTAATTGTGGTTAACGTAACGATTGTAGGGTGTATTATTTATTTTATGAAAACAAAGCAGATTGATGCAATCGCCCTCATCACTTTAGTGATTGTATTTGTGATGTGCTTAGCTTTGGTATACACCGGCGGTAAAGAAAACACTGCTTTATATTGGCTAATGTTTTATCCCGTTGCTGTATTTGCCATACTGGGTGTGAAGTTTGGCGCCTGGTTAAGCAGTGCCATGTTATTGAGCTGTATTGTTATGTTGTATGGCCCTGATATGGGGCAAGTTATTTATGGCGCGGTAGAAAAGACCCGTTTTGTTGCTGCATTTTCGCTGGTGTTGGTCTTTTCTTTTATCGGTGAGTATTTTCGTCACCGAAGCCACCTTGCCATTGCTGATATCACCTTAGAGCAAAAACAGCATGCTCATACCGATCAGCTTACCGGGGCGCCTAATCGTCGCTTTATTACCTCACATTTTTTAAAGCTCGCTGCTTCAAGGCCAGAACATTATTTGCCGCTGTCTATTTTACTCATTGATTTAGATAAGTTTAAACAATTAAACGACACCTACGGACATGATTTTGGTGATACGGTTTTAATTGAATTTACTAAGTTATTAGAGTCTCAGTTTCCTGCAACAGCGCTTAAAGCACGTTATGGCGGCGAAGAGTTTGTGGTTATTTTACCGCAACAAACAACCCTTGAGGCCAGCATTTTGGCCAACCGTTTTAGAGAATGTGTGCAAAACCATGTGATGCTAACCGACAAACATCAGCGAGTATCATTAACGTGTAGTATGGGTATTGCTCAGGCTAACAGTGTAGATGATTATAATAATGCGTTAAAGCAAGCGGATCAGTATTTATACAGCGCTAAGGCGCAAGGTAGAAATAAGGTGGTATCTGTACATGATCAACACGCCTCAGAGTAAATTGATATATGTACACGACCCTATGTGTAGCTGGTGCTGGGGTTATGCACCGACTTGGCATGCGCTTGAGGCTGCCTTGGCAAACAAACTTCCCATTGAGTACAGAGTGGGTGGTTTAGCTGCAGATACTGACTTGCCAATGAGTCAGGATATGCAGTTGCAACTACAAGCCATATGGCAAAAAATTAGTAGCCAGTTAGGCACAGAGTTTAATTTTGATTTTTGGCGAGACTGCCAAGCTCGCCGTTCTACCTATCCCTCTTGCAGGGCCGCTTTAATTGCTCGCAGTTTCAACAAAGAACCACAGATGATAGCGGCAATACAGCAGGCATATTATTTACAGGCACAAAACCCATCGGATGAAGCGGTTTTAATTAAACTAAGCGAAAAAATTGGTTTAGACGCCCATTTATTTGCACAGTTACTTCACTCAAATGAACTGGAGCGTCGCTTTGATGATGAGCTTAACTATGTTCGTAGTTTACCTATTCAAGGTTTTCCGTCGTTAGTATTAATACATAACAATCGCGCTTACCCTATTGCTATTAACTACACAGATTGGCGACAAACCCTGATTGAAATACAATCCTACCTGTAAACTTAATCCCACTACTTTCACCCCTGAATTGTAAAATAAGCCAATAAGGCTAATTTATTACCGCTGTCATAAAATCGACTTTTTTACGCAACACGCTTGTCATTTTTAATCTATACACTTTCGCTCATTGAAACTATCTCGCTTTAAATTGTTTTTTTGTAAACAAGATAAAGCGATTAATAAACACTAGCAAATCCGCTAATTAACGAGCAAAGGTGTATACGATGAAAGGCGTTAAACCATTAATTTTAGCTGGTATTGTAGCCGCAAGTGCAGCAGTCCACGCCAATGATTTAAACACGGTAATTGATAAAAGCAGCGAAATTAATAATTTAGCTGCGCAATCACAAACAAAAATAGACAAGATTGCAGATTCAATGCAAGGGCGTTTACAGCAATTCAAAACCCTAAATAAAGAAATAGATGGTTTAGCCGTTTATAACGCACAGCTTACAAAACAGTTAAATAATCAAATAGAAGAGATGGAATCGCTTAATTTATCGATGGATCAAGTATCGATTATTGAGCGCCAAATAACCCCTTTAATGCTTCGTATGATCACTGGGCTTGAACAGTTTGTTGCCTTAGACGTGCCGTTTTTAAAGCAAGAGCGAAAGCAGCGTCTTGAATCATTAAATGCAATGATGGAACGCGCTGATATTTCATCAAGTGAAAAATTCCGCCGTGTTTTAGAAGCTTACCAAGTTGAGGTTGACTACGGACGTACTATTGAAGCGTATACCGCATTACTTGATGTGGACAATAAAGAACGCGAAGTCGATTTTCTACGGATTGGTCGTTTAGAGCTAATTTACCTTACCCGCGATGGTAAACAAGCCGGTAGTTGGGATCAGCAGTCACATTCGTTTGTTGCACTACCAGACTCAACCATAAGTCAAATTAATAAAGGGCTTCGCATTGCTCGCAAACAACTTGCCCCCGATATGTTAACACTGCCAATTCACGCTGCAGAATAAGAGGTTTACCATGAAATTATTAACGAAAATGACAAAAATGGCCGTGTTTGCAGCCAGCTTAAGCTTTGTGGGCACCAGCATTGCCGCTGAGCCGATGAATTTAGATGCCTTATTAAAAACCTTAGAGCAGGGTAAATCAGCGCAATCAGAGCAAAATAAACAACGTGAACAAGAATTTGCAGCACGCCAAAAAGAACAAGTGCAAATGCTTAAAAACACCCAAGCTAAACGTAACCAAATGCTTAGCGAGTCAGAGCGTTTAGAGACGCAATTTGAAGAAAACGAAATTAAATTGGCTAATCTAACTGATACCTTATCAAAGCGTATGGGTTCATTAAAAGAGCTATTTGGTGTGCTACAACAAGTCGCTGGCGATTCAAGTAACAAGTTTGCGACCTCTGTGGTAACGGCACAGTTACCTGGACGTAGTACTTTTATGGATGAATTGGCGCAAAAAATGGGTTCAACTTCAAAGCTTGCGTCTATTGAAGATATAGAAAAGGTTTGGTTTGAGCTACAACGCGAAATGACCGAACAAGGAAAAGTAAGCCGCTTCAGTACTGATGTAATTGTTGACGGTGGCAATAGAGTACAAAAAGAAGTGGTACGTGTGGGTGCATTTAACCTTATTAGTGACGGTCAGTACTTAGAGTATACACCGGCCACCAATACCATTAGCCAGCTTACTCGCCAACCAAGTAGCCGCTTTACTGCGACTGCGTCTGATTTGCAGCAAACAAACACGGGTGTTGTACCGTTTGCGCTTGACCCAACAGGCGGCTCAATTTTAGGTTTGTTAGTACAAGCCCCTGATACCAGCGAGCAAGTTCACCAAGGTGGTGCGGTCGGTTACGTTATTTTAGGCGTTGGTTTATTAGCGTTATTAATTGCGCTAGAGCGTTTTGTATCGCTCATGCTGATGGGTGGAAAAATCCGTCGTCAATTAAAAGACGATACACCCCGTGATGACAACCCGTTAGGGCGCGTCATGAAAGTGAAAGATCAATACCCAAATGTGGCCTACGACACGCTTGAACTTAAGTTAAGCGAAGCCATTTTACGCGAAATGCCAAAAATCACCCGTAATTTAACGCTTATTAAAATTATCTCTGTGGTAGCGCCATTGCTGGGCTTACTCGGTACGGTAACTGGGATGATCAATACCTTCCAAGCAATTACTTTATTCGGCACTGGCGACCCTAAACTAATGGCAGGCGGTATTTCGCAAGCCCTGGTTACTACGGTATTAGGCCTTGTTGTTGCCATTCCAACGGTGTTTTTATACACCTTATTGAATACTCGCTCAAAAGGCTTACTGCTTATTTTACAAGAACAAAGTGCAGGTATTATTGCCGAGCGAAGTGAGAAAGGAGCTTAAACCATGGTGCTATTGATTGATTCAATCAATGCTATCCGTGATTTTCTCGACACGGGTGGCCAAGTTCTCTTGGTCATTGCCGTGTTAATTTTCGCGATGTGGTTATTGATACTCGAGCGATTTATGTACTTTTTTAATGGCTATCGACACTACAAAAAAGACGTTAAAAATACGTGGAAAACTCGTAGTGAACGCAACAGCTGGAACGCAGAGCAAATACGCCAAGCCATGGTGTCACGCGCCAGTATGCGATTAAACGCAAACTTACCACTGATTAATGTGATGGTGGCGCTGTGTCCACTTTTAGGGTTGCTTGGAACGGTTACAGGGATGATAGAAGTATTTGATGTAATGGCCATTACAGGTACAGGCAGTGCACGTTCTATGGCATCGGGTGTGTCAAAAGCAACCATACCCACAATGGCGGGAATGGTGGGTGCGTTATCTGGGGTGTTTGCCTCAACCTATTTACAACGTAAAGCAAAGCGTGAAGTTGAGCTATTGCAAGACGCAATGGTCTTGGATCATTAAGCATAATTAGAAAAGCGCAACGCGTTTTTTATTACAGGAGAGATAAAATGAGAGCCCCATTAGGTAATTTATTCCAAGAAGACGAAGCAGAAGAAATAAACATGACCCCTATGCTGGATGTTGTATTTATTATGCTTATTTTCTTTATCGTGACAGCCTCGTTTGTTAAAGAAGCGGGTATTGATGTAAACCGCCCAGAAGCGGCAACCGCAGTTAAAAAAGAGCGGGCTAACATATTAGTGGCCATTTCAGATCAAGGCGAAATTTGGATCAATAAACATCAAATAGATGTACGTGCTGTACAAGCCAACATTGAACGTTTAAAAGCTGAAAATCCACAAGGCAGTGTGGTTATTCAAGCCGATAAAAAAGCCACCACAGAAACCTTGATAAAAGTGATGGATGCCTCGCGTGCAGCGGGTGTATTTGATGTTTCAATAGCGGCTCAAGAAGGGTAACGAGTGATGCGTTATGTACTTGCGTTAATTATAGCGGGTGTGGTGACCTTTATGCTGTTTTTAGGTATGCAGGCATTGATCACCGGCGGAGAAGGCGCCATGACGGAGCCTGCAAAAGGGAATGTATTAGATTTTGTCCGTTTGAAAAAAGAAGAAACGGTACAAAAAAAGGAGCGTAAACCACAAAAGCCACCAACACCTAAAGAGCCGCCACCGCCAATGGAATCGCCACAAATGCAAAGTAGCGATAACAACGCTGCTAGCAACAACTTTGATTTTGCTGCCAATGTCGATGCTGATGTAAATCTAGCGGGTGGATTAGCATTAGAAACCAGTGATGGTGAGTATTTACCGATAGTAAAAGTGGCACCGGTATACCCAAGGCGTGCTTTGTCGCGTGGTATTGAAGGGTATGTCATTGTTGAGTTTACAGTGACCAAGCAAGGCACAGTGAAAGAGCCACAAGTTATTAAAGCCGAGCCAGAGTCACTGTTTGACAGAGCAGCGATGGATGCGGCCCTTAAGTTTAAATATAAACCGCGCGTTGTTAATGGCGAAGCTGTTGAAGTAGCCGGTGTGCAAAATAAAATTTCTTTTCAAATTAATGGTTAATTCTGTTAAGTAAGTAAAGAGTGAACGTGAGGCAATTATGAAATTAAAACTAACAACCAAGCTATTAAAGCTGAGTATGTTGTGCACTGTTGCAATCAGTGCCAGCGTTGTTACACCAAGTGCATTGAGTGTATTTCCGGGTATAAACTTGGCGACAGTACAGGCCGCTGAACAGCAAAAAACAACACGAGTGCCCGCACTGCGTGAAAAAGTATACAGCCAATTAGCTCGCGCCCAAAAATTAGCGGATGATGGCGACAGTAAAGCGGGCTTGGCTGCGCTTGACAGCATACAAGCGCGCTCATCAAGTATGAATTCTTATGAAATTGCGATGATGCATAACTTTTATGGGTTTATTTATTACAATGAAAATGATCTAGTAAAAGCGATTGCCTCATTTGAAAAAGTGATTGGCGAAGATGGCATTCCAGAAACACTGCGTTTGAGCACGACATTTAGCCTAGCGCAGCTTGCTATGGCTAACAGTGACTATAAAAAGGTGATTGCATTTTTAGACAAATGGGACGTCATAAACACTAAGCCTAAAACCGACGCCTATTATTTATTAAGGGCGCAAACCTACTATCAATTAAAAGACTATGAGCAAGGCCTGAGTTACATTACTCAAGCCATTAACTTAAGTGATAGTGAAGGTAAAGTACCCAAAGAAAACTGGCTGGTACTGCAACGCGCTATGTATTACTCACTTAACCAAACCGATAAAGTAGTGAGCGTACTTGAGCGCATGGTAAAACTGTATAACAAACCTGAGTATTGGGTGCAATTAGCCGGTATGTACGGTGAGACAGGTCAAGAAAAACAGCAGCTCAGTGTTTTAGAGGCTGCTTACCAGCAAGGATTTTTAACCTCTAAATCTGACCTAAGGCAGCTTGCGCAGGTGTATTTATATAATCAGCTTGCTTATAAAGCGGCCAGTGTAATGAGTAAAGCAATAGAGCAGGGGATTGCTGAACCAACAGCTAAAAATTATGCGTTTGTAGCCGAGGCCATGATACAAGCCAAAGAAGATACTAAGTCGATAAGTTACTTTACCAAAGCTGCAGTGCGTTCAGAGCATGGTAAATACGATCAGCGCTTGGCTGAAGTGTATGTAAACACAGAGCAGTATGACGAAGCTGCCGATGCAGCGCGAATGGCACTGGATAAAGGCGGCCTTGATTTTGAATCAAATGCGTTTGTTGCTTTAGGGATGGCGCAATACAATTTACAAAATTTTGATGCGTCTATCCTTGCGTTTGAACAAGCCGAAAAGCACAAAAAGTCGCAACGTTTAGCCCAGCAATGGATCAAATATGTAAAACGCGAAAAAGTGCATGCGCAAACATTAAAAACAGCACTGCTTTAATTTTTATAGTGCGATTATTAGTTCTTAATTGACGCACTAAAAACCATTTCATAATTGCACTACTCAAACCACACTAACATTTAGTTTGTGTGGTTTTTTTGCGCGCGCTTTTAAAGCAACCAATTGATTTTTAATTAATTAACATTGTCATTTTATGTTTATTAAAGTGTAACTTCATTGTCATATCACTCCCGTATTGTACTTCGTATTCGATAACTCAAGTGACCTTAATGCATGAGTATCGTGCCTTAAAGTGACTTAAGTTATTACTTAATGCGCTAATAAAATAATTAAATATCTTAACGGAGTGAACAATGAAATTATCTGGTTTATTTAAGGTCAGCCTTTTGGCTTCTGCAATTACACTCGCTGGTTGTGGCGGTGGTGATATTAACATTAATGTTGAAGAAACAGTAACACCACCTACACCTACGGATCCAACTACACCACCAGTGACAACTGATCTTCCAGGTGAATATAGCCAAAGTCTTTCTACTGAAGTTTCTACTGCTTTAGGACGTGATGTGACCGTTCAAGTGCTTTCTGGTGAAATTACTGAAGATATTACATTAACAACAGATGCTTTCTGGGCACTTGATGGTGCAGTGTTTGTTGGTAAAGATAAAGCAGACAGTGCAACCCTTACAATTGAACCTGGTGCTGTGGTATTTGGTAATAATGGTTCAGACTACTTAGTAGTAAGTCGTGATTCAAAAATTGAAGCAACAGGGACTAAAAACGATCCAATTATCTTTACATCAAAACAAGATGTAATGGGTGAAGCAACGGCTGCTGGTCAATGGGGCGGCATGGTTTTACTAGGTAATGGTATTTCAAATAAATGCCCAGCTGAAGGTGATTGCGCACTGCAAGTTGAAGGTGTTGAAGCTGGTGCCGTATTTGGTGGTACTGATAATGCGGATAGCTCTGGTACTTTAAAATATGTTGTTGTTAAAAACGCCGGTTATGAACTATCAACGGGTAATGAGCTAAACGGTATTACTTTTGGTGCCGTAGGTTCTGGCACAACCGTTGATTACTTACAAGTACATAATAACTCTGATGATGGTGTTGAGTTCTTTGGTGGTGCAGTAAACTTAAAACATGTTGTTTTAACGAGCATCGACGATGACAGTGTCGATTGGGATAACGGCTACCAAGGTAAAATGCAGTTTGTGTATGTTGAGCAAGATAAAAACTCAACGGACGCTAACCGCGGTATTGAAGCTGATAATGACGGAAAAACGCCTTCAAAAGAACCTAAATCATTACCTATCATTTCTAACTTAACCATTATTGGTAATAACTTTAAAGGTGAAGATGAAGCTGAAGGCATCTACTTACGTGAAGGTACCGGATTGCATTTGTATAATACTGTGATCACCGGTTCTGATGAAATGGGTGAATGTTTAGAAATAGAAGGGATCGCGGTAGATAAGGACGGTAATGCATTATTTTCAGACAGCGAAACCGTTAATAATGCTAATGATGGCACAATTTTAATGCAAAATACCTTCATGTCTTGTACTAATGGCGAAAACTTCAAAAATCCTAAGGGTGCAGATGGTTCTACGTTACTAGAACTTGAAACTTGGTTTACTAATCAAACAGGCAACGTTATTAACGACAAACCTATGCTTGGTGTTAATGGCCAACCAATAGCAGGTTCACCTTTATTAGGTGCCGGCCAAGATGTTGCTAATACTGTTGATGCATTCTTTGATACCGTTGATTTTATTGGTGCTTTGAATGATTCTGATGATTGGCGTCAAGGTTGGGCATTTGGTTATGGTGGTGGTGAAGTGACTGCACCTGCTGCAGTTGCAGGTTGTCCTGCAGGTACGACTTCGATTTCACCAGCGGATAACGTAACGACAACATGTGAAATATCAGGCCGTATAACGTCAGACTTAACATTAACAGCGGGTAACTTATACGCAGTTGATGGCGCTGTTTTCGTTGGTAACGATAATGCTGACTCTGCAACTCTAACTGTTGAGCCTGGCGTTACTGTTTATGGTCGTAACGGTAAAGATTATATTGTCATTAGCCGTGGCTCTAAAATTGACGCCAACGGTACTAAAGATAAGCCGATTTCGTTTACCTCAAGACAAGATGTTGCTGGTCAAGCAACAGCTGCAGGTCAATGGGGCGGTTTAGTTCTATTAGGTAATGCACCATCTAATAAATGTCCAGAAACAGGCGAGTGTGCGCTACAAGTTGAAGGTGTTGAAGCGGGTGCAGTTTTTGGTGGTACTGATACAGCTGATAACTCTGGTACATTACGATATGTTCGCGTTATGAACGGTGGTTATCAATTATCTATTGGTAACGAAATCAACGGCATTACGTTTGGTGCTGTGGGTTCTGGTACTACTGTTGAGTATTTACAAGTGCATCAAAATGCTGATGACGGTGTTGAGTTCTTTGGTGGTAATGTTCAGGCTAAATACCTTGTGCTAACTAGTATTCAAGATGACAGCATCGATTGGGATAATGGTTTCCAAGGTAAGCTTCAGCACATCCTTGTTAAGCAAGCTGCAGATAACTCAGATGCTAACCGTGGTATAGAAGCCGATAATGACGGTAAAACACCATCTAAAATGCCTAAATCAAACCCAATGATTGCTAACTTAACCATTATTGGAAATACCTTTAAAGGTGAAGATGATGGTGAAGGTATGTACTTCCGTGAAGGAACGGGTGCGCAAATCTATAACACGATAGTAACAGGGCCAGTAGGCATGGGTGAGTGTTTAGAGGTTGAAGGTATTCCAGTAGATGAAAATGGTGCACCAATATTTACTGAAAGTGAAACAGTTAAAAATGCACAAGATGGCACCTTAATGATTAAGTCATCGGTTATCGCCTGTTCTGAGAACTTCAAAGACCCAAGTGGTGTTGATTTTAGCGTAGAAAACTGGTGGACAGCGACGTTAGGTAACTTAGTCGCATCAGGACAAACTGACGTAGTTAATGGTATCTATACTATTGATACAACAACTCCTACAGATGTAAACGCTGTAGATAGCTTCTTCGATACTACATCACACATTGGTGCTGTATCGAGTGATAATGACTGGACAGCTGGCTGGACAGTAGGTCTGGAATAACACAGTAAGAATGGGTGCTAGCACGTAGTACTAGCACCTTTTTTAACACTTTCTGTAACTTATTTCAGATAGAGGTAAACATGAAACAGTTTTCTAAAAAGTTTTGCTTATCCACACTTTCCGCAGCAATTTTATGTAGTTTAAGCGTTTCAGCACATGCTGCTGAAGCCGAAGATGAGGCTGTACTTGAAGAAGTTGTGGTTAGCGCAAGTCGCTTAAAAGGCACTGCAACAGCTGTGCTTGAAGAGCGAAAACAACAAGCATTTGTTGCTGATATTATGGGGGCTGAGCAAATTTCCCGTAGTGGTGATAGTGATGCAGCATCTGCGTTACGCCGTGTAACGGGTTTAACCTTAGTCGATGGTAAATTTATTTATGTACGCGGTTTAGGTGAGCGCTATTCCAGTACTCAGCTAAATGGTGCTGCTGTACCTAGTCCTGATCCGACTCGCTCAGTGATCCCGCTTGATTTATTTCCATCAGGAATTATTGAAAGTTTGTCTGTGCAAAAGTCTTATTCTCCTTCTATGCCAGCCTCTTTTGGTGGTGGTAATGTGGATATACGCTTAAAAAGCATTCCAGACCAATTTGTTTTTGATGTATCAGGTCAGCTTGGGTATAACACCAATAACTTTGATGATGGCATTGAGTACAATGGCGGCTCGAACGACTGGTATGGTGTTGATGATGGCACCCGTGAAATACCAGATTCAATCATGGATATTTATAACTCTGGGCAATCATTAGATGATCTCACACCAGAGCAAAGTCGTGCTTTAGCACTTGATTTAAACCGTGATTATGACCCGCAAGCAACAAGTGTAAACCCCAATACTAAGTTTACAGCAACACTGGGTAATAGTTTTGAGTCAGGTGATTGGCGTTACGGCTTTTTATCAGCGGTTAGCTATGATAACAAATATTTTGTTGGCGAAGAGTACCAAGGCGAAGACTTCCGTTTAGGTGAGAACAGTGCTGCTATGGTGCGTGGTTACGACCAAATCACTGCCACTGAGCATAATGTAAAAATGTCTGGAATGGTTAACTTTGGTATTGAGTATAATAATGCTCATCGCATTGACCTAAGTACGCTGATTTTACGCGACACCGAAGATAAAATTCGTGATCGCCTAGGTATTGATGAAAATAATAACCAGTCAGATAACAAGCGTATACGCTCATATGATGTAAGTTATGAAGAAAGAGAGTTAATAGTTAACCAAATCAAAGGTATGCATACATTCGATTTTCTTAACTATGCAGGTTTTGATTGGAAATACTCAAACGGCCGCTCAAACCGTTATGCACCAGGAAATATGCAGACGCGGTTCATTGTTAATGATGCAAACGAAGATGGTAATTATGATTTAGTTAATGAAATCGCATTAACCAATGCCACAACGGCTGCTCGTTATACATTCCAAGATCTTAATGATGAAGTAGAAAACTACGGGTTTAATTTTACTTTTCCAATCATGTTAGATGGTTTGGATATAGAATTAAAATCAGGTGCTGATTATGTCTCTAAAGAGCGCTCAGCTTCGAATCGTCGCTTTGACATAAACACTCGCGCATTTAAAGACCTTGATTTAAATGGCAATGAGCTGAATACGATTCTTTCTGATGATGCAATAGCTAACGCAGAACTAAATCTACCCATACTTAATGATACAACGTTTGCAGGTGATGATTACCGCTCAGCACAAAAAACAGATGCTTATTATTTTGAAGCTGATTTTTTCTTCAATAATAAATGGCGTTTGACAGGTGGCTTACGTTGGGAAGATTTCAGGCAAGTGTCAGTGCCACTTGACCCGTTTACTGGTGGCTTAGATCCTTCAATCGATTATGATGATTTAGGTAACTTAGCGTTTCAAGAAGATGATATTTATGGTGCGCTTGCATTCACTTATATTCAGGACGACCAAACACAATGGCGTTTAAGCTACGGTGAAACGGTTGTACGTCCTGATTTACGTGAGATATCTGAATCTACTTACATTGATCCGTTAACTGAATATCCTGTTGGCGGTACGCCTGGATTACGTACAACGCAAATCAAAAATTACGATTTCCGCTGGGAAAACTACTTTGATACTGGTGAAAACTTCTCTGTTGGTCTGTTTTATAAAGACATGATTGATCCAATTGAGTCGGTGCAATCTCCTTCTCAAGATGGACCGCCACTTGTACGTATTGCCAATGCTGAAGATGGCTATGTTGCCGGCGTTGAGTTTGATTATCTTAAAGATTTCACTTTCTTAGGTGGTTTTTGGCAAGATGTATTTATGAGTGGTAATGTTACACTCAGTGATTCTGAGATAAACCTAGACCGTCAAGCTATTGTTGATCAAACTGGTGTATCTGCGGCGATCACTAATACTAAACGTCGTTTAACGGGACATTCTAAATATGTTGTGAATATGCAGCTTGGCTATGATGCACCATCAGGTGAACATGCTGCAACATTGGTTTATAACGTATTTGGTGAGCGTATTATTATCCCTGGTATAGAAGGGCAAGATGATTGGATGGAACAGCCATTCCACTCAGTTGATTTGAATTATACTTACTACCCTGATTTTAACTCAAGTATTAAGTTTAAAGTGCTTAATATTTTGGGGCAAAAATCAGAAATTGAATCTGCTGGTACGCTAACTCGCTCAAAAGAAAAAGGGACTGAGTTCTCTGTTGAGTACAAATATCAGTTCTAATTCAAAATAGCCTAGGAAGGCGAATATAAAAACTTACAATAATTGCCCTACCTTGTGTAGGGCTTTTTTTGTGCCGTTATTAATTTCAGAATTAAAAAAAGCATATGAAATAATTTTAAGTTAGCTGTTATTGACTAGTTTTGCAGGGTATAGGGTGCTAGATTAACTGTTCTAAAAATTAAATCTCACGCAATGAATTTTAATTTTTAATGAATTAGGTATTTCTTATGACTCAAACAGTGGAACAAACAATGAAAAAAGTAGGATTAGTCGGATGGCGGGGCATGGTTGGCTCTGTATTACTAGAGCGTATGCAACAAGAAAATGATTTTGCTCATATCGACACCACTTTTTTTACCACCTCACAAACCGGCCAACTTGGCCCTGATTTAGCGGGTGCAGCTAAACCGCTTTTAGATGCCAGCGATATTTCTGAGCTTGCAAAAATGGACATTATTGTTACCTGTCAGGGTGGCGATTATACCAATGCGGTGTATCCAAAATTACGTGAATCAGGTTGGGATGGCTATTGGATAGATGCAGCCTCTGCACTGCGTATGAGTGACGACAGTATTATCGTACTTGACCCTGTTAACAAAGATGTCATTGAACAAGGGCTAGAGCAAGGCGTTAAAACCTTTGTAGGTGGTAACTGCACGGTTTCACTTATGCTACTAGCGCTGGGTGGTTTATTTGAGCAAGACCTAATCGAATGGGTAAGCCCAATGACTTACCAAGCAGCATCGGGCGCGGGTGCACGCAATATGAAAGAACTCATAGCTCAAATGGGGGCTATTCATGCAAGTGTTTCACAGCAACTAGATAACCCAAGTTCAGCTATTTTAGAAATTGATAAAATAGTCAGCGAAAAAATGGCATCAAGCGATTTGCCACAAGACCAGTTTGGTGTGCCACTGGCGGGTAGCTTAATCCCATGGATTGATGTGCCTATGCCAAGCGGTCAATCTAAAGAAGAGTGGAAAGCGCAAGTTGAAGCCAACAAAATCTTAGGCTCATCTAAACAACCTGTGCCTATTGATGGTTTATGTGTACGCATTGGTGCAATGCGTTGTCATAGCCAAGCGATGACCATTAAATTACGTGAAGACATTAGCGTAGAAAAAATAGAAGAAATTTTAGCCTCGCACAATGAGTGGGTTAAAGTAATTCCTAATGAGCGTGACATTACCAGTACCGACTTAACCCCAGTTAAAGTAACCGGTACGTTAAGTATACCTGTTGGCCGTATTCGCAAACTCGCCATGGGGCCAAAATATATCAGTGCCTTTACCGTAGGCGATCAGCTTTTATGGGGCGCAGCAGAGCCACTGCGTCGTATGTTACGTATTATTGTTGATAATAAATAATATTTACTTTGAGGGTTAGCATTTGCTAGCCCTTTTTATTTAATAATTAAATCGCTAATATCTTCATAGCCTTTACCAACGTTTATATTATTGCTTCCGGTCATTTTTATTAATTCAAGTGATGAGTTCAGACTTATTGGAGAATATTATGCACAGTAAATTTCATGTTCACGCATTTCTTGATGACGATAGCGAAACCTTTAGTTATGTTGTTTCTGATAGTAACTCTCAGCAAGCAATCTTGATTGATCCCGTTTTAAATTTTGATTATAAATCAGGTCGCAGCTGTGAATCAGGCGCCAAAAAAATCGGCGAGTACCTTCAAAGCCATTCTCTTTCATTAGAGTGGGTTCTCGAAACACATGCTCATGCCGATCATATCTCTGCAGCTCCTTATTTTAAAAAACACTTTGGCGCTAAAATCGCCATAGGTGAACATATCAAAACGGTACAACAAAGCTTTAAGGCGCTATTTCATCTTGAAAAAGAATTTTTACCCAATGGGGCTGATTTTGACCGACTATTAAAAGATGGAGATAGTTTTAATGTTGGCCAGTTATCAATACGAGTAATGCACACACCGGGGCATACACCCGCCGACTTAGTTTACATTATAAATGAAGAGGCCATTTTTGTTGGTGATACGATTTTTATGCCTGACGTAGGCACTGCAAGGTGCGACTTTCCTGGTGGTAGCTCTGAAACATTATACGATTCAATCCAGAAACTACTCTTGATGCCCGATGAGGCAACAATTTATGTATGCCATGATTATCCGACTGAAAAACGAAATCACCGTTTTGCGGTCACAGTAAAAGAACAAAAAGAAACAAATATTCATGTAAAGACTAAAATAAGCAAAGAGCAGTTTGTTGAAATGCGCGATAGCCGTGACGAAGAATTACCTATGCCTCGCTTAATTTTACCTGCTATTCAAATGAATATTAGAGCTGGCAACCCACCTCCCGCTGAAGATAACGGCATAAGCTACCTTAAAATTCCCTTAAACCAATTATAGTTCAATATCATAATGATTATTCGGATAGAGTAATAAGCACAAGTAAATTTATTGTATTTAGATGAGCGCTTAACCATCTCTCATACCTGAATATAGCATGGTTATTTTTATAAAATAGGCGTGATAATTTTACGTTGCAACATCGTATAACTACCTAATAATTATGATAAGTTGCTTAAATCCGTTTTAATGCCTACTATCAATGCTCAACTAAACACTCGTTTGAATCTGTATAATAATTTCATCGCAAAATGCTATTTAAATGTTGCATTTATTCGCCAGTTTTACGCATAAACCTGACTACAGGTTTTTTATGATATTTATATTCTTGGGAAGCATAAATGAATAGCATTGAGCAACTTCAGTCTGAATTAGCTATCGCACATTCTCGAATATCTGAGCTAGAAACAAGCTCAGCCCAAAGCCATATCTTTTTAAATATTTTTAATTCCTCGCCTTTGCCTTTTGCATTAAATGACGTATATGGAAATATTATTAATGTAAACCCCATGTTTACAAGGCTTTATGGTTATAAACTTAGCGATATTCCCACACTAAATGATTGGTGGCCCAAAGCCTACCCAAACCCTAAATACCGTGAATGGGTGATCAGTTCATGGGAAAAAAACACTGAGCGAGCAAAAAAAACAAATACCGACTTTGAACCTATAAAGTTAGATGTACATTGCAAAAATGGTGCACAACGAACCGTGCTTGCCAGCTGTGCGCCCTTAACCGATTTTGAGCAAATGTATTTGGTGATTTTTTACGATATTACTGATTTAACGCAGGCAAATAGTAAAATAAATATATTATCTGACTCATTGACGCAAATGACTCTTTCATTAGAGCAGCAACATAAAGAACTTATTCTCGAAAAAGAAAAAGCGCTAGCCAATGAAGAGCGTTTGAGTTTAGCTATGCAAGGCGCAAATGATGGCTTATGGGATTGGGATA
This sequence comes from Pseudoalteromonas sp. ND6B, assembly GCF_000764215.1. Classification (NCBI taxonomy): domain Bacteria; kingdom Pseudomonadati; phylum Pseudomonadota; class Gammaproteobacteria; order Alteromonadales; family Pseudoalteromonadaceae; genus Pseudoalteromonas; species Pseudoalteromonas sp. ND6B. The sequence goes on from NZ_JQFL01000028.1 coordinate 67,236, forward strand.
TAGCCAACGATAAAATGTATTACTCACCCCGCTGGAAATCAATGTTAGGTTATGCAGAGGACGAGCTGGTTGATCATTTCTCAACCTGGGAAGGCTTATTACACCCTGACGACCTAGAACAAACGCTTGCGCAGATCCAATCTTTTATAGATGCGAAAATAAAAAAATATGAAGTCGAATTTAGAATGCGCCATAAAGACGGCCATTATATCAATATTTTATCTCGTTCTTTCATGGTTGAAAGTGAAGAAGGGGAGATCACCCGTTTAGTCGGTACTCATATTGATATTACAGCACGAAAAAAATCAGAGGAAAAACTCAGTTATCAGTCTACTCATGACTCACTAACGGGGTTGCTAAATCGCAGAGAGTTTAAACGTCGAACAGAGCTACTACTTGCTGTTCCTGCTCATAACCGGCCTGTTCATGCTTTATGTTATATGGATCTCGATCAATTTAAAGTTGTAAACGATACTTGCGGTCACTCAGCGGGTGATGAATTACTTCGCCAACTTAGTTTTATTCTGGAAAAAGCTGTTCGGCAATCAGACATAGTGGCGCGCCTTGGCGGAGATGAATTTGCTATTTTAATGGAGGATTGCTCGTTTAGTGATGCGCACCGCATAACACTCTCTATTCAAAGCGCTATTGAGGACTTTCAATTTATATGGGAAGGGCGAAGTTTTCGTATTGGTGCCAGTATAGGGCTAATGCAAATTACAGAAAAAGCACTCGACTTTATCGAAGTGTTAAAAGTAGCCGATGTTGCCTGCTACATTGCAAAGGATAAAGGGCGAAATCGTATTCACGTACATTATGAAAACGATAAAGAATTGGTACAAAGGCAAAGTGAAATGCTGTGGGTAAACCGTATTCAATACGCGATTGATGAAGACAGCTTTCGCCTGTATGCGCAAGCAATTGAACCGCTGACCAGTGATTCAAATAAACATTACGAACTGTTACTAAGAATGATTGATGAGCATGATAATGTTATATCGCCTGGTGCATTTTTACCCGCAGCCGAGCGTTATCATTTAATTGTAAAAGTGGACAGATGGGTTGTTAAAAACGCCTTTAGTTTAATTGTTCGTAACGCTGCTTTTCTTAAAAATATTAACTTTGTTTCTATTAATCTTTCAGGGCAATCGCTGACTGATGAGAGTTTTCTTGATTTTATTATTGAGCAACTACAAACGCTAGGGGTAAACAGTCATAAAATTTGTTTTGAAATTACAGAGACGGCAGCTATTTCAAATTTAGAGCTTGCAGGAAAGTTTATTAATAAGCTGAAAAATTTTGGATGTCGTTTCGCACTTGATGATTTTGGTAGTGGGTTATCATCATTTGGGTACCTTAAAAATCTTAAAGTTGATTACCTAAAAATTGATGGCATTTTCGTTAAAGATATCGCAAGTGACCCAATAGATCATGCTATGGTTAAAGCTATTAATGAAATAGGTCAAATTATGGGGATGAAGACAATTGCTGAATTTGTCGAAACCGAGCAAATTAAGTCTATCTTAAAACAAATGGGAGTCGATTACGTTCAAGGTTATGCTATCCATAAACCACAGTCCTTGAGTGAACTATTTGAAAAGTAACCTCTCATCTTTATTAAATGATATTCATGATTTATGGTGACCATACAAACAGTAAACAGGCGCTTAACTGTCATTGGTTGAAGATTAAATGAGTGATGTTTAAATAATTGCTAATTTCTTGCTCAATACATATTCCAAGACTATATTTTATCTAGCTTCTTGGGATGTAACTACATGAATATATCAAAAAAATTAAAGCTGTCTTTTGCATCAGCTATCGCACTGCCTTTGTTTGTAATTGCTGCTATTGTTATATCGCAAACGAGGGAGCAAGCACTCGATAATTTTTCTCAATTGAGTGAGCGAGAAGCGCGCCAAGTAGACAACGCTATTACGATGTTTTTTGCCGAAATTGCCAAAAATGTTGATTATTTAGCATCCCACACCACCATTAAAAACGCACGCACCAATGTTAAAACCCATATGGATGCTTCCAACTCAGTGATGCTTAACCATCCTAATCAAAGCCCAACAGAGCAAGCTGCATATAGCTTGTTTGACCATTTTGGCCAAACACACCCAGGACTTGCTTATATTTACATGGGAAACGAACAAGGGGGGTATATTCAATGGCCCATGGGGAAAGTAAACGCCAATTATGATCCGCGCGAGCGCCCCTGGTATATGGCAGCAAAAGCGGCTAATGGTAAAACAACGCGAACTAATGCCTATTATTGGGCCGCTGATGATTTAGTTATTGTATCTACGGTTAAAGCGATTATTGATAACGGGCAATTAATTGGCGCCCAAGGAATGGATGTATCATTAGGCGGGCTTACCGATATTATTGCCGATATTAAATTAGGCGAAACCGGTTATTTAATGTTGATTGAAGATAGTGGCAGTGTGCTGGTGGATGTTAAACACCCAGATTACCGATTTAAAAACTTAGCAGATCTTGAGGGGGGAAAATACGCCGACTTAGCTAAAAATACCCAAGGGCTGTTTGATGTAGAGATAGATGGTAAACAATATATGGCTAATATTCATACCTCTGCTACCTTAGGTTGGAAGTTTATTGGGGTAGTAGAAAAAGCCGAAGTGATGAGCACGGCGAATACTATGGCCTATACCATATTGGTTATTAGTGCGATATTAATTGCTGTATTTGTTGCTATAGCGAGTTATATTTCTAAATTAATATCAGCCCCTATTGTTGAAGTGAGTGATGGCTTAACTGAAATATCGCAAGGTGGCGGTGATTTAACCCAACGCTTAACAATAAAAACCAAAGATGAAACCGCTAAACTGGCTAATAGCTTTAATTTATTTTTAAACTTGATCAGCGAGCTGGTAACTCAAATTAATGAGTGCGCGCAAAATGTAAGTAAAACCTCATCACAAACCTCATCGCAAGCGGCACAATTAACAAGCTCCACCAGCCAACAGCAACAAGCTTTAGAGATGGCAGCTACGGCTATTAATAAAATGGCTGCCACCGCGAACGAAGTGTCTAGCAGTTGTGCAAATGCAGCGGATTTGGCTGTTCAAACACAGCAAGCATCAGACTTGGGGCAATCGGTTATTACACAAACTGTGGAAAGTGTGGTTCAGCTATGTGATGTAATAAACAATGCCTCAGCAGATATTACTCAGCTAGATACTGAAAGCGAAAACATTATGTCGATACTCAGTGTTATTCGCGGTATTTCAGAACAAACTAACTTATTGGCCTTAAATGCTGCAATAGAAGCTGCACGTGCCGGTGAGCACGGACGCGGCTTTGCTGTGGTGGCCGACGAAGTACGCGCGTTATCGCAACGAACCGCTGAGTCAACCGAAGAAGTGGCTTCACAGCTTGATAAACTACGCACTATGTCATCTAAAGTTTCTAAAGATATGCAACGCAGTATAGAAACCACTAATAAAACCGTAGAGCTTGCGCATTCGGCGCAGCAACAATTTAGTGAGATCACGGCATCTATCGTTCATATTAGCGATTTAAATACCCAAATAGCCACCGCTGCTGAAGAGCAACAACATGTAGCTGAAGATATAAACCGCAATGTTACTGAAATTAAAAATGCGGCTGATGAGGTGAGTGATATTGCCGTGACCACCAGTGAAAACGGCAACGAAATGAATCGTCTTTCGTCAATTTTAACGGGGTTGGTGGGTAAATTTAAAGTGTAAGGGCAAGCAAATGCATGCCCTTTTTATCCCTGCTACTTATTTTTAAGTAGTTCTTTTAATTCTGCTAGTTGTGCTTTTAATTCGTTTACTTGGCCTTGGGTGGCAGGGAGTGAGTCTATATCGGCTTGCTCTTCTCGTGCATTGCGATGCTCTTCACTCATCACTTCTAAAATAGCGCCAACCATCATATTTAAAAACACAAATGCAGTTAAAAAGATAAAGGTTAGGTAAAAAATCCAACTTAATTTGTATACCGCCATGGTTTCGTACATCACGTCGGTCCAATCTTCGAAGGTGGCGATTCTAAACAAAGTAAGCATAGAAATAGAGACATCGCCCCACAGTACTGGGTTTATTTCAGCAAACAACATGCTACCTGTGGCAGCATAAATATAAAAAATCACAAACATTAGCAGCGCGATATAGCCCATTTGCGGGATGGCTTTTATTAGTGAGTTCACTAATAAGCGCAGCTCTGGGATCATAGACACTAAACGTAGTACGCGGAAAATGCGTAGTAGTCGAGCAATAAAAATAGTAGAGCCTGCCGCGGGGTATAAACTTCCGATCACGATAATGAAGTCAAAAATGTTCCAACCTTTGGAGAAAAAGTCCTTGATACCTTTGCTGGCAATATAGCGAATAACCAATTCGATCAAGAAAAACACTGTGATGCCTATATCCATCCAATGTAGAAATAGCTCAGCAGTAGGGTGTAATGAATAGGTATGTGCGCCCACGGTCAATGCAGAAACAACAATAACTGCAATAACAAATGATTGAAATAGTTTACTTTTATCGATACGCTGGAACAGCTCTTGTAACTGCGACAACATCATAACGTGCCCTTAACGGTTATAAATACAAAACCAGTGCAATATACAGCAAAAATAACGAAAATCAGTAGTTTTCCCGTTAAAATAGTAGGAATTTTGAATGTTAAATAATAAGTTAAAATATCTATTTTCGTTATCCGCATTATTGGTGTTAGCGGGATGTAGCAGCGATAGCCGCTACCATGAAATTCAATCAGCGCGGTTGGGTGAATGCAGCCACATGGCAGATAAGGAATACCATGAGTGTGTTAAACAGCAGCAAGACAGTTACAAAGAATTTAAAGAACAACAAGCTCGCGAGCAGCAATAAACGATGACCAAAACCCAAAAGCAGCTAGATAAACGTATTCGTCAGCAATTAACGCTCGCTTGTGAGCAAATAAAAGATACTGTGGAGGACTTTAGCTTTCTTACCCATTCAGCAGACTTAAACAATTTACCTTCTAAGTTTAAAGTAAGTTGTTATTTTATCGATGATATTGCACTAGAGCAGGCTAAACAAAAAAATCAGTTTTATTACATTGAGCAGCTTATTTGTAATGCGTTAGCCAGCTTGAACATACATATTAAAGCCAATGCCATTTCATTTTCTAAGCAGCCATAATGTGTACGATGGGTTTTGTTTATTCTTCACATTAGCTTGAATTATGCTTTATAGGGCCTTTAAAAGCTTTAATATGGAGTGATTTTATTAAGCAGGCTATAATCCCCAAAAATAGCAAAAGAGATTATATATGGCTGTTCCAACACGTTCACAAATAACACCCGGCACTGAGGTTAATATTGTGCTTAAACAAGATCAACGCAGTGGTACTTTAACCAATGGTATTGTGTCGCGTTTATTAACTAAGTCACCTAATCATCCGCACGGTATTAAAGTACAGTTAGAAGATGGTCAAGTAGGTCGGGTAAAAGAGATCATTGCATGAGCGATTTAACCTTAACTGATTTTTGGCGATTGGTAACTGTAAACGACAGAACCGCAGAGCCTGAGTCTGTATGCCAATCCCTTAAGGCTGCATTGAGTGATTTATCCGACGAGCAGCTTATTGAATTTGATAAACAGTTTAGTATTTGTATGCGCCAAAGTTATACTTGGGATTTATTTGGTGCGGCGTTTGTAATAGCTGGTTGTAATGATGAATATGGTTTTTCTGAATTTCGTTGTTGGCTAATTTCTCGGGGTGAAGCGGTATTTAAAGCAGCGTTAGAAAACCCCGATAGCCTTGCACAGTGCACACCACTTTATTTTTTAAACGAGCAACCTTACCCGTATTTAGATGAGTATGACCTAATTGCAGGTTTGTTATATGAAGAACGTAATGACGATGAGTTACCCTTTATCCCCTCAGGGCTTGAACAACCTAAAGGTAAGCGCTTTAAAGACAAACCTAAGTTTTTAAAACAAAATTACCCGCAATTATTTGCTAAGTATTGGCAGTAATCGCTCACTTTTGACTATTAATGCATTACTTTGGGTTAGGGGTAATGCATTTTATGTTGCTTAGGTTTTGATACAGCTTGCGCTATCCTTCACATCCTCTTATTTCACTAACTGAACTGTTTTAAAATGTAATCGTATTTGCTGTGAGCTACGTATTTTTAAATACAGTTTAAAGACGTGTTTATGGTATAACGACTTCACATCTTTTATAGTAAATCTCTGTTATAGTTAGAAATAGCTAAGCATAGTCACAGTGCTTGATCATATTTGATACACGAGGATAGAGCCTATAATGAAATTTTTCACACTGGTTTTACTTAGCATAAGCCTTTTTAGCTGCTATGCAGTAGCAGGCCCAAGTAATAAAACTCGCTTTATTCCGCTGTTACAAACTAAGCTGGGTAATTACGAAGTGACCTCCAGTAATTCTGGGTTATGTACTAATAGCCGATTACAATTTAATAACCCTGAAGATCCTGAGCAAGGTTTTAGCTTAGGCAAAGAGATTTTGTTTAACTCCTTACACAATGGTACTCGTACCATTGAAAAACCAAATTATTGTTTTATTACCAGCTCGCTAAAATATAAAACAGATGGCCTAGAAAATAGCTTACGCATGAGCCGCTGTGATAATCCTATCCATGAAGGAACGATTAAACAAAGCATTACTTTTTTAACCAGCAATACGCTTAAATACACATTGGACAATCCGAGTGTAGAATGTGAATTTATTAAAGTTGCCGACTAACACTGTATTTTTGGAATATCACGCCAACGAGTCGTGTATTGCGGCGATAAAAAAGCCCTGTTCATATGCCAATGATCATTTAATTGGCTGCTCGCCACGCTAAGCATTCCTTTACCGTATCTATGATTTATCGCATCTAAGCAGCCCATTAACTGCGGGTTATCGGTTTGCTTATCAAATAAATGATGTTGTTGAAACTGCTGCGGGCTGAGCTCTAATGCGCCCACACCACATTTATAAAATCGAATTCCCGGTTGATATATTTGCTCAAAACTCTTTGATACCGCATTGGCCATAACGCGAGTATCGTTAGTGGGCGGATCAAATTGATACATAACTGACTTTTTATAAAAGGCGTGTTCATGTGATGAGCTGGCAGCAAAAATATAAATACGATGAGTGAGCGACTGTTGTGCTCTTAATTTTTGTGCAACTACACTAGCATGATTTATTAGGGCGGTTTTAACTGCATCGGGGTCGCAAAGTCGCTGACCAAAACTACGAGTTGAAAAAATAGCTTGTTTATCTTGGCGTACATCATCCCAGTTTAAACAGGTAATGCCGTTGAGCTCGTTAATTGTGCGCTCAAGCACCACACTAAATTGGCGGCGAATTGTTTTTGGGCTTTGCTCAGCCAGTTGCCACGCGGTATGAATGTCCATGAGAGCCAGCTTTTTAGCTAAACGTTTGCCCACCCCCCAAACATCTTGGCAGTGCATTCGTTGCAAAATAGTGCGGCGACTTACTTCATCGTCAATCACTGCAACACCATTAAAGCCAGTTAGTTTTTTAGCTGCATGGTTAGCGGCTTTGGCTAAGGTCGGTGTTGGCCCAAAGCCAACCCCAACAGGGAGTTTGGTTTCGCGCCATACAGTACGCCTAATTAGTTGCCCATATGCTTGCCAATCGTTAATTAAAGGTTGATAACCATTAAAGTGTAAAAACGATTCATCGATACTGTAAACATGCTGGGTGTCACAAAAGCGGCCAATTACACTCATCATCCGGTCGCTTAAATTAGCGTATAGTTCATAGTTACTAGAGCGTACAACCACATTGTTTTGTTCTAGTAACTGCTTAACTTTAAAGTAAGGGCCAAATTTAGGAATATTAAGCTTACGCGCAATTGGGCAGACCGCACACACACAGCCGTCATTATTGGTAAGCACTACCACAGGCTTTGAGCGAATAGCCGGATCAAATACTTTTTCGGCACTGGCGTAAAAAGCAACGGCATCAACTAAGGCATACATGAAAGTAACTCAGGGCTTTGGCGATGCAGCCTAATAGAGCGAGTTACCACACCTTCAAGCTGAAACTCATCTGACTCAGTCAATTGCACCGGCTTATAAGCAGAAGAGGCTGATAGCAAGCGTGCATTGGTCTTATCAAGCAGCTTACATACAAATAAACCATTTAAGTTAGCCACAATAACATCGCCATCTTTTGGTATTTCTGCACGGTCAACCAACAGTAAGTCGCCCTCAAAAATACCAATTTCTTGCATAGAGCACCCAGACGCTATCCCAATAAACGTGGCATCAGGATGCTTTATTAATAACTCATCAAGTGAAACGCCAAGCTCTGTATATTGTGCTGCAGGTGACTCAAATCCGCATACACCGGCCTCTATATAAATGGGAATAACAAACATAACACAACCTAAAACGCATATACTGTATAAGTGTACAGTATATGCGTTTTATATAAGTTATGCCAAGTAATGGATCTGCGATCAATCCATATTTTTGATCATTTGCTGAGCTGTATCTAAGAAGTCATTGATTTGCTGTGGGTTTAAGTTTTTACACATTTGCGCATTTACATGCTGCTCAGCGTTTAATAATTTGTCGTAAAGCGTGCACCCTTGTGCGGTAAACGACAGAATAAAACAACGCTTGTCATGCTTACTGGCATTTTTATGAATTAAGTTTAGCGCGAGCAGTTCTTTCACTAACCGTGCTATTTGGGCTTTGTCGCGTTGGGTTTGATTCACAATATCGTTAGCAGTGCACTGAGGTGTCGCTGCAATAATATGCAGGCAACGCACATGCATCGCGTTTAACCCAAGCTCACCTGCATTAATGGCTTCGCGTATGGTAACGCGATAATTTTGCATTAAAGCAAATAATGTATTAGCCACTGATGAGTTCATAATAACTCCATTATAGTTGACAAAGTCAATTAAATTGTTATAGTTGATTTTATCAACCAATGGGGCGTTGTGCAATTCATCTTTTTTAATGAGGTAAATTTATATGGGTAAAAAAGTACGCAAAGCAACCGTATTAAGCACAAAGCAAATAACCCCACATCTACAACGCATTATTGTTGGCTCAGATGAGTTTAACGACCTGAGTGCCCAATACATTGGTAACTACGTTAAGGTGCTTATTCCACAAAATGGCCTCGTTGACTTTAATATTAAAACTACGTGTATGCGTTCATACACTATAAGACATGTTGATGAGCACACTGGTGCACTTACCCTCGACTTTGTGATAAATATGCACCAAGGTCCAGCCACTAATTGGGCTAAAGAAGCAAAAGTAGGCGATGAAGTGGGTATAGCAGGGCCAGGCCCTAAAAAGTTGGATAACTATGATCATTCATATTATCTATTACTTGGCGATTTAACTTCGGTTAATGCAATTAAAGGCTACGTGCAACAATTGCCTATAAACGCAAAAATTGACGCGATTATTCATGCACCAACAAAAGATGATGTGATTAGCTTAGACTCCTCGCGTGATGTAACTTGGTTAATAACAAATAACCCCGATACAGATATGATAAACGCATTAAAATCGCTACCACTTAGTGAGCAACAACCTATTGTATTTATGGCACTTGAAGCCGGATTAGTCCGTAAAGCAAAAACCATATTAACTGATGAATTAGCTATACCGCGCAGTCAAATTGTTGCATCGGGCTATTGGAAAAAAGGGCTCGATTCAGAAGCTTATAAACTAAAGCGCCAACACACTGCTGCTAAAAATAGCTAACTTAATTGTTGTTCAATCACATCGCTATTTAGCTTTTAAAAGGCAAGGCGCCTTGAATTGACTGTCATACACACCCATCTCTTAGCATAGACTCATTATTTATGGCTAGCGCTATAAATCGCTATTTTATTTGGAGGTACTACTTTGTTACCAACTATTCCTTTTTCGTTATTAGAACTGGCGCCAATGCCTAAAGGCGCCACTGTGAGTGACACCTTAAATAAAAGTACAGCCTATGCACAAAAAGCTGAGGAACTCGGTTTTAATCGTTTTTGGTTAGCCGAGCATCATAATATGCCTGGGATTGTTTGTGCGGCTACTTCAATTTTGGTGGGGCATATAGCCGGAAACACTAAAAAAATACGCGTAGGGTCGGGTGGAATTATGTTGCCTAATCATGCTCCTTTAGTTGTTGCGGAGCAATTTGGCACCTTAGAAAGTTTATACCCAGGTCGAATTGATTTAGGGTTAGGGCGCGCTCCAGGTAGCGATCCTGTGACAAGTCGTGCATTAAATAACGATATCAGTCGTGCTGAAAACTTTCCTAATGAAGTGAGCGAGTTACAAACATTATTGGGCCCTTATGAGGGAACTAAGCGCGTGCGAGCAATACCTGGTGAAAACACCAATGTTCCCATTTGGCTTTTAGGTTCAAGTTTATTTAGTGCGCAGTTAGCTGCACAAAAAGGATTACCCTATGTATTTGCGGGGCACTTTGCACCGCGTTTTGTGCATGATGCAATAGCCTTGTATAAACGAGAATTTAAACCATCAAATGTATTAGCTAAGCCTTATGTCATGTTGGCATTACCTTTAGTGGCTGCAGATACAGATGAAGAAGCACAGTACTTATCAACTACATCCAAACAGCGAGTGTTATCGTTAATTAGAGGCGACGAGCTGTGGTTAAAACCCCCAGTAGAAACAATGGAAGGTTTGTGGAGCGAACAAGAGCGCGCTCATGTTGAGAGCTTTTTAGGGTTAAGTGTTACCGGTGGGCCAGCCAGTATTAAACACAAGCTAGAAATGATTGTAAATCAATTAGGGGTTGATGAGCTTATATTCACCAACGACTTATTTGATAATGAAAAGCGCCATAAAGCGCTTGAAATTTTAATGCAAATAAAACATGGATAAGCAATTGGTTAAGCAAGCGTACACTCAACGCTTGTTATGCTATTAAACAGATTAAAGTTGATTACGTCGGGGCCATTTTACATTATTTAAAAAGTGGCAATGAAAAAGCTTGTTCTATTTTTTCAATAGAACTGATTTAAACAATCAATTTTAATTATGAATATTGAACGATTATTATAAGGGTATGCAACACAATTCAGCTAAATAAATAGGAAGGTAAAGCGTGAAATCTCAAAATAGTACGACACCCCATTCAGGCAACAACTCAGTGCAGCCAAAAGTAGCGCTGATAGCAGAAGGTGGCGGACAACGAGGGATATTTACCGCGGGTGTACTCGATGCCTGGTTAGAGCAAGAGTATGATCCATTTGACTTATTTATTGGCACATCTGCAGGTTCTCAAAACTTAACAAGCTATTTGGCGCGTCAAAAAGGCTACGCAAAACGCTTGATCAGAGGGCTTTCCCGTCATAAACGTTTTTTTCAGTTAGGTCGCGGCTTAATGGGTAAACATATTGTTGACCTAGATTGGTACTTTGATAAAACCACCGAAGTAAACAGAGCGCTTGATTTTAAAACTGCAAAAGCCAGTTTAGGCGACCGTGAGCTATTAATTACTGCAACCAATGCCCGTGATCGCAAACCTTATTTTTTATCCCCAACAGGGGAAGGCCAACAATGGCGAGAGCTATTAAAAGCGTCAAGTGCACTGCCATTTTTATATAAGCAAGGTGTAAAATTGACGCCGTGGTTAAATGCATTAGCCGCAAATGAATTAGGTAAGACCGAGATACAGTCAGAGTCTGATTTTTACTTAGACGGTGGCCTTGCCGCACCGCTTCCTGTACGCGAAGCCTATAATCGTGGCGCACGCAAAATTGTGGTTATACGCACCGTTGATGAAGCCTTTCAGGCTCAATCAGCATGGATAAGTAAATTAAAATCATTTGTTGAAGTATCTGGCTATTGCCCAAAAACAATAGACTACTTATTACAACATGAGCAAGCCTACGAAGATGAGTTAGCATTTATTGCTAACCCACCAAAAGATGTAGAAATAATCCAAATTTTTGCAAATCAAAAGTTGTATAGTAAGTTATTAGGCAGCTCAAATGATGACTTACGATTTGACTATAAACTTGGTTTAGCAGCAGGCCATAACTACTTAAAAAACCATCACCCAGATCAGGATGATTATAAACACAGCTACATAGCGTAGCTGTGTGTTTATTATCAGCAAGATAATAAATCAGCATTTACTGTGTTCTCATGGCAGTCATTTAGCCGTGAGAAATATTCGGTTTTTTACCTCGAAAATAATGCGCTAACGGTTATTAAAGCACGCGACTAATTCCTTTCTAAAACATTCTTTTTACATCAGCAATTACACTGCAATATAAGTCAGTTTGCTGGGTGAATTTTTATTCATTAATAAAGAAAAATAATTCACATCTAATTGGCTTTATTATAAAGTAGCTAAGTCTCTACTAAACTTAAACACTCACGTCGCTAAATTAATACCGTGGCAAATAATAATAAAAAGGAAGCCTGATGTTCGACACGCTGATCAAAAGTGTAAATAGCCTTTTATGGGGCGAAGGCCAAGTACTCATTTACATTTTACTTTTTGCTGGTATTTGGTTTTCGGTGCGTTTAAAAGCCATTCAAATACTTAAATTTAAACATATGTTTAGTTTACTAAAAGGCAGCAGCAAATGTAAAAAAGGCGACATATCATCATTTCAAGCGCTGTGTACTGGTTTATGTGCGCGGGTAGGCACGGGTAACTTAGCAGGTGTTGCCGTTGCTATATCATTGGGTGGCAGTGGTGCCATTTTTTGGATGTGGGTTATTGCCATATTAGGCATGGCCACAGGCTTTGCCGAAAGTGTATTAGGTCAAGTATATAAAGTGCGCGACAGCCAAGGAGAGTTTAGAGGCGGCCCTGCGTATTATATTCAACAAGGGTTAGGTAATCGAGCCTTTGCTATTGTGTTTGCACTGTGCTTATTTTTAGGTTACGGCTTTACCTTTAGCGCCATGCAAACCAACACCATTACCGATGCACTTAATTTTGCCTTCGAAATTCCAACCTTTTACTCTGGATTAGTGATCACTGTGTTAGCCGGCTCTATTATTGTGGGTGGTTTTAAAGCAATCGCCCGCTTTGCTGAGCGCGTAGTACCGGTAATGGGCATAGTGTTTGTGCTTGTTGCAGTTATTATTACCTTAATAAACTTCACCCAAGTGCCTGCTATGCTTAAAGATATATTTTTATCAGCATTTGGGCTGCAAGAAGCAGGTGCAGGCGCGATGGGCGCAGCAATAAAAAATGGTATTCAACGTGGCCTTTATTCAAACGAAGCGGGCGCGGGCAGTGTGCCACATGCTTCAGCCAGTGCAAGCCCACTGCCTAATCATCCGGTAACACAGGGCTACATTCAAATGTTAGGGGTGTTTTTCGACACCATAGTATTGTGTAGCTGTACTGCGGTTATTATTTTACTTGCCGACATAGACATAAGCGGCGAAATGGAAGGTATACGTTTAACGCAAAGCGCCATGACCGCACATTTAGCACAAGGGGGTGTGTACTTTGTAGCAGCCGCTATTACCTTGTTTGCCTTTACGTCTGTAGTAGCCAACTATGCTTACGCAGAAAGTAACTTGCACTTATTTAAACTCGATAACAAAATGGGCCGTGGTATTTATACTTTGCTTTATTTATCAATGATGTTGTGGGGCGCGTCGGCCACATTAAAGCAAGTATGGGATTTAGCCGATATTGCTTTAGGTTTAATGACAGTGGTTAACGTTATCGCTATTATATTGCTAACCCCAACAATATTAGCGGTTACTCGCGATTATCATACACAACGCGAAAAAGGCTTAGAGCCCGAATTTAAAGTAAATGATGTAAAAGTACAGGGTAAATGCGAAACCGGCATTTGGGACTAGTTAACGTATATTAAGTCACTTTTAGCATTAATAAACGGTTTTATGGCAGCATAAAACCGTTTTTATTTTTGCATAACTATTCTATTTTTAGCCTGGTTATATACAAAGTAATTAACAAGTATATGCCATTAAATAGAAATAAGCAGCACAATTAACCACAGATTTTATAGGCTAAATTTTTAGATGATCAACATTTACGCAGGTAAAACTGCTGCAAAAATAATAAACGAACAGGGGCTTAAACCCGAATTATTCAGCTCATTTTTAGGTGCCAGCGGCGGGCCAAAATGGTTTACCTTGTTTGGTTTAGACAAATATATATTTGGTGAGTTTTTTAAAAACCATAAACAACCGCTTAACTTAATTGGCTCATCGGCCGGGGCATTTCGCTCAGCGTGTTTTGCGCAAAATGATCCGGTTGCAGCAATTGAGCGCTTAGCAACATCGTATTCGCAAACCAGATACTCTAGTAATAAACCAACACCAGCTGAAATTACCACTAAAGCCCGCGCACTGCTTGAAGATGTGTTTGGTGATAACGGCGTGGCTGAAATTATAAATAACCCCGTATTTAAAGCACATTTTATAGTGGCAAAATCGAATGGATTTATAGCCAGTGAAAATAAATTATTACAGCTTATGGGTTTATCAAAAAGTTATATGCTTAATCGAGTAAACCGAAAATATTTAGGATCGCAATATGAGCGTTTTATATTTGGCCCAGCAACAAGCGACTTATCAATTACCGACAGCTATAATTTTAAAACACAAAAAATAGCGCTTACCCAAAATAATTTAAAAGAGGCATTACTTGCATCGGGTTCAATACCTTTAGTTATGCAAGGCATTAAAAATATTGCCGGAACACCCGCGGGTATTTATCGCGATGGTGGCATTATTGATTACCACTTTGATTTAAAAATTAATAACCCAGGACTCATTTTATATCCGCACTTTAATAGCGACCCAAAAGCAGGGTGGTTTGATAAAAATTTAAAACGTAAAGTATCACCACTTAATTACGATAACGTGGTGATGATCACGCCATCAAAAGAATTTATAGCAGGCTTACCTTACGGAAAAATTCCAGATAGAAATGATTTTACCGATCTAGATGCCGACACACGCATTAAATATTGGAATACAGTATTTAGTGAAACAGAAAGATTAGCAGAGGCGTTTGATGAGAAGTTATATAATAATTTTAAAATAATACCAATTGAATAAATTGCCAATTTTGCTGATGCAATGAAGCATTTATTGTTATATAAAAGGGCTAGTTTACATCGCGATTATATAGTGATGAAAATTAGCCCTATGGTTGGTTTTGATTGCTGTGTATTTAAATAAAATCACGGAATCGATGGGTTATTGGGATATTTCCTCTATATATTCTTGAAGCCTGGCTTGCGCATTTTCTTCACCAAATAGAATATGACATACCTCTTGTAGCCCCGGATCAGAGAGGATATCTTCTTTACGTACAACCAGTGATATTTTAGAGCGGCGACGTAAAAAATCACTTAGTTTAGTTACCATTTCTCGTTCGGCAGCATGTTCAATTTCAACACGTAAATACTCTGAATTTTTAATTAGAAGCTCAGCTTTTTCAGGAACTTCTCGAATTTTTTCTAACATGTTAATTGCATTTCTTCCGTAACGTCTCCAAAAGCGTTTGCTGAGTACTTCAGTAGATGTTTTGGGAGTTAAGCCGTCTAAATTCATTAGCTTAGCACGATGCATAAATTCATTTTTGACAGTATCGTCAGGCTCGCCGTACCATTTGTAATCCTCGTAAGGAAGGTTAATACCAAGCTTTTTGATTAACTCAGCAACTTCATCACCGACATTGATACAATCAGTTAATTTCCCACCAAATATAGAAAGGTATTTTTTCTCATAGTTAGTGTCGATTGCGTGTTTGCGCGATAATTGCACCCAGTCAGCCTTACCATTACCATCTTTTTTAATTGCTAATGGCCTTACACCACATCGTTCAGCTATTATATCGTCTTTTGTGAGCTGTTTATCCAGTTCTAGTAACTTGTTCGCATTATCTAACACAAACTTTCTATCTTCATCAGTAACATGCGAATGTGGGCTTTCAACTTGTGTATCAGTTGTACCAATACAAGTTTTAGGTCCCATAGGGATCACGAAGAATAGTCTGCCATCGTCAGCAAAAAATGTAAGTACTTTATTACTGCTAGTAATTTTATCAACAATAAGGTGAATACCTTTTGAAAATAAATGGTGATGTGCTGTAGTTTGACTGTTAGTAATATTAATAGGATCAACAAAAGGGCCTGCGGCGTTTATAATTACTTTAGAACGTATCGAAAATTGTTCTTTCGTTATTTCGTCCATTGCATTTGTTGTCCAAATATCATCTGTACGGTTTGAGCCTTGTGCACTTACATAGTTAGCACCGATACAGCCATGGCTCATACTAGAGCGAATAAAGTTAAAAACAAACCGGGCATCGTTGTCTAATAAAAAGCTGTCTGAATACTCAAAACCGGCTTCTACATTTGTAGTGTTGACGACTGGCTCTAATGATTTAATTTTTTTTGCATTAAGGTAGCGAGGCGATTGTGTAAAAAATCGGCCCATAAACCAATAGACGATTGTTCCTAAATAGACAAAGAAAGCTGGGAATCTAAAGCCTTTTTGAATACTGGTAAAAAAACGAATTTCTTTAACTGTCGATGGGTAGCTGCGCATTAAATGGTTTCTACTTTTACATAGTTTATTTACCAAGTTATATTCATGGCTTTCTAAATACTTTATGCCGCCCCAGGCCAAGTTAGATGAGTTTGAACTAGTGAAACCAGCGAAATCTCCTTTATCGATTAATGCAACTTTGGCGCCTTTTGCAGCTAATGCTGCAGCTGATACTGCACCATTAATACCCCCTCCAATTATCAATACATCGAATATATCTTGAGGAAGTTTTTTTATATTATTCTTTCTCAGTTGGCTCATTTTTTGGATTACCTATTATTAATTACTAGCCTTTTATATCTACTTGGTTAGGTTATTTTCGTACAAGCTAGAGCTATAAAAGATTACGTATAAAGTTTTTATGCTTATGAAAGTTGGATTACTTATAATTTATATATTGAAGCTTCATAAATGGCTTCTATAGAATTATTTAATTTTTCATCAAACTTTTTATCAGACATGTCATGATGTAGGCCAATCAATAATGCTCTTGAAAAACTAGCAATAATACCAGTATTTCTTTTTAGCTTTTCATTGGCTTGTGTAATAGAGTAACCACCAGATAGAGCAACTAATTTTAAAACTTTTGGGTGTGTTGCAAGATCTTTATATAAATTAGGCACTTCAGGTAACGTGAGTTTTAATATTACTTGCTGTCCATCTTCAAGGTTATTCAGCTCTTCAATAATTACATCATGCAACATGAGTTCTGCAGATTGCTTTTCTTCGCAATAAATATCAACTTCAGGCTCAATAATAGGCATTAGCCCTGAATTTATTACCTCTTTTGCAATTTCAAATTGCTGTTTAACAACATTTTGGATACCAATACGACTAGCTTGTTTTATAACAGACCGCATTTTTGTGCCAAAAACAAAATTAGTATCAACCGTTAGTATTGAACCAAGGTTTTTAATGGGTTTCATTAACTGTACACCGTCAGATTCAGGCATTAAACCTTCATCTATTTTTAAAAATGGTACAATTTCTTTATGTTTCCACAAATATTCAGCTGTTGGAATATTTTCAATGTAACGATTTAAAGTATCTTTAAATAGAATTGCGCCCAATATTTTTTGTGAATTAAATGGACTACTTGAAATTATTCGTGCTCGCATAGAATGTATATATTTAAACATCTCCTCATCAGATGAAATCTCACTAGATGAGATACCATACTGCTCTAAAGCTTTTGGTGAACTCCCACCACTTTGATCTAGTGCAGCTATAAAGCCTTGACTATTTTTTATTTTTTCTAGCATGTTAAGTCTTATTGACATGATTTTAACCTTTAAATAATTGAAAGCAGATATGTTTCTTAACAAAAGTAAAGTTAGATACAATTTCTATATAAATACAGATGTCACTCTTAAAGTAATAATGTATGTTTTTTATTTTCCTAAAGCATACTTTTCTATAAGTAGAACTTCATTCTTAGAACCAATAAATACAGGGATCCGTTGATGTATACTTGAAGGCACAGTGTCTAAAATAGAAGTAGTCCCATTACTTGCTAAACCATTTGCTTGCTCTACTAAAAATGCAATTGGGTTTGCTTCATAAAGTAATCTTAATTTACCGTATTTAAAGTTTTTTTCTTCAGGGTACCCAAATATACCTCCCTTACATAGAATTCTATGCATATCACCTACCATGGCTCCCAACCATCTCATATTAAAGTTTTTCTTTCGGATACCATCGGTACCAAGCTGTAAATCAACAATATATTTTTGTACATTTTCAGGCCACTTAAATTGGTTTGATAAATTAAATGAAAATTCATTCGTATCTTCTGGAATGTTTAAATTAGGATGTGTGAGCATAAAGTTATTATTTGAGGGATCTAATGTATAAATATGTGTTCCTGAACCTGTTGATAAGGCAAGCATAAGCGATGGGCCATATAGAACATAGCCTGCAGCGATAATTGATCTTCCTGTAGAAAAAAAGTCTTCTTCACTAACTTCTGTTTGGGCAGGAGAAGCTGAAGATATAGAAAAAATAGTACCTAATGAACCATTTACATCAGTATTAGATGAACCATCTAATGGGTCGAAACAAATAAGGTATTTGCCAAAACTATTACATAATATAATGTCTTCTACTTCTTCAGATGCGACAGCTCTAACCTGCTTATTCTTTTTTAGAGATTCAATCAAAATATTATTAGCGATAACATCTAACTTCTTTTGTACCTCTCCTTGTACATTGTGATCAGGCAATGAGCCAAGCACATCAGATAATGCACCATGATTAATACGAGTAGCTATTTCTGTGCATGCACCAACTATGCTTTGGATCAGCAGTGTGAGTGTTTTTGGAACGTTATCCTGCTCTAATTGTGTATATAGGTTTTTCATTGGTGCCTTATCGATAACATTAATACTAAAGAGTAATACATGGTTTTAATTTGCTTTTATGTTCATTTTTAAAAGTATCACTTATTTGCGAAGATTTGCAAACATTAAAGTACATAAAAGAAAATAAATTCTGGTATACAGGAGTGAAATAGAGGAGGGAATTACAAAGTTATATATTAATTTAACCAATTTATTATTTAATTATTAAGTACATTAACAACGAAATTCATGGTATCTACTTGAAATTATTTGAATTGTTCTGTATGTATTAGATGGTTTAGATTGACTACTATCGTGCTATATGAAGCTTAACGTCATGTTCGGAAAGTAAGGTTAGAATACTCTTAGGTGGTTTAGCATCAGTAATAAAGTCATCTGCTTGACTAATGTTACCTAAACGAACCATAGCGCACCTACCAAATTTTGAATTATCAGCGGCGAGTAAAACTTTACGTGAATTTTTGATGATTGCTTGAGCAACACGAACTTCACGATAATCGAAATCAAGTAGAGAACCATTTTCTTCTATCCCACTTATGCCGATAATGCCGAAGTCCATACGAAACTGATTGATAAAATCTTCAGTTGTTTCACCAATAATACCACCATCTCTATGTCTAACTTCTCCTCCTGCTATAAGAACTGAAAAATCCTTTTTAACGCCTAATATAGCAGCAACATTTAAATTGTTAGTTACAACTTTAAGGTTTTCATGCGATAGAAGTGCTTTAGCTATAGTCTCAGTCGTTGTTCCTATATTTATAAATAAAGAAGAACCATTTGGTATCATACTAACTAAATGTTGCGCTATTTTTTGTTTAGCTTCTAAATCCATGATTTTTCTAGTTTGATACGCCATATTTTGAATGCTTGAGACTACACTAGCGCCTCCATGATGACGCCTTAATTTGTTTAACTTTGCAAGATGGGTAAGGTCGCGTCTTATCGTCTGTGGAGTGACTTTATAGTGCTCAACTAATTCTTCAATAGAAATGGAATCTCTTTCTTTTAATAGTTTTAATATAGATTCGTGTCTCTGATCTTGGGTCATTTTTATTTAGCATAATTTTAATTTTAATTAGTAAAACTATTATAAGTGAAAAAGAAGTAAATGAGAATTTTATAGAAATTATTTCATTAAATAATTGTATATAAAAGTTTGATATTTGTTGTATGTTACATTTAATTCATGTAATAGTACAAAAACGAAAATAACCGAATGTTAAAGTGTAAAAAATAATGAATAATTATATCCTTTCAATTGATCAAGGTACGACTAGCTCTCGCAGTGTTTTATTCGATTTAAATGGCAAAGTTGCATATATAGAACAACAAGAATTTGAACAACATTTTCCAAAAGATGGTTATGTTGAGCATAAGCCTGAGGACATATGGGAGTCTGTTCTTCATACCATTAATGCTGTTATGAAGAACCTAGATCCTGAGCATGATAAAGTTATTGCTATTGGTATTACTAATCAACGCGAAACTACAATCGTTTGGGATAAAGTAACCGGTGAACCCATTTATAATGCGATAGTCTGGCAAGATAGGCGTACAACAGAACTATGCGATAGTTTAAGGCTTGCAGGAAAAGAAGAACTAATTATGCAAAAAACGGGGTTATTAATCGATCCGTATTTTTCTGCGACTAAAATAAATTGGATTTTAGAAAGTTGTCCAGGCGCTCGTGAAAAAGCAGAAAATGGTGATTTAATTTTTGGTACGGTCGATACTTATTTGTTATGGAAGTTGACAGGCGAAAAAGAACATCGCACAGATGCAACTAATGCATCGAGAACTATGCTATTTAATATTCATACGCAAGAATGGGATACCGAACTACTTGAATTACTTGATGTTCCATTAAATATGCTACCAGAAGTAATGGATTCATCAGATGACTTTGGTATGGCGAGTGAAAAATATTTAGGTTACGAAGTGCCTATTTTAGGTATGGCAGGTGATCAACAGTCAGCACTGTTTGGCCAAACATGCTTTCAAGCAGGTATGGCTAAAAGTACCTATGGAACAGGGTGCTTTATGATGGTTAATACAGGTGATCAAGTTCTTCAATCTAAAAATAGACTTCTTAGTACTGTCGCCTATCGTTTGAATGGCAAACCAACCTATGCATTAGAGGGCAGTATTTTTATAGCTGGCGCAGCAATTCAATGGCTTAGAGATGGCTTACAGTTAATTGAAAAAGCAGATGAAACAGAATTACTCGCTATCAATACCTCCCTAGATCATGGAATATATATGGTTCCTGCATTTACTGGTTTGGGTGCACCATATTGGGATCCAAATGCTCGTGGGGCTATATTTGGATTAACTAGAGATACGGGTATTAAAGAGATAGTAACAGCAGGATTACAGTCTGTTTGTTTTCAAACTAAAGATCTTCAAAAGGCTATGGAATCAGACGGCGTTAGGCCTCAGGTACTTAGAGTTGATGGTGGTATGGTCATAAATGGATGGCTTATGCAGTTTTTGTCAGACGTTTTAGGTGCAGAGGTTGACCGTTCAACTATTAGTGAAACGACTGCTTTAGGTGTAGCTTATCTTGCAGGACTTAGGGCTGGTGTATTCTCATCGCTTGAGTCATTGGCAACTAATTGGAATTGTGAAAGACGATTCGAACCTGGCATGACCAAAACAAAACGTGATGAGCTTTATGATGGCTGGTGTAAATCAGTTAAAAAAGTACAAAGTGAAGGATAAGTTACTAATTTACCTTTAAATATAAATTCATACCAAACTTGTTTGATTAGAGTTTATGGATGTAAGTAAAGTTATTAAAACTCGCAATCATAAACTCTAAGCTCAATAGGATAGTTTTATTAGTGACCATTATAGATGCTTTTAAGGATATCAAGCACTTTGAATTACAACATTTAAACAAAAATAGTTTCATAGTGTAGATAGTATTCGCTTATAGAAAGACATGTTCATTAAGGTAGATTTAATTTTAGCTTTTAGCAAGGAATATAAAATGACACCATTTATAGCAGAAATATTAGGAACGGCCCTCTTAATTTTAATTGGAGGCGGTGTAGTTGCTAATAATATTTTAAAAAAAACAATAGGTGAAGGAGGAGGGTGGATGGCTGTTACTACAGCTTGGGGTCTTGCTGTATTTATTGGTGTGGTTGTCGCTGGCCCTTATAGTGGAGCACATCTAAACCCAGCTGTAACACTTAGCTTAGCAGTAGCTGAAAAATTTTCTTGGACTGAAGTCCCTGCTTACATTGCTGCACAATTTATTGGTGCAATGATTGGAGCTTTTTTAGTTTATGTAATATATAAAGATCACTTTGATGCTACAGATGATGCAGAATTAAAACGAGCAGTCTTTTGTACAGCACCAGCAATACCAAATACATTTAGAAATATAATTAGTGAAATTGTAGGTACTTTTGTTTTATTGATTTGTGTATTTTATTTTTCGGCGGCTGAAATCGACAATGGTACTGGGACTAAAATTGGTTTGGGCTCTATAGGTGCAATTCCAGTTGCTTTTGTTGTGTGGGGAATTGGGCTTTCATTGGGTGGTACAACAGGATATGCAATAAATCCAGCTAGAGATTTAGGGCCTAGAATTGTACATGCTTTGTTACCGATCAAAGGTAAGATAGATAGTAATTGGAGTTATTCATGGATTCCAGTGTTAGGTCCGACTATAGGTGGTACTTTAGCTGCGTTACTTTACACTATTCTTAGTTAATAAAAGTTATAATTAAGATCCAGATGCTCTGTATAATACAGGGCATCTGGATCTTATACTTATTTATTGTATAGTTATTACAGCCCATAAATTACGTTATGTTAAATTGCGGGTGTTAAATTAAAGTGGGCGTAATCGTAATCATACAAACTAGCCCACTTATGAGAGGGTTTTGAGGTCTTAATTTAGCTCAGAATCGACCCAAAATTTAGTGCCTTTTAAAACAGCTTGCAGTGCAAGGCCACTTTCGGTTAAAGAGTAAACAGTAACTTGGTCAGCAATAGCTTCGGCAACTAAAGCACCACCTTTATCTTGGTATTTTGCAGCAGCATCGGCATTACCACCGAACGCCCAACCATGTTTAATAAATCTATTTAACGCTGCTTGATCGTGAAAAACCATCACAATATTGAAATCTTTAACACCTAAACCTAAGCCTAAACCAGCTTCACCCATATTCATATAGGTAGATTTTCCGGTTAGGTTATTTTTTACTACACCGTACCCACCACCAAAACTGGCTAAAATAACGTTTACATTGGCATTATCAAATACAGCATAACCGGCAGAGTTTGCGATTTGGGTTTTAACATCTGGTTTTTTTTCGTATAGAGCAGTTAATGTATTCGATTTCATACTTTGTACTAAAGCACGTTTTTCTCCAGGGGAAGCACTGCCTGTAGTAGCGCAACCTGTTAATAAAACGCTAATAACTAACATGCTCAACAGAAGTAATTTTTTCATGATTTTTCCTTTAATAAGGTATATGGTTAATAAATCTGCGTTTAGCATAAATATCAAAAATTCATTATGTCCAATACTAGACAGTATCGGACTTTAAGGTTAACCTATAAGTCTATTATTTTCTTATATATTTTACTATTATGCTTGTTGCTCTGGTCGATACATTAAAACAATTACGTTATCAAATAGCTCATCTTGAAGATAATACACTCTCATCAGAATATCCAGAACTAGCCTCTTTTATACAGCAAGTCAGCTTGACTGTAACTGAATCAAAGGCTGATCTTAATTTTTTATACCAGTTTTTATATGTTTATGGCCGAAAATCTGAGGCAACTTATAGTCGTTTTCGTAATGAGTTGGAACGTTTTTATTTATGGTCATGGCTTATAGCTGAAAAATCTGTATTTGAACTTAAGCGTGAAGATATTGAAGCCTATGTTGATTTTATGGTTGAACCGGATAAAAAATGGGCATCTACATCTGTTCAATGGCGTTATAAAGATGAGCAAGGAATTCGTCGGTTAAATCAAAATTGGCGCCCTTTCATGTTAAAAGAATCTATTGCGAGTCAGCAAACATTATCGGCCATGTTTACTGCCCTCAATGTATTTTATAAATTCGCTATTTTAGAAGAAAAAACCTTTGCTAACTTTGTACCTGTTGTTAAAAAAAATAGTCCCTACTTGGTTGTGCAATCACAAATACAAATCCCCGATACGTTAAGCGATATTCAATGGGAATATGTATTTGGCGTTACCCGAGATATATGCGAAAAAAAACCAGAGTATGAAAGAAACTTATTTACCCTCGCCTGTTTAAAAGGACTCTACCTTCGTATTTCAGAATTATCAGAGCGACCACAATGGTCACCTGTTATGTCTCATTTTTGGCAAGATAATGATGGTTTTTGGTTTTTACGAATAATGGGCAAAGGAAATAAATTACGCGATGTAACATTAAGTGATGATTTTCTTGAGTATTTAAAACGTTATCGCTTGTATCGAGGCTTGCCTGCTCTGCCCCGCGTTGATGAGTCAGACCCGCTAGTTCATAAAATTCGTGGTCAGGGTGGAATGACCGTAAGACAAATTCGACGTTTAGTACAACAAAGTTTCGATATTGCGCAACAATCTTTACTTGATGATGGATTTAAAGATGACGCGGAACAATTAGAAGCGGCCACTGCGCATTGGTTACGCCATACGGGGGCAACGCATGACGCACAAACTCGCCCTTTAAAACATTTATCTGAAGACTTAGGCCATGCAAAAATTGCTACAACCGATCAAATTTATATTCAAACAAATATAAAAGAGCGGGCTAAATCTGGAATTAAAAGGAAAATTTAATGGAATACTTAGTGATCTCATTTATTGGCGTTTTATTTTTAGTTTATTCCTTAACATTTCGCCAACTAGAAAAAACCGAAGTAACGGGGCCAATGTTTTTTGTAATTGGTGGGATATTGCTTGCCACACTTTTACCTAACGAAAGTAGCAGAATAAAAACCGGCATAGATTTTTTACTGCCCTTTATAGAATTGACACTCAGTATATTTTTATTTTCTGATGCGGCTAAGTCAAAATTAAGTGTTTTAAGACATAGCTTTCAGTATCCGAGTTTACTGTTATTTATCGCCCTCCCCTTAACGTTATTACTTGGGATTGCCGTTGGGTTATTTTTGTTTGCCGATTTATCTGTTATTCAAGCGGCGTTACTTGCAATAATATTAACGCCTACCGATGCGGCGTTGAGTAAAGGGTTATTGGCAAGTACGCGGGTACCTGAAAAAATTCGTGAAGGAATAAATACCGAAAGTGGTTTGAATGATGGTTTATGTGTTCCTATTTTTTTAATATTTATATTACTGGCAAAAAATCCTGAATCTGCAATTACAGCAACGCAAACGTTAAGTGTGTTTGGTAGAGAACTTGGTTTAGCCTTATTAATTGCCTTTACAAGTACCGCTATTTTTATTCCGTGTTTAAATTTTGCAATGAAGCGCCATTACTTTGCGCAAAACACGAGTCCTTTTTTATTATTAGGTTTTGCTATGGCGGTGTTTTCGATTACGCAATATTTTCATGGCAGTGGATTTATTGCGGTGTTTGTTGCGGGTTTATTATTTGATAAATACGCCACTACTAAAATAAGCAAAGAGTTGATAGAAGACTCAGAGCATATTGCTGACTTTACTTCTTTAATGATCTGGTGCTTGTTTGGATTTGTATGTGCTTATTTAGTTTTACCTAAATTAAATTTAGCGATAATAACGTATGCATTATTAAGTACGACTTTAATTAGAATAATACCGGTTATGCTGTCATTGCAATTTACAGCACTAACAATTAAAGAGCGTTTTACATTTGCTTGGTTTGGGCCAAGAGGATTGGCCTCAATTGTTTTTACCTTAATGGTAATAGACACACAAATAGAAAACAAATTTCAAATTGCGACCATTGCCATGACAACAATTTTATTTAGTGTGTTTATTCACGGTATTAGTACGAAACCTATAGCAGATAGTTTTGCTAAAAAAACTAAATAAATATAAGCAAAATAAAAAGGCGTACTTAATAATAAGTTACGCCTTTTTATTTTCAGCTTAATTAATTAAATTATTAACTAAGTACATTTGCCAGTAACTCTATCGGATGCTTGGGTTTAAACTTTTCATAACGTTTAACTTGGCTGCGACATGAGAATCCCGTTGATAAAAGTTGCTCAGGTTTATTTTTATCAACAATAGGTTTCCAACTCATGTCGTAAAGCGATCGAGAGTTATCTTGGTTTTGTGCTTCGTGGCCATACGTACCTGCCATTCCACAACAACCCGTATTTGTAGTGTTTAATGTTAAACCAAGTTCATCAAAAATAGTTTTCCAAACACTTGCCGCTTTTGGTAAAGCGGTTGTTTCAGTGCAGTGGCTCAATAATGTAAATTCAGTATTTAAATTTTGTTTAGCCGTTAACTGTTTAAACGATTGTGTTTCTAGCCATTCATGAGCAAGTAGAACATGAAAGTCACCACGGTTATTTTCTAAAATTGTATTATATTCATCGCGATAACACATCACTAAAGAAGCATCTAAACCTACTAATGGCGCATTGATTTCGTTAAGTTGATTTAGAAATTCTGCAGCATTTTTAGCTGTCACTTTAAACTCATGTAAAAAACCTTTCACATGTTGAGGCTTACCATTGGGTTTAAATGGTAACAACATGGGTTTTTTTCCAAGCTGTGTGATCAGTGTAATAAAGCTCTCAACCAATTCGGCTTCGTAAAAGCTGGTAAACGGGTCTTGAACAATGAGTACATACTCATTTTGTTCATTGGCGCTTAACTTTTTAAGTAAATTTAAATCGAATTTTTGCGCTTTGTTTATACGTTTCCCGAGTGCTGGAATACTTAGCTGCGGGGTGTCAACATAACCGACCGTTTTTTTAATAATGCTACTAACCAATGATGTTTTTACAATTGGGTTAATAATCCGAGCAAATTTTGACATTAACGGTGCGCTATTTTCGATATTACCCACTAAATAATCTTTGAGTGGTCGGGCATAATAACTGTGATAATAATTTAAAAAACGGGCACGGAAAGTTGGTACATCTACCTTTATTGGGCAAGCGGTAGTACACGCTTTACATGCTAAACATTCGTCCATTGATGCTTTTACTTCGTGAGAAAAATCGTAAATGCCTTTATTTTTTTCACGGCTATGAACAAAACGCTCCCACCAGGTGATCACTTCACCTTTGTTTAGCTCTTTTTCTACTTCAAGCAAATTAACATCTTTTGACTCTTGAAGTCGTAACCATTCACGCATTAAACCCGCGCGACCTTTAGGTGAGTTACGACGATCGCCGGTCACTTTATAAGATGGGCACATTGGCGAGTTTTCATCATAATTAAAACACAGACCGTTACCATTACAGGTCATTGCATTGTTAAAACTGGTTTTAACATCAATAGAGATTTGCTTATCGAAGTAAGAACGTTTCTGCCCATCAACACTAACTAGTGAGTCTTTACTTTCAATAGGCGTGCATATTTTACCAGGGTTTATTTTGTTGTTTGGGTCAAATACAGATTTTATTTTGCGTAATTGGGTAAATAAATGCTCACCAAAAAATTCAGGGCCGTATTCACTTCGGTAGCCTTTACCATGCTCGCCCCACATTAATCCACCGTATTTAGCGGTGAGTTTTACTACCTCATCTGAAAGTGTACGGAGTAATTTTTCTTGTTCTGGGTCGCACATATCAAGCGCAGGTCTAACATGTAATACACCTGCATCAACATGGCCAAACATACCATATTGTAAATTATGACTATCAAGTAGCGCTCTAAATTCAACAATGTAATCGGCTAAATTTTCAGGCGGGACGGCAGTATCCTCTGCAAACGCGAGGGGTTTTTGGCTTCCTTTTACATTACCTAATAAACCCACTGATTTTTTACGCATTGCATAAATTTTTAGTATATCGCTTTTATCGCTGGTTAACTGATAGCCAATAACACCATTAGTTTGGTTTTCAACGCACTCATCTAATAATTTACATAAAGTGTCTACTTTGTCTTTTATGTCTTGTGGTGATACAGCATTAAACTCAACCATGTTGAGTCCTTGCATATCTTTATTTGGTACATCGGTTATTAAGTCCGATACTGAATGCCAAATAATGTCTTCGCGCGCAAGATTCAAAACTTTGCTGTCAACGGTTTCAACCGAGGTAGCACGGGCATCAACCAAAAATGGTGAATGGCGAAGTGCAGAATCAAAACTGTCATATTTTATATTGATGAGTGTTTTAAATTCAGCAATGGGTGTTAGGTTTAATTTCGCCTCAGTAACTATACCTAATGAGCCTTCAGAACCTGTAATTAGTCGACTCATATCAAAAGTTTGTAAGTCTTCACTTAGTACATGCTCTAGGTCATACCCAGTTAAGAAGCGATTTAATCGTGGGAATTTGGCTAATATAGCGTCGCGTTCACTAATTGAAATATCTAAAACTGTTTTGTATATTTGCCCAATTAATGAGTCTTGATCGGCAATTATTTTTGCTTTTTCTATGTCTATTGGGCTGGTAGACATTGCTGTGCCGTCGACTAAATACGTGGTTAGCCCTAAAACATGGTCGCTGGTTTTGCCATAAACTAATGAACCTTGGCCAGATGCATCTGTACTGATCATGCCGCCAATGGTGGCGCGGTTACTGGTAGATAAATCGGGTGAAAAGAAAAATCCATACGGTTTTAAAAAGTCGTTAAGTTGATCTTTTATCACGCCCGTTTGAACTCGTACCCAACCTTCTTCTACATTTATTTCGAGGATTTCACGCATGTAACGTGATAAATCAACCACAATACCAGGGGTTAAAGATTGTCCGTTAGTGCCTGTGCCGCCACCGCGAGGACCAAAAGTTAACGACAAAAACGGGTCATGAGATGCAGTTTGTAAGGCAATTTGAATGTCTTTTTCGTTTTTTGGAAAAATAACACCTTGTGGAAGCTGCTGGTAAATACTGTTATCGGTTGATGCAGTCAGCCTCGTTGCATAACTGGCGTCTGTATCTCCAGTAAATCCTTGATTTTGTATGGTATTTAAGTAATTTGCAACCAATTTGGTCGCGGCATCTTGTTGTGTAATCGTTGCTATCATGGCGGCGCTTTTTAATGCATTTGTGTAATTATATCATGGTGATGGCTAATAGAAATTGAAGATTTTACAGTTTGTAACACTCTTTTAATCGTAATATGAGCTGCTGCAATTATAATCAAATTAAACGCCTACTATGAGGTTTATATGAAAAAACTACTTATACAGATCAGCGGGACACTGTTTATTTTATTAGGACTACTATTTGCCGTAGTACCTGGACCCTCGTTAATATTTTTTATTGCAGGTTTACTGTGCTTTTCTATGTATTACCCAAAAGCGAGAGGTTATTTAGCGTGGTGTCAAAAAGCGCTTACTCGCTCATGTGCCTATTTAGATAAAAAATTAGCAAAACACACATTTTAAGCCATAAAAAATGCCAGCAGATGCTGGCATTTTTTTAACAAGGTAATTTATTTAGCGAGTTTATCAGCTAAATATAACCATGTTTCTAGTACTGTATCTGGGTTAAGCGAGACAGAATCAATGCCCTGCTCTACTAACCATGCAGCAAAATCTTCATGATCTGAAGGACCTTGACCACAAATACCTACGTACTTACCTTTTTCTTTTGCTGTTTTAATAGCCATAGAAAGAAGCTTTTTGATTGCAGGGTCGCGCTCATCAAATAAGTGCGCAATTAAACCTGAATCACGGTCAAGACCAAGCGTTAACTGCGTTAAATCGTTAGAGCCGATAGAGAAACCATCGAAGTATTCTAAAAACTCTTCAGCCATTAATGCATTTGACGGAAGTTCACACATCATAATTACTTTAAGACCATTTTCGCCACGTTTAAGGCCATGCTCTTCAAGTAATTCAATAACGCGTTTACCTTCTTCAAGGGTACGTACGAATGGTATCATGATTTCGATGTTAGTCATATCCATGGTATTTCTAACACGTTTTATTGCTTCACACTCAAGGGCAAAACAATCACGGAAATCTTCAGAAATATAACGCGCAGCACCACGGAAACCAATCATTGGGTTTTCTTCTTCTGGCTCGTATTGCTGGCCGCCCACTAAGTTTGCGTATTCGTTTGATTTAAAATCAGACATACGAACAATTACACGCTCTGGAGCAAACGCACAACCTAGGGTAGAAATACCTTCAACTAGTTTACCAATATAGAATTCAACAGGTGATTCGTAACCGGCAATCATGTCAGTGATTTCTGCTTTTAATGCATCTGTTTGTGCATCAAAATTTAATAACGCTTTAGGGTGAACACCAATCATACGGTTGATGATAAACTCAACGCGGGCAAGGCCAACACCTGAATGTGGTAAACGAGCAAAATCGAATGCGCGATCTGGGTTACCTACGTTCATCATTACTTTCATTGGCAGTTCAGGCATCTCGTCTACGCGTGAAGTTAACACTTCAAAGTCTAAAATACCTTCATAGATGAAACCTGTATCGCCTTCGGCACATGATACGGTAACTTCTTGACCTGCTTTAATTAAGTCTGTTGCATTACCACAACCAACAACGGCTGGAATACCTAACTCACGTGCAATAATTGCAGCATGACATGTACGACCACCACGATTTGTAACAATCGCAGCCGCGCGTTTCATGATAGGTTCCCAATCTGGGTCGGTCATGTCGGTAACTAAAATGTCACCTACTTGTACTTGGTCCATCTCTTTGATTGAATCAAGTACACGCACAACACCACTACCAATTTTATGACCAATTGCACGGCCTTCAACAACAACATTGCTGCTGCCATTAAGTTGGAAGCGTTCCATTACGTTAGTGTCTTCGTTTGAACGAACTGTTTCTGGACGCGCCTGAACTATATATAGTTTGCCATCGTTACCATCTTTTGCCCATTCGATGTCCATTGGACGACCGTAATGTTTTTCAATGATTACAGCTTGTTTGGCAAGGTTTTGCACTTCTTCATCTGTAATCGAGAATTTGTTTGAAAGTGCTGGATCTACATCAACAATTTCTACTTGTTTGCCGTGGGCTTTGTCTTGAGAGTAAATCATTTGAATGGCTTTAGAGCCAATATTACGACGAACTACTGATGGCTTGTTTTTAAGCAGCGTTGGTTTATGAACATAAAATTCATCAGGATTTACCGCACCCTGTACAACCATTTCACCCAAACCATAGCTTGATGTAATAAATACAACATCTTCAAAACCAGATTCAGTATCAATACTAAACATAACGCCTGATGCTGATTTATCTGAGCGAACCATGCGTTGAATACCTGCTGATAAGGCAACACCACGGTGATCGTAGCCTTGGTGAACACGATAAGAAATTGCACGGTCATTAAATAACGAAGCGAATACGTGTTTGATGGCTGTCATTACAGAATCAATACCAACAACGTTTAAAAACGTTTCTTGTTGGCCTGCAAAAGAGGCATCTGGCATATCTTCAGCGGTTGCTGATGAACGAACAGCGAATGAAACATCTGCAGTTGTGTCGCCATGTAGCTGGCTGTATGCGTCGCGGATTGCTTTGTCTAGACTAGGTTGGAATGGGGTATCGATAATCCACTGGCGGATATCGGCGCCGACTTTGGCGAGTGTGTTTACATCATCAACATCGAGTGTATCTAAAATGTCATGAATTTTTGCGTTGAGTCCTGATTGTTCTAAAAACTCGTTAAAAGCGTCTGAGGTAGTAGCAAAACCACCTGGGACTTGCACACCTGCGTTAGCTAAGTTTGAAATCATTTCACCAAGTGACGCATTTTTACCGCCAACTCGAGGAACATCTTGCATACCAAGCTCTTGATACCAGAGAACGTATTCTTGCACGGATCTTTCTCCAAAAAACAAATTGTAGTAGTAACTGTGAGAGTTAAGAAAGAAAACCTTTTATAAAGGTCGCCACCATTCTACACTGGCAAACGTCCCCACGTAAACCGTGATACACTGATTTTAAAATTAAATGTAATAAAAAAGAGGCTTTATGAGAACTGCGTTTTATATTTCAGATGGTACAGCAATCACATCTGAAGTGTTTGGTCATGCGACTTTATCCTTATTCCCTGTCGAATTTAATCATAAAACAATCCCTTTTGTAGAAACTGAAGAAAAAGCGCATGAAATAAAAGCGCTTATTAACGCCACGTCATCTAAGCAAGGTGAAAAGCCTTTGGTGTTTTTTACTTTTGTGAATCATAAATTGTCTGAGATTATTCGCTCAGCGGATGCAGTTTCATACGACTTTTTAAGTACCTATAGTGAAAAAATTGAAAAAGAATTAAATGTGGCGCCAGTACCAAAAGTACACAGAACACATTCTATTCATGAAAAAAGTTATGATTTTAGAATTGATGCCGTTAATTACGCGTTGATGAATGATGATGGTGGCAACATTAAAAACTTTGCGGAGGCTGATATTATTTTAGTTGGCGTTAGTCGAAGTGGTAAAACACCCACCAGTCTTTATTTAGCGTTGCAGTATGGCATTAAAGCAGCCAATTACCCGATCACCGAAGACGACTTAGAAAGCGAAGGTTTACCAAAATGCTTAGTGCCTTATAAACATAAACTGTTTGGCTTAACTATTGATCCAGAGCGTCTGGCTGCAATAAGAGACAGACGCATGGCAAATTCAAAATACGCATCAATCAGGCAGTGTCGTATTGAAGTGCGCGAAGTTGAAATGCTGTATAAAAAACATAAAATTGCACATTTAAATTCAACTCACCATTCAGTTGAAGAAATTTCAGCAAAAATCATTTCTGATACAGGCCTTGAGCGTCGTAAGTACTAACAAACTAATGTGTGATTTAAGCGCGTAATCACAGTTAATACACAAAAAAGCCGCTAAATAAAAGCGGCTTTTGGTATTTATGAGCGGGTATTATTTACGCGCATCTTTTAGTAAATCAGCTACTAAAAATCCAAGCTCTAATACTTGATCAGCATTTAAGCGTGGGTCACATTGTGTTTTGTAGCGCTGAGCAAGGTCATCGTCAGATAAACCGTATGCACCGCCAGTACACTCTGTTACATGTTGGCCGGTCATTTCTAAATGAACACCGCCTGCGTAAGAACCCTCTGCTTTATGAACAGCAAAGAATTGGCTAATTTCGCGCATGATATTATCAAAGCTACGCGTTTTGTAACCTGAGCTGGCTTTTTCAGTATTGCCATGCATTGGATCTGAGCTCCAAATTACTTTGCGACCTTCTTGCTGTACTTTACGCACCAGCGCAGGTAACTTCTCTGGTAATACATCCGCACCCATGCGCGTGATAAGTGTTAATCGGCCTGGGATATTATCCGGGTTAAGCGCATCGATTAAACGGATAAGCTCGTCTGGATCCATACCTGGCCCAACTTTAACGCCAATTGGGTTTTTAATACCTTTAAAAAATTCAATATGGGCATGGTCTAGCTGGCGAGTACGTTCACCAATCCAAACAAAGTGTGCTGAACAATCGTACCAGTCACCTGATAAATGGTCTCTACGTGTTAATGCTTCTTCGT
Organism: Pseudoalteromonas sp. ND6B; assembly: GCF_000764215.1. Classification (NCBI taxonomy): domain Bacteria; kingdom Pseudomonadati; phylum Pseudomonadota; class Gammaproteobacteria; order Alteromonadales; family Pseudoalteromonadaceae; genus Pseudoalteromonas; species Pseudoalteromonas sp. ND6B. The sequence continues at coordinate 100,797 of NZ_JQFL01000028.1, forward strand.
AGCCTAGTAATAACGCTTCGTGTGACGTGTATAAATCAGTTTCTTTTAAGCTTGGCGCTATAGTTGAATTAATACCACACACTTCCATAAATTCTAACGCGTCTTGAATTTTGTCTGCAAGTTGTTGGTATTTTGCTTTTTGTGGATTAGCAGCAACAAAGCCCATGTTCCAACGGTTAACTTGATGTAAGTCGGCAAGTCCACCTTGTGCAAAAGCGCGTAGCAAATTTAGCGTTGCCGCACTGTGATGATATGCCGTCATTAAACGTTGAGGGTCTGGAATACGTGCTTCTTCAGTAAACTCAAAGTTATTTACTATATCACCACGGTAAGATGGCAACGAAACGCCGTCTATTGTTTCTAAGTCGGCTGAACGTGGCTTAGCGTATTGACCTGCCATACGTGCAATTTTAACAACCGGGCACTTTCCACCATAGGTTAATACTACAGCCATTTGTAAGATGGTTTTAAATGTATCGCGAATATTAGCGGCATTAAAGTCGCTAAACGATTCTGCACAATCTCCACCTTGAAGTAAAAAGGCACGGCCTTCGCATACGTCTTCAAGTTGTTTAAATAAACTTCTTGTTTCTTCGGCAAATACTAAAGGCGGTGCACTTTTCAACTGGCTTTCTACCGACTTTAATACGTCTTGATCTGGGTACTGTGGTTGCTGCAGTATTGGCAGTTCTCTCCAGCTATTTGGGTTCCACGATTGCATGTTCATTCCTCATTCCTATTACCTGATGTAATGAAATTAACGTATGCAGTGTGCTTTGTTCAAGGACTAAATACACTATTTACCAATTATTTAGTTATTAGTTAAATTTTAATAAGATTTAAGAGCCTATTTTGAGTTACTTATGATGAGCAAGTTTATAAAGCAAAAATAAATAAACATTTAAAAACAATAATCTAAGTAGGTAGAGTGTGCATTATAATGGCTTGAGTAGAAGCTTAACAGCTAAGCGATGGTGATACAGATAGCAATAGGAACACATCATACTTAATTTGCACTTATGTAATCTTAACTTTACGGGTGGTTTTAAAAAAGAATGCTACTCAATTATGCGCTTTTAAATATTTATGCTAGCGCTGCATACAAAGCTCAGTGCCTTAACTCAGCCCTTCTATTATTTCCTTTAAAGTATGTGAAGCAAAAGTACTTTAAAAAACTATAAAGAACACATCATACTTAAATTAAATTATTGTAAATCTTAGCTATAGAATATTATTTGAAGGAATGACTATCAAAAGAAAAGGTTGTTTGCGAGAATAGTAAATAAGTAAGATGTGTTCTAGGTAGGTAGCTAATGGTTACAAAGGTACAAATAAGAAGTCAGTTTGATTTACTCAATGAATTAACACTTAGCTTAATTGATGAGCTTAAAGAGGTTGGCTTTGCTAAAGCAGAGTATTTTCAATTACCTGAGATTAGTAGTACTGAAGAAAATATAATCCCAGAGTCTATAAGCGTTTCAAAAATAACAGGGGAATTGGCACATAAGGCAATTTTAAATGCTTTCTCAGATATGTATAAAAAGCCAGGGCTAAGCAGCCGAGTATTAAAGCGACACCCTGGTTTGCTAGTAATAAAAGAGGCGAATAAACAAGCCATTATTGATCGCATAGCACAGGTAAATAGTGCAAAAGCAGCTTTTAAAAATTGTATTTTAGCAATAGATAATAACGACGCGCGATTTGAAGCGGTGCATAATGCAATGCCAAATTTAATAACGCTTGCGGCGTATCGTAAAATTCATAGTGAAATTGAATCCCCTTTTTCTGTTCGCTTTACTTGGATGCATAAACACGCAACCAAAACACTTACAAAAAAAATGGCGCTTGAAATGTTAGATAAATCGGCAGGCTATAAAAACCCGCGAATGATTGATCAGCAAAAATGGCAGTCACTGGTTGCACAAGAACAGGTTCGAGTAGCCAGTTTGGGTGAAAAAGAAAAATTGCGAATTAGGCGCCCTACTCGAGTTAGTCCTCAAGTTAATGTGAGGTACACTGCACAAAATCGCTATCATGTTAGTGCTGCTTTACCTTTTATACTAATTAACCCACAGCCCGACGTAAAATTTGGCGAACTACCGAGTTACCAAAAACCCTTATCGCATCCCCGAAAACGCGAATATGATTTTCTAGTGGACCGATTATATTTAGAACAAGTAACTAAATAAATTATGTTAAAAAGGCCACATTATGTGGCCTTTAATATATTTGTTGGTAAAAATAAATAGAATTACTTTTCTACAATTTCTTCCAGCTTATCTTCATCAATCAATACCGCATTTTCAACAATGCGTTTGCCGCCTTGTATTTCAATACGCTTATTGTGTTTATTTAATGCCAATATCTCATCACAAAATTGATCAGACGGATGCATTTCATAAGTGTAATCGACTATGTTGCCGGTTTTATCATCTTTAACATTGGTAATGCTGTATTCAGATATTGCTCCTTTTTCAATTAAATCTTTCATCGTGGTTGTCATATCACGACGCAGTGCTTTTAATTTATTTTCGGTAATATCATCCGTTGAGTAAATAGAGCCATATTTTTCCATAATAGAAAGTAATCTAAAATGGTAGGTTTTTCCTGGTGCTGCATAACGCCATAAATGATATAAACGCAGCATCATCCAACGCGATAATCCGCGTTTTAATTCTTGTGCACTGTTAAAGTAATAACCTTTGTATTCAAGGTTATCAATCATGTTGTGTACAAATGCATTTAAACACGCAACACATTTTACGTTTCCGCCTTGGCCTTTCTTACCACTAAAGTGCAAAGACGATAAAAAGTTCATATTAGACTCGTAAAACGAATCATCAATATCAGAATTTTTAGTATCCGTTGCAGAATATTTAAAAGAAAGTTTAGAACCTTGCAATGCTTCAAGCGACTCTTTAATTTGCGGATATGGCATAGATTGGCCAACCGCTTTAAGCTCTTGTGCTAATTCGTTCATAGAAAACACAACGGCATATTGAATACCGGACTTAAAATTAATTTTTACAATTTTACCTTTTGAAGCGAGGCGAATTAATGCGCGCTCTACTTTTTCTTCTCTATCTGATGGCCACACTAAATATTCTACATCTTCGCCATCTTTACGAGTACTGACCACAGCCGGTGTTATTTTTATTTCGCCATCATATAAAATACCATCTACTTTTTCAGATATCTTACGCGTAATGATGGTTTTTTTAGGGGCTTCTTCAAGTGGCAGTTTTTTGTGGCCTGAGCGAACAAAACGTCCCCACAGATCATAATGGTTAAATGTGTTAGAGTAAGCGCGTAACCCATGGGCTGCATTTTCTATCGAAATTCGCACATCTTTATTATCTGTAAATAGTGCTAGGCTTTCGTTATCGATCGCACTTTCCACCCCGTGAATTTGGCCCCTAAGTGTATCGGGCAAGTTATCTACCGAGATGTTGACCTTTCGGCTCATGGTTTTTATTTCCGTTTTTATTGTGACAGCTAATAACAACACATAAAGCCACAAAAGTTAAATGTTTAAGTTAGTATAAAAGTGATCTGACTTCAAATAAAATGCTCAGATCAGTATTTAACTAAGGAAAACTTAAGACAAGCGTTTTCAGATCACATTTTTACTAACTGAGTGTTGATAAGCCAAATTTTTACTAACTAAATAATAATTTTGTCCATTACAAAGTGTTTTTTTTTATATTTTACACGACAAATTATATAAAAATCTTAACCCCCTGTGGATAAGCTTAGTTCGAGTTAGCATAGATCTGATCTGTACTTACTACAGATCAGATCTATACTAATTAAACCATGCATTATCACTATTGCTTAGTGCATAACTTTATAATTTACTTAGTAAAAATATGATCTACAGGTAGGTATTTGTGAGTAACTCAGTGCTTAACCTGTGCGTAACTTAGATTGTAAATATTCGCTTAGTAAAAAGCTGATCTGCAAGTAGATAAGGATCTGATCTTAACCACGTACAATGCTGATCCACTATTTTTAATATTATTTATATAAATCATTACGTTATATATGTATTTTACACCCTTAGCCTTTATTACCTTATATATTTAACCATACTTAAACTTCTTTATTTATACTAAGCAATCTTAAAGGTGTAAAAATTATTTTATATGTCATGTATTTAAAACACATGTCGCCTTAAATAGTTGTTTACAGCTAATTGAATGGACATTATACTAAACACCTAACTTTGAGGAATAAAGTATGTCTATCAATAAAAACGCGCTAGATACTTATCGACTTTTGAAAGCAACCGCAGAAGTTGCTGAAAAATCACTAGAAGGACGTATCCAACATTACCGCGCCCATCTTAAATCTGAAGAAAAAGAATTAAGAACTTACACCCAAAAAGCAGCAGCTGATTTACTTGGCTGTAATAATCGTACCTTAAAAAGACGCCATGACAATGGTGACTTTGACGATTTAAATATAAAACGCGGTGCAAACGGCCACTATGCCTACACCTTAGTTAATATTTTTGCTATGGCTGATATTATGGACATACAGCCTGATCACCGCGCATCAACAGACAAACTCCAAGTTATTGTTATTAATTCATTAAAAGGTGGTTGTGGTAAAACAACAAGCATGGTTAACATTGCTGCTGCACTCGCTACCACTAACATTAAACGTTACCGTATCGGTATAATTGATTTAGATCCTCAAGGGTCATCATCAAGCTTTTTCCCATCTTCAGAGCCCGATCCAATTACCGTTGGTGATTTGATGCGTGATTGCATTGACCTTGATGAAGGTGAAACATGGCCTGAATTTGTGTCTAACTCTTTTTTACCAACACATATTCCTAATATTCGTGTTTTACCATCAGGTATGGATGACTTTTATTTTGAGCACGAAACAGCAACATTACTCAAAGACACCTCCAATTATGAGCAAACACGCCATTACCACAAACTACTAGAACGCGTGATAGAGCCGGTAAAAGATGAGTTTGACATTCTTTTAATTGATACAGCGCCAACGCTTAACTTTATGTTTTACAATGCATTAATGGCTTCAACGGCGATGCTAATTCCGGTTCACCCTGAAGCGGTAGACTTTGATGCAAATAATAAATATTTAAAACGCTTAGGTGAGATTTATCATACCGTTGCCGCTCTTGGCCATGATGGTTGGGATTTCATGCAATTTTTAGTTACTAATTATGTTAAAGGCAATCACTCACAACGCGACATAGTTAAAGATGTGCGTAGTGCTTTTGGTCGCCAAGTAATGAGCTATCCTATTAATCATAGTTCAGCAATTACCGCCAGTTCATCGTCGTTCAATACTATCTTTGACCAAAAAGCATCTGACAGCTTAGCAAGTAGAGAGTCATTAATGCGCGCACAAGAAAATATCAAAGATGTAGTTGATGAACTCGAAATGCTAATTCGTTCTAATTGGCAATCCACTCAATCTAAATTAAATACGCCTAAGTAAGGATGTTGACTAAAAATGGCTAAAAAACGTAAAAATGACACCCGCTTAGATCCCTTTGCAACCGCTGTTGGCAGTAGCAGCTTAGATGCCCTTTTAGAGCAAGCCAATGCAGGCGACGTTATTCGTATGCCTGCTCCTAGTGATCCTAATCGGGAAATTACGCTTGTTTGTAAAGTGATAGCACATAACGAGATTGAAAACTCAACTCAGGTTTATGGTAAAAATCGTCGCGTACAAGCGCTTTTAAACGAAAAGTCAGTCGCAGATATTCTTCCTGCTATCAAAGAAGATGGCCGTAATCAGCACCCTGCCCTATTGTGGGAGCAAGGTGATATGAGCCTTGTATTAGCTGGCTCTAGACGTCGTAAAGCCTGTATTTTAGGTGGCGCAGACTACCTCGTATTGAGTTCTAGTGACTTTAGCGAGCAAGATGCCAAAGTACTTGCGGTTTCATCAGATCAATACATTGCCCCTAGTCTTTGGGAGTTGGGTCAAGCGTATCAGCAAACTAGAAACGATCTTATTCAACAAGGCAAAAAAGGCTCGTACCGTGAAATTGCTGTTATTGAAGGGGTATCGCATACAGCGATTGCTGATGCGATAAAAGCGTATGAGCAAATATCTGCAGATGTTATAGCCCTTTACCCAACAGCTAATCATGTTGGTAGAGAAGTTGCTAAAAAGCTGATTAACGCAAAGGTGCGCGATGATGAAGCATTTAACGAGTTAGTTGTTGCACTTGCCAGCAATGATGAAATTAACGCCTTAGAAGCCGACGACAAGCGCGCTATGCTAATTACTAAATACCTAACTGCAGAGCCTAAAACAGCATCAAAACGTGAAGCGGTTTTAGAAAATGACTTTATTAGTGTGCAACGCAACCTTAAAAGTGGTGACGTTTCAATTAAAATAAATAATAAAGTGATGACAGACAAGCGCTTAGAGCAACTTACTAAGTTATTAAGTGCCTTTAATTAGTTAGTAATATCGTGATCTGTAAAAGGGGTTGGGTTAGTTAAAACATGATCTAAACCTCTTTTTTAGTTGGTAAAAATCTGATCTTTAGTGGCATAAAAAGGCTAAAAACATGGCTTAAACCATCAAGGATCATATTTTTACTAACTAAACACCTCCTTTTAATGCCATTTTTCACCTTGTTAGTAAAAACCTGATCTAAGCCTAACTAAATCTCCTTTTAAAGTTAATTAATTGTTTTTATTTTGTAATTTAAACGTGCTTTTTTAGTGAGCAAAATTAAACAATGATCGCCAATTCGCTATAAACCAATTTTTTACTAACCAATCAGATCCAACCAGTTTATTTTAAAAATAATATTGCTTTAGCTCAGCGCTGATAAGGCATATACTGGAAAAATTGTTTTTAAATTTTAATACTTTGAGTGACATGTCTGCTAACTTATCAAAAAATGATTTAATGGCTATTTTTGAAGAAATTAAAAATGAGCAGGCTACCCAGTTTCCTCTTTCTGAGCGATTCATAAAAAAATTATTTAAACCCGCGGTGTTGGCCAAAGGAAAATCGTACTATAAAAACGGCCAAATCAGTTGGTTAGAACATAATGCAGATTTTTCTGTGGTTGACTCTACGGTGCAAGGTGATAAAGGAATCGCGTTCAACCAACGTATTGAGATCAGTAAATTACCAACTGGTTATTCGGTCGATACCCACTGTACCTGTAATGTTAAAACTAAATGCCGCCATTTGGCCGCTATTTTGTTAAAGCTTAAAATTGAGCATTCTGGTGAGTACGGTGAAGATTATTTTATTAATGATTGGTTTAGTGAACTAAGCGCACTTAAAAACACCGACCAAGCTCAACCCTCGCAAGTATTACTGTTTGTATTAGACATAGAAAACAACAAAGTATTTTTAACCCCTAAAATTGCCAACTACGATAAAAATAATAATTATGCACTTGGGCGAAATTTAACTGAGCAACAGCTTAATAGTTTTGTAACCCCTAGCGATTTGCTCGAAAGTGATTTTAGATTATATAGCTGGATCCGATCGCAAAATGCGGTCGGTAATATTGAGCTTAAAGGTCAATGGGGTTTTAATGCGCTGCAGCAATTACTAGCCACAGACAGATTATTTTTACAACGCTCTCGAGTACCTATTAAAGCGCAACCTGGTTTACCTCTTAACTTTGTTTGGGAAAAACAAAAAGAGGTAACCCAGTTAAAAATTCACTTGGATCAAATTCCTAATTGGGCGTTAATTAAAACAACGCCGCCCATCTACTTAGATTTAGATAAATATAAATTAGGCCGTATTCGCACGCCCCTCAGTGCTGATGAAATTGCGCACTTACAAACTATACCTGCGCTGCACGATACAAACTTTGACCGAATTTATAAGCAGCTTGCTGATAACTTTGGAGTAGGTGTTATTCCCCACCCTACTAATACACCAAGCACGCCTGTTAAGTCGTTGAGTAATGCCATACTTAAAGTCAGCATGTCGGGCTCAGTAATGGCTATTTCGTTATCGTTTAAGTATAAAAATAAAAACTATTTAGCGGGCACCGCGCCTGCAAAGTTAATTAATAGCGCCTTTGAAAACACCGTTACCAATGAGTTAGTCAACTTAGGCTTCGATTTTTGTAAAGGGGGTTTACACAGCGAGTTTATTTTTAGTCAGGAATCGGCTATTCACTTACATTGGCTAGTTCACGAGGTACTTCCCAGCTTTAAACAACGCGGTTGGCAAGTATCAATGAGCAAAGTTAATGTTGCTGATACTAAAAGCCAAATCTCATTGCATGTAAACAGAGCTGCAGGTCATCAAATGCATAGTAAAGTAATGCTAAACGATACCAAAGTAGCCACCCTATTAAATGTAAATAATAAACTGTATGAATCGTTAAACCGTCAAAGTGAATTATTTTATTACTACCCTGTTGGCCGTCAATTTGGGGTTATTGATAAAGCAGCGTTTAATTTATTAATTGAATTTAAAATGCGATTTGAATTTATTAAAACCCGTGACGAATTTAACATTCCGCTTTCATACTTACCTGAATTAGTTCAGCACACAGCTATTAATGTAGAGCTACATGACCCGTCATTAGAGCGTTACCTTGATGAACTAAATAACGATGCACTGCTATCACCTAACACTGCCATTCATGGCTTACACGATTCTGTAGTATTAAGAGAGTATCAGCAAGAAGGCGTGGCTTGGCTTAACTTTTTAAAGCGTAATCAGTTAGGTGGGATTTTAGCGGATGATATGGGCTTGGGTAAAACGTTACAAGTGATTGCCTACTTAGCAAGCTCATACAATACACCGCAAGCAGGGCCTACGCTTATTGTGTGCCCTACAAGTTTAGTGAGTAATTGGCAAAATGAAATTACCAAGTTCGCAAAAAGCTTAAAAGTGACCACTATTTTTGGTGCACACCGAAATGATTTGTTGCAGCATTTGGCACAAGCGCAGTGTATTTTAACCACCTATCCGCTATTAAAACGTGACATTGCTTATTACTCACCACTGTATTTTGAAAACATTATTCTTGATGAAGCCCAGTATATTAAAAACGATACCGCACAAGTTTCGCGGTTGGTAAAACGTTTAAATGCCGACTTTAAGCTTTGTTTAAGTGGCACCCCAATTGAAAACAATTTATTTGAATTAAAGTCATTGCTCGACTTTGCAATGCCCTCGCTTTTAGGTTCACAGGCGCACTTTAAGCAGCATTTTCAAGGCCCTATTGAACGCGAAAGCAATATTGAACGTGCAGAGCAACTAAAAGCGTTAATTATGCCGTTTATTTTGCGCCGTACTAAAGCCCAAGTGGCTCAAGAGCTGCCGCAAAAAACCGAACTTATAAAAGAGTTTGAGTTTGAACCTAAACAAAAAGATATGTACCAAGGTATAACCCGTGCGCTTGAAGAGAAACTCATTGATTTATTTGCCGAGCAAGGCGTACAAAAAAGTAAACTCGCTTTTTTAGAAGCTTTATTAAAGTTACGCCAAATTTGTTGTCATCCTAAACTCATTGAACCTGAAACTGAGGCAGCCAGTGCTAAATTAGAATGGTTATCGAGTCACTTACCTTTAATGCTTAGCCTTGGCCGTAAAGTGATTATATTTAGCCAGTTTACCTCTGCCCTTGATTTAATTGCCGAGCGTTTAAATGAGCTAAATATTAATTTTAGTATGCTAACTGGGCAAACGCGTCATCGCGATAAAGTAATAGACGAATTTACCAGTGGTAACACTTCCGTGTTTTTAATTAGCTTAAAAGCCGGTGGTACAGGGCTTAATTTAACCCAAGCCGACACCGTTATTCATTTTGATCCATGGTGGAACCCAGCCGTTGAAAAACAAGCCACCGATCGTGCTTATCGAATTGGGCAAACAAACCCAGTGTTTGTTTATAAACTAATTATGGCTAACTCTATTGAACAAAAAGTATTTCAAATGCAGCAAGATAAGCAAGCGCTTGTAGATGCATTATTTACCGAAAAATCAATGAGTTTTACCCAGTTTGACGAACAACAAATGCTGTCTTTAATTAAAAGCTAAAATAATTTTAAAAAATCATGACGAGTTTTTGAACTTATTTAAATTGTAGGCGTCTATTAATATGCTTGGTTAAATTGCAGTTTCTCCAAGCTTTCATGTTGATATCCCATATAGTAGTTACTAGACATAGTAATGATTAAGCCAGCCAGTAATGCGCTGGCTTTTTTTTGCTTTTAAAAATATTTATTTTTTATTTAATTTATTTTGAACTAATCACAAATGGCTGGGTCTATTATTATGCTTGTAGTTGATGTGTTGTTATACAAGTTTCATGTTGATTTCCCTGTTTGATTACTAATTTAGTAATATTGAGCCAGCTTTATTAGCTGGCTTTTTTTATGCCTCAAATTCAACTTTTTTAAAATTATTTTGAACTAATTTAATCAGAGCGCGTCTACTATTATGCTTGTAGTTGATATGTTGTTTTACAAGTTTCATGTTGATTTCCCTGTTTGATTACTAATTTAGTAATATTGAGCCAGCTTTACTAGCTGGTTTTTTTTATGCGCTTAATTTAGTGTTTTACCCTACTGCTAAAGAGCGTAATTCGTTATGATGGCATGTCACTAAATTTTAAAAGTTTATTTTATGTTTACTTCGTTTTTATCCCATTTAGATTGGTTAAGTGTTGGTACTGGCGCTATAGCCGGTATGGCTATTTTCAGCGTTGTATCAGTCCAGTTAAGCAAAAAAATAAAGCGCCAAGTGAGTGAGCAGCAACAACAGTTATTGTTATTACAAAGCCAGTATGAGCATACGCAAAATCAATATGCCTCTTTAGTGGAAGAGCACGACTTGTTAGGGCTTACTCATCAAGAGCAACGTGATCAGGCGCAACATTTTAAAACGCGATTAACTGAGCAAGAAAAACAAAGTCAACTTTATAATCAATATTGGCGTAAAGCCGAAGCCGAGCTAACCGCCCTGCGCGAGCAATACAATCTGCGCGATGTCGAGCTTAATAATATACGCACTACCCTTGAGCAAAAGCAGCAACATTTCAGCGAGCAACTCGCCCATATAGAGCAAAGTAAAGAAACGCTTAAAAAAGAATTCGAAAATTTAGCCAATCAAATCTTAGAAGAAAAATCGCAAAAATTTAAAACCCTCAATCAAGAAAGCATAGAGCAGTTACTCAAGCCGGTTCAAGGTGAGCTAAAAGGCTTTAGAGATAAAATGGAATCTATTCACGTTGAAGACTTAAAACAACGTGCTGCACTTAAAACTGAGCTGCTTCATTTACAAGCCAAAAGCCAAGCCATTACCGAGCAGGCTGACAAACTAAGCAATGCCTTACAAGGGCAAAAGAAAACCCAAGGTAATTGGGGCGAGTTAATGCTTGAAAACGTGCTTGATAGCGCAGGCTTGCGAGCAGGTACTGATTATAAACGAGAAGTGTCGTTTAATACCGAAGACGGCCGTTTGCGCCCTGATGTGGTGGTGTATTTACCCCAAGGTCGGCACTTAGTGATTGACGCAAAAACATCGTTAAATGCCTATACCCGTTATGTAAATGCCGAAACAGAGCTTGAGTCTCAACAAGCGATTAAAGAGCATGTAAATGCCGTAACTGCCCGTATAAATGAGTTGGCCAGTAAATCGTATGACCGTTTACCAGGGATAAACTCGCCTGAGGTTGTTATTATGTTTGTACCGATTGAATCCGCCTTTGTAGAAGCACTTAAATACCAAAGCGACATTTACCAGCAAGCAATCGAAAAAAACATTTTGGTTGCTACTCCTACTACCCTGCTAACCAGTTTAAATATTGTTAAGCAGTTATGGCGCTTTGAAGAGCAAACTAAATATTCAAAAGAGCTGGCTAATCGTGCTGAGCGTTTTTACAGTAAGCTCAACGGCTTTTTAACCAGTATGGAAGGGGTGGGTAAACAGCTCGATAAAGCCAAAGAAACCTACGATAAAGCATTTTCTCAGTTATACCGTGGTAAAGGTAACTTAATTAAACAAGCCTCAGAATTTAAGGAGCTGGGTGTATCGGTGCAAAAAGAGTTACCTCAAGAAAGCGTTGAACGCGCTCACTTAGAGCTTGATGAATAAACACCACATATAATATTTGCGCACTGAGGTTGTGCGTTTATGTGGCTAGTTATTTACTAACTGCGCAGGCACTATAATAATATCTGTCCTTTAGGATTAACCACATGCAACGCCCAACTGTTTTTTTCATTTCTCATGGTGGCGGCCCAATGCCATTACTAGGTGATGCCAACCATGCAGAAATGCGAGCCTGCTTAGAACAAGTTGCCGCTACAATCCCAAAGCCTAGCGCTATTTTAATGATCAGCGCGCATTGGGAAGCTCAACCAATTAGTATAACGGCGCACTCTTCACCGCCGCTTATTTACGATTACTATGGTTTTCCTGAGCAGGCGTACCAATTAACTTACCCTTGTACTGGCCAGCCGCAACTTGCTAATTTAGTACAACAAGCGCTCGCAACACATAATATTGACTCAAAACTCGATCCACAGCGTGGTTTTGATCACGGTATGTTTGTACCGTTAAAAATTATGTATCCAGAGGCCGATATTCCCTGTGTGCAAATATCCTTGCACCCAAGCCTTGATCCGCTGTTGCATGTTGAAATTGGTAAAGCGTTGCAAAGTATTGATTACGATAACTTATTAATTATAGGCTCAGGCTTTACCTTCCATAATATGCGCGCTTTTGGTGTTACCCAATCAAGCGATGTTAATCAGCAAAATCAGGCATTTGAAAATTGGCTGGTAAGCACAATCGCAGATCAAACATTAACCGAGCAGCAGCGTGAACAGCAATTATTAGCATGGCAGCAAGCTCCAGCTGCACGCTTTAATCACCCTAGAGAAGAGCACTTGTTACCGCTACATGTATGCTATGGCGCTGCTATGTGTGCAAGCACTGAGGTATTTGAATTAAATATTGCCAATAAACGAGCCAGTATGTATTTGTGGCAATAATAAAAAACACGCCAGACTTTGCTAGGCGTGTTTTTTGGTTCTACTGTATTTATTACAGTGGTTAAGCGTAAGCAATTACCATTTCATTTCGCCTTTATGAACTTTAGCGCCAATGCTAAGAGCCATAGGTAATACAGCCTCTGGGTATGAGTTGGTCATTTTATCTATCAGCAGCTTACTGCTATCACTACTTTGCTTAGCGTGTGCAAAATCCTTTAAATACTGGATTGAAAAATCAATATTTGCAGCATCTAATTGAGTGCCTGCTTTCATATGCCCAGGGATCACCACGTCAGGGTTGAGTGCTTTCATTTCATTAAGTTGCTTTGCCCATGCATTTTGCTCTGCCTGAGTTTGTGCATCGGCCATCCATAAATGAACATTAGCGTATACAGCCACATTCCCTAAAACAGCTTTATTATCAGGGATCCATAAATATGGGCGATGATTATGCTCACCCTCTGTGCCACGAATTTCAATGGTATGGCCTTCTATTTTTAAGATATTACCATTAAATACCTTAGGTACGACGGGGTTTTTTGGTGCGTTTTCACCCATTTTTGGGGTCCAGAAAGCAAGTTTACCTTTAAGCTTTGCTGCTATTTTTTGGTGCACTGCCGGTGTGGTTATAATCTCTACGTCAGGAAAAAACTGCTGTAACACTTCAGCGCCAAAGTAGTAATCAGGATCGGCTTGGCTAATAAAAATAGTTTTTAGTTGTTTGCCAGAGTCAATTACTTTGGCGGCAATGCGCAGTGCATCTGCTTTGGTAAATCCGGTATCAATTAAAATTGCATCGGTACGGCCATAAACCAGCGTGGCATTAACATGAAAGCTATTGCTGTCAGCGTTATACACATCAAGGGTTAGTGGGGTTTCGTCTGCAATAGCGATATTGCTGGCTAATAGTGTGCTTAGTAAAAGCGTGCGTAGTTTCATGGTATTCTCATCATTGGTTGCTAATGCGAGCATAATAAAGGTTTGATATGTTCAGAAAAACAACCAATAATTAGCATCATTGTTTCATAAATCGTGCAAATACTATGGATAAACTCACCGCAGCACAGGTTTTTGTTGATGTTGCCTACTCAGGCAGTTTTACTGCCACTGCCGATCGGCTTGAAATGTCACGCCCTATGGTTACTCGTCATATTGAGTCGGCAGAGGCCTGGTTAAATACGCGCTTATTGCATCGCACTACCCGTAAAGTAACGCTTACCACCGCCGGCGAGGCCTGTTTACCCGAAATAGAGCAATGGTTAGCACAGGCTAACCGTTTAGTTGAACAAACTAAAAGCCAGCAACAGTTGTCAGGTAAAATACGAGTAGCGACCAGTATGTCGTTAGGTTTTGCACAATTAGCCCCTATATTTACACGTTTTATGAAACGTCACTCTAACGTGCAAATAGACATAGATCTTGAAGACTCAACCACAGATCTAATAGAGCAACGTGTTGATTTGGCAATACGTATTGCAGCCAATCCTGATCCTTCGTTAATAGGTAAACCTATTGCCGAGTGTGAATCTATATTAGTGGCCTCAGCTGATTACCTTGCAGATTATCCGCCAATAACGACACCACAACAGTTAAGCACTCATCAATGTTTAGGCTATAAAAACTTCGACCGATATATTTGGCATTTACACAACGGGGATGAGTTTCAATCGGTTGATGTTAAATGCAATTTAAGTGCAAACGAGGCCACCACATTACTTCATGCAGCTATAGCCGGTGGTGGTATTTCAGTGCAGCCTACGTATTTGGCAAATCAATATATACTGGATGGTCGCTTGCAACGTGTATTAGCGCCATGGACATTAAACCCAATGAAAATATATGTGCTTTACCCTTCTCGTCAGCATTTATCAGCAACAGTAAGAGCACTAATCGACACGCTCAGTGAAGAATTTAAAAATCCAGCATGGTAATTAATTATAAAAGTTTGGGTTTAAACCATAGCTTTGTGCGTTAAGCATGCTGATATTGTGTACGTTATTTTGTTACAGTAAATGTAATAAGCGCCTTAATCCATAAAGGCCAACAGACCCAAGGAACAATAACAATGAATCTGATCAAAACATCGGGCTTGGCACTGGCCATTGTTGCGGGCTTAGGCTTGCAAGCATGTTCAAGTACCAGCATAACAACTAACAACAATGCAGCGATGAGTACCGTGAATAATCCATTAAGCCTAGCGCAAATTTATAAAGATAAAGAATTTAAAACCCAGCGAAGCACTTACTTTAAGTGGCTAGACGATGGTACCGGCTACACTGTGCTTGAAGAGCGCGAAAGCGAAAAAGAAAAAGCAGACGATAACAACGTTGATGATGAAAAAGAGCACGGCGTAAAAGGCAACGACATTGTATTTTACAATGCTGACGGCACAGGCCGTAAAGTACTGGTTGAGTTTGAAAAACTGTTGCCAGAGGGCGCAGACGAGCCATTTGCAATCGAAAGCTATCAGTGGTCAAAAGACGGTAAATGGCTGATGGTATTTACCAACAGCGAGCAAGTTTGGCGCTCTCGCAGTCGAGGGGATTTTTGGTTACTCAACCTTGAGACTAACCAGTTACAGCAATTAGGTGGCTTGGATGTTGAGCCTACTAAGTTAATGTTTGCTAAGTTCTCGCCAGATAGTTCAAAAGTAGCCTACGTGCGCGACAACAACATTTATATGCAAGCGGTTGGCAGTAACGATGTAACCGCGCTTACAACCGATGGCAGCGCCACCATAGTTAACGGTAATTTTGATTGGGTATACGAAGAAGAATTCACCATTGCCGATGGTTTTCGTTGGAGCCCCGACAACAAATCAATCGCCTATTGGCAGCTTGATACCAGTGACGTTAAATTTTTCACTATGATCAACAACACTGACGAACTGTACCCTACCCTTAAAGAATTCCCTTATCCTAAGGCCGGTGAAACCAACTCTGCCGTGCGTGTTGGTGTGGTAAGCCTTGCTGATAAACAAACCCGTTGGGCTGAGCTTGAAGGCGATAACCGCGACCGTTATATTCCGCGTATTAGCTGGGCTGGCACCGGTAATGAATTAATGATTCAAGACTTAAACCGCCCGCAAAGCCATAACAAAGTGTGGTTGTTTGATTGGCAAAAGCAGCAACTGACCAAGATTTTAGAAGACAAAGACGATGCGTTTATCGAATGGTTTTATAAAGCAAACTGGTCAAAAGACGGCGAGTTTTTTATTTGGCATAGCGAACGCGACGGTTGGCGTCATCTTTACCGTGTATCGCGCGATGGCAAAACTATTATCGACCTAACCCCAGGCGATTACGACATTATTGATATGCTGAGCATCAATGAAGATAAAAACGTAATGTATTTTATTGCGTCGCCAAACGATCCTGGTCAGCGTTATTTATACAGCACACCGCTCGATGGCAGCAGCAAACCGGTACGGGTCACACCTGCTGAGTTTGAGGGATCAAACAGCTACTACATGTCAAAAGATGCCTCATGGGCAATGCATACTTACTCAAAATTTGGTACGCCACCGACTAAAGAGATCATTAAAGTGAGCGATCATAGTAATGTAAAAACCTTAGTTGAGAATACAAAGCTTAAACAAAAGCTTGCTGAGCAAAGCTTACCAAAGCATGAGTTTTTTAAAGTAAACGCGCAAGATGGCACCGAGCTTGACGGCTACATTATGTTCCCAGAGAACATGGATAAAAGTAAAAAATACCCAATTGTGTTTTACGTATACGGCGAACCATGGGGTTCAACCGTGCAAGACCGCTGGGAAGGTAACAGTTACTTATATAAATCGTTACTAACGCAAAAAGGCTTTATTGTGGCATCGGTTGATAATCGTGGTACACGTGCACCAAAAGGCCGAGATTGGCGCAAATCGATTTATAAAAAAATTGGTTCTATCACAGTGCAAGACCAAGTAGACGCCCTAGATGCTATGGCTAAACGTTGGGATGTAATAGACACTGACCGCGTTGGCGTGTGGGGTCATTCAGGCGGCGGTAGCTCAACCCTTAATTTACTGTTCCGCCACGGTGATAAATTTAAAGTAGGCATTGCCTCAGCACCCGTGCCAGACATTCGTTTATACGACACCATTTACCAAGAGCGTTATGCGGGTAACCCAAATACCGATCCTGAGAGTTACGATAACACCTCGCCTATTACCTTTGCTAAAAACCTAACCGGTAAGCTGTTGCTTATTCACGGCACAGGCGATGATAACGTGCATTACCAAGGCTCAGAGCGTTTAATTGACGAGCTTGTAAAGCATAACAAGCAGTTTGAGTTTTTCTCATACCCTAACCGCTCACATAGCCTACGTGAAGGCAAAGGCACCACTTTGCATTACCACACTATGATGGCTGATTTTTTTGAAAAGCACTTACTAAACAAGTAATCGCTTTAAAAAAATAAAATACTAAAGCCGCACACTAATTATTATTGTGCGGCTTTTTTAATCAAAGTGTAACGGGGGTTTACAAAGCGTAAGTTGGATAGAGTGCAACGAAACTCAACAATAATAAAAAATGACTTATACACTCAATGTCATCTAAAACAGCCAAGGCTCACCATGTTATTAGCCATTTTTCAATTTCGATAGCATCATCACGATCAAACACCATTAAACTTGAATGAGAGCGAGCATTAAAAGTTATTTTTTTTACTAACTCATTTTGTATAGATGAAAAGTAAGCCGGGGGGGATAGAGAGTCAACATCTGAGTTAATTAACAATACAGGCTTTTTAGTCTCAGTTAATTTAGGCAATAAATTTGTTTCTTGAATGGTTACTCCTGCCTCAAACATTGCCTGGTTAACAATATTATCAATCTCGCTATGAAAAAAATGACTAAGCAAAGGCGATTTATAAGGTAAGTACTCCTTAGCTGCAACGTCAAAACTCATCATTGGGGCAAGTAAAATAGCAGCGTCAACATATTCTGATGATAATAAGTTACTTGCAGTAAGTGCTCCCATAGAATGGCCGACTACAACAGTCTGGTTATTTATTTGATTTAAAAGTGACTCAGCAAGCAGTTCATTTAAAATGCCGTGCTCTTTTGCTGCAAATACAAATGCTTCAGTTGATTCACCATGGCCAAAAAGATCTGGAATAATAACGTTCATACCAAGCGCTCTAAAATAGATAGCTGAAGCCATCATTGCTTCTTTACTGCCCCCATAGCCATGAAGTAATAAAGCAGTGCCTTCAAAACGATTAAATGTGTCTGGTGTCATTCTGTGTGAAATTGTATTTTCTACATTATTACCAGTAGCATGAAGGTTGTAATAAACAGAACTCTCTTGCGAAAATTCGGCTGCTTGATAAGGTTCAGCAGTCAGATATGTAATGCATTGAGTGGTACTAAAAGAGCAAAACTTTTGTTTTTCAAAGCCAATGTCGCTAGGTTTTGCTTTTATAAACTGTGCTTCAGAAAGATAGATACCGGGGTTTGACATGACGTAACTGCCAATTGAAGTACAGCCAGACAAAGAAAATATATAAAGTGTAATTGCTAATAGTTTGGTGAAATTTTCCATTTTCGCTTCATTAGTTAAACTTGAACATCAACACTTTAATTAAGCAGATAACGTCCTATGAGGTGGAGGAGGTTTTAGCCGTTAGTTAGGCATTTTTTATCATTTCAAAGTACCTTAACAGTATCTTCTATCCACCTCAATTTTCTCAAGTAAATAAATCTGTTTGGCATTAAGTAGACACTTGCTTATTAATCAAAACCCAAATTTAGTGCTTAGTTACGACTTTAAGTTACTTTTTTATCAAAGTTTTATGGATTTAGGGGCTGAAATTTCACTCTCTTTTTAATCAAAATGGTGCGGAGGTTTACAAAGCGTTCGTTGGGTTGATTGCAACGAAACCCAACAAGAAAACAGCTCAATAGGCAATAATTAAATCGTTTTTTGCTAAACAAAGTTTGGTATTTAAGAGGCATTAAAAAAAGTAGCATCCTTGCTACTACAAGTGCGATATTAACTGCTTGGTTGCGAAGGTTGATACTTATTAACGAGAATGTGCTGCAAACTTTTAAGAGCCCGCTTTATCGCTTGCAGCATACTTCTTCCTTTTGTATTTACATTAATACTGGGTAGCCCAGGCAAAAGAATATTAATTTTGCATTGCTGCAAAGTGCCGTGGCGCTCACTCGAAAGATCATTTATTTGAATCTCAACTTTACGAATATTTAAAGCATGTTTTGCCAATTGGCTTTTTATCAACTTCAAAAGCGACATCTTTTCACTTGCGTTAATTATCTTATTTTTAACTGTAAGTTTTAGCTTCATGCAATTACACCTTTTAATAGTAACTATGTTGCAGGCATGACTGTAATCTACTAACTTAGTGGCAAAGGAAAAAGCTGATTATTTCTTACTTTAAAACAGGTATTTTCGAATGATTACCAATATTAACTACAATCACTTATATTATTTTTGGCAGGTAAGTAAGCACGGCAGTATTGCAGCGGCGAGTAAAATACTTAATTTAACGCCGCAAACGGTCAGCTCGCAAATTACTAACTTAGAACAACGGTTAGGAAAACCGCTATTTATTCGCCAAGGGCGAGGCCTACAGTTAACGGAGTTTGGCCATGTAACCCAACAATACACTGATGATATGTTTGCTATTGCTCACGAATGGCTAGAAACCACGCAAGGTGATACCACGCAATACTCACGAACGTTAAAGGTGGGTATTTCAGACGTGTTGCCTAAATCACTGGTGTCGAAGTGGCTAGCGCCTTTAATTAATAACGACCGTATTACCAACTTGCACTGTATTGACGGCCAACAAGATGAACTGCTTTCACAAATGGCGATTCATAAGCTCGATTTAGTGTTAGCTGATAAACCACTCGATACTACTTTGCCATTTAAGGCGTTTTGCCATGAAATAGGTAAAAGCCAAATCGCTCTTTTTGGTAACGAAACATGGCATTCGCAACTACATAAGCAGTTTCCGCAGTCTTTAAATAACAAGCCTTTAGTGCTCCCTGCAAAAGAAAGCCCCGTCGCGCGTGCTATTTATTATTGGCTGCAAGAGCAAGAGATTGAAATGACAATAGCTGGCCATGTTGACGACAGCGCATTAATGAAGTCACTCGGTGAGCAAGGGTTTGGTATATTCCCTGCGCCTATTTTGGTAAGAGCCGAAGTAGAGCGCCATTACGGCGTTAATTACATTGGTACAATTGATAATGTTTATCAGCATTATTATGCTTTTACGCCTGACAGGCTAATTAAAAACAGTATTTATGATGAATTTATAAAACACGCGCAAATGACGTAGATTTTAGTTAACCGTCTTAAGATTAACGGGCGTCGGGGTGCGGGTTACGGATCTAAAACCTTACACTTCTCATACTTCAAATAAATATATTAAAAATATCAACAAAGCGATAAAGAATATCGGAGTGAGCAAATAAAATATGATATTGGCTACTATTTTATTGTTATCTCTAAACTTTAATATTTTTTGGCGTGCGGCAATTAAGGCTGGAAATGTAATAAACCCTAGGATACCGATAGCTAAAGTAATAGTAAGTTGCATGATAATAATTTGCCAGTATTGCTCTGGGTCATCAATTAACGATGCTTGTTGATAGTCGCTGCCCGTCGTTCCAAGCTGATGAGCAGTTCCTGTAATTAACCCTATAGTAGGTGATATCAAAAAGAACAAAGCAACACTTAAGATTGTTTTATCAACTTTATCCCTTAATTTAACTATTTTCATAGCATCCTTGCCTTAAAGTTTATTATTTCAAAATATATTCGCAAGCAAGCCTGCGAACTTTAACCTTATCGAGTAAACATATTAATTGCCATTACAATTAATAAGCCGGCAAATATTTTTTTAATGGTTGAAACCGGTAAGTAGTGCGAGGCTTTGGCACCGAGTGGCGCAGTAAACCATGAGGTGCATACAATACCCAATAAAGCGGGCAAATACACAAAACCTGCAAATCCTTCTTTTAGGCTAAATAACTGGCTGCCTGAGCTGATATAACCCATTGAGCCAAACAGCGCTATCACAATGCCTGAGGCCGAGGCGCAGCCTATGGCTTTTTTCATATCAACAGAAAAAAACGTCAGTAACGGCACCAATACTGCCCCGCCACCAATGCCAATCATGGCAGACAAGCCACCGGTTATGGTCGTATAAACACTTAGTAACCCTTTGTTTGGTAACGGGCGCGCTATTGCTGAATCATTCTTACCAGAAAAAATCATTTTTAGTGCAATTAGCACCACACTCACAGCAAACACCAAGCGCACCACATGCTCGGGTAACAGCGCAGCCATAAAGCCACTAATAAGCGCGCCAAAGGCAACGCCCGCCATAACCCAAGGCGCAATATCCCAGGGTACATTGCCATTTTTATGATGCGCAATAGCCGACGATGTTGAGGTAAATAAAATAGAGGCCAGCGAGGTAGCAATGGCAACCACCACCACTTGCTCAGGTGGCAAAGTATTAAAGTGCAGTAATATCATGCTGAGTATGGGCACAATCACCAGCCCTCCCCCTATTCCTAATAGGCCAGCTAAAAAACCAACACCACTGCCAAGTATGGCGCAGTATATAATTAACACTATTAAATCACTCATTCCTTTTGTCTCTTTTTATGTTAGGGGTTGTTATGCTCTGTGGCGGTGAGTTGCGTGTAAAAAACGTTTAATAAAACATCTAAGCTCACCAAGGTTTATTCGAGTATATCAACAACCGTTTATGCAAATGGCACTTTAAGTGCCTATAAGCATTGAATAATACTCACGTTTTGTATGAATAAATCACAACACCCGTAAAAACATCTAGAAACCTAGACTTCTAAAGTGTTTTTTGTGAGAGGGTCATAGGTAATTAGCTGAATTTACCCATTTAACTTTGCTACAGAATGAATCTGGCTCATGTTTTACCTGAAATAATACCGTTTTTCTTCATGCTACATACCGCGTATAAATTTATTAACTCTGCAGAGCACCATTACAGCTAACCCGTTATATCGGTTTTAACAGCGAGTAATGCGCCATCAATAAAAGCAGCAACAACTCAGATTGAAAGGATACGGCTATGAGCACTGATCTTACATTTACTATTAAAAGCACTAACTTGGATGAAAACTACCATCCGTCAAATAACACACGTATTACGACCAACTTCGCTAATTTAGCAAGGGGTGAAAGCCGCCAACAAAACCTGCGTAATACCCTAAAAATGATCAACAATCGTTTTAATGCACTGGCCAGTTGGGATAACCCACAAGGGGATCGTTACGCGGTTGAGCTCAAGATCATTTCGGTTGATTTAGACATTGCTGGCAGTGGCCAAGCATTTCCGTCAATTGAGGTATTAAAAACCAATATTATTGATCGCCAAACGAACGAGCGAATTGAAGGCATAGTGGGTAATAACTTTTCATCGTATGTGCGCGACTACGATTTTAGTGTGTTATTGCTTGAGCATAACAAAAGCAAACCGCAATTTAGTATTCCTGATAACTTTGGTGACTTACACGGCAAGTTGTTTAAATGCTTTGTAAACTCAAATACCTATAAACAGCACTTTAAAAAGCCACCGGTTATTTGCTTAAGCGTGTCTGATAACAAAACCTATCAACAAACCGAAAACTTACATCCTATTTTAGGCGTAGAGTATCAGCCTAATGAGTCGTCGTTAACAGAGCAATACTTTAAAAAAATGGGCTTACAAGTGCGCTACTTTATGCCACCAAACAGTGTTGCACCATTAGCGTTTTACTTTTTTGGTGACTTACTTAATGACTACAGCAACCTTGAACTAATTAGCACCATTAGCACCATGGAAACGTTTCAAAAAATTTATCGCCCAGAAATTTATAACGCCAATGCCGCCGCGGGCAGTCGTTATAAACCGAATTTAAAAAATGACGACCATTCATTAACGCAAATTGTGTATGACCGCGCAGAGCGAGGTCAATTAGCGGTTGAGCAAGGCAAATTTACCGAGCAGCATTTTATTAAGCCTTATCAGTCAGTGCTGCAGCAGTTCTCGGCAAGTATCGCTTAATCACACAACAAAATTAAAGGCAGCATTTATTATGAAAAAACTATTACCTACATCATCAGCAGGCAGCTTGCCAAAACCGTCATGGCTTGCTGAGCCCGAAACCTTATGGTCACCGTGGAAATTACAAGGCAGTGAGCTGGTTGATGGCAAACACGACGCCCTGCGTATTTCCCTGCACGAGCAACAAACTGCAGGCGTAGATATAGTCAGCGATGGCGAACAAACTCGCCAGCACTTTGTAACCACCTTTATTGAACACTTAAATGGCGTTGATTTTGAAAACCGTAAAACAGTTAAAATTCGCGACCGTTACGACGCCAGCGTACCCACAGTGGTTGGCCCCGTGTCTCGTACTAAATCGGTATTTGTTGAAGACGCCAAGTTTTTACGCCAGCAAACCAGCCAACCAATTAAATGGGCACTGCCTGGGCCCATGACCATGATCGACACCCTGTATGATGATCATTATAAAAGCCGTGAAAAACTAGCATGGGAATTTGCTAAAATACTTAACCAAGAAGCCAAAGAGCTAGAAGCCGCTGGGGTTGATATAATTCAATTTGATGAACCTGCTTTTAACGTGTTTTTTGACGAGGTAAACGACTGGGGCATAGCCTGCCTAGAGCGAGCTATAGAAGGGTTAAAATGCGAAACCGCCGTGCATATTTGTTACGGCTACGGCATTAAAGCCAACACCGATTGGAAGAAAACCCTCGGCACCGAGTGGCGACAATACGAAGAAGTATTCCCTAAGCTGCAAAAATCGAATATAGATATTATTTCGCTAGAATGTCAAAACTCACATGTACCCATAGAGCTACTCGAACTGGTGCGCGGTAAAAAAATAATGGTAGGCGCAATCGATGTAGCCACCAATACTATAGAAACTCCCGAAGAGGTGGCCAAAACCCTACGCGAAGCACTCAAATATGTTGATGCCGACAAGCTATACCCCTGCACCAACTGCGGCATGGCCCCCCTGCCCCGCGAAATCGCAAACGGCAAACTCAACGCCCTAAGCAAAGGCGCAGAGCTAGTACGTAACGAGCTATTAGCAGCCAGTTATTAGCAGTGATTGTTGCTTAATTTTAGTTACAGCTGCTGTAAAAAAGCCACATCTTAACACGTGTTGAAGTGTGGCTTTTTTAATCAAAATGTCATGGGGGTTTACACCGCAAGGTGAAAGGTAAAAGGTGCTAGGGGAAAGGTTTTAAGTTCGTTGAATATTGGTTGGGTTGAGTGCAACAAACCTAGCAAAAGTAATTAAACCTAACCGAGCCGCTAGGTATTATTGATTGGAAAGTACCCCATTTACAGAGAACGGCAACGCCAACAACAGGCGCCTATTTGTGTTTGCGACCTTAGGAGCAAGCTCAAATAGGTCGCCTGATTGTTTTTGTTATGTGGGATTTATATACAGTACCCACATATTTCTTGATAGAGTTTTTTGTGCTCTACGCTTAAGGATGACCCGCTTTCTGAAATCATTGTATCTAATGTATGGAGAAACCATTTTCCTGCTGGAAAGTTACCTTGC
Source organism: Pseudoalteromonas sp. ND6B (assembly GCF_000764215.1). Lineage (NCBI taxonomy): Bacteria > Pseudomonadati > Pseudomonadota > Gammaproteobacteria > Alteromonadales > Pseudoalteromonadaceae > Pseudoalteromonas > Pseudoalteromonas sp. ND6B. Next base: position 125,391 of record NZ_JQFL01000028.1, read on the forward strand.
TCCTCAGCTTGGTTTAGATAGGAAAGTAGACTTTCTGCATCTTTCTCAGGAGCGTAAGCCTTGAATAATTCCCGCATATCACTATAGATTTCTGATCTCTCTGGATAATCCATATTACGAATCCGACCTAATTGACTTGTTATGTGCTGTTTACACAGTACTTATTCAATAATGAATGTGTTGAATAAGGTGAGAATTTATCACATAAACTATTAGTTATTGCTTCAGGGAGAGGTTTTTTAAGATTTTCAAAGAATACATACTTTTTGTACGTTTCATTTTTTTCTGTCGCAAACTGTAGAATACATAAATTATAATCACTATCTCTAATGAAGCGCCCATCACTCTTAATACGTTTAATTTTATGCTTTTCACCTTCAAAGGAATTACTTTCAAAAATCAAGTCACCACGTCTACCATAAAACGCATTAAAAATTATACCACTGTGGATACCATCATTATGATTACTAGTATTTGGTAAGCACTCATGTGACCGAAGTAAAAATGACATATTTTGAAAAGACATCACCATGACTTTGTACTGATAACCTTTGACTTGCCTAGATGATTTCTTAGTTTTAATTTTTTCTATTATTTTTTCTACATCAATTGTATCAAATGGCGCATTTTCATGAAAAGTAGTAAAAACACCACCATTAGGATTTGTTTTTTTCCATTTTTTTAGCTGTTCTTGCGTGTTTTTTACATCTAAATTTCTTTGTTTTTGAGAGTTATTTGATTCATTTACCGAAACACATTCAAATACAACCTCCTCACCATTTATTTGACCTAGAAAATCTGGTGTAACTTTTTCGTTAGTTTCATCTAGAAAGCTTCCGCTTTCTAGCATTGGAGTTAAAACAGTAATCTCATTTATGAAGTTTTGGATATTTATATTATCTTTTTCTTCTCTAAAGCGTTTGAGCCTCTCAATACTAATTGCATTTGCACTCACTGCTTTTGAGAATACACTTTCAATGCCATTTTTATCATTCATATATAATATTTCAAAAAATGGATTAATTGTTGCTCGCTTTGCTAAAGCACCTTGTTCGCCTTTCAATTTTTCAATATAAGACTCACCTAGAATGCTGTATATGGTTGGGTAATTCTTTTTAATTTCTTCTATAGATTTCATAGTTACCACAATATTTGGAAAAGCACATAACGCTAAGCTAAGCGGAAAAATACAGTTTGGCTATAATGCGCGAAGCGCGAGCCAACTGTAATTTTTCCGATTAAGCGCCTTGTTAGTTCACTTTCCACACAAATGCTCTGCAAATAATTCTGACCATTTGTATTTCTGTACGTTTTTACCATATTCTGTTACGTTTTCTACTAGACCATGTGACTCAAGGATTTTTACCTGTTGATCTAGATTATTGTGGTCTTCTACGTAATAAGCTAGGTACTTGCCACTATGGTCAAAAATGCCACTTTTATTTAAGATAAAAAACTCTCTGTGAAACTCATAATCAGGATTAAGCAAATCTTGCTTCATTTCAGTTAACAAAGTTTGGTGTTTTGCCCATAAAGCATCAAAAAATCGCGTAGTCTCATTTACTTGCTCTTTTTGTTTGCGCTTATCCGTATATTTATTGCCAAAATAAGTTCCCGCAGCACCAGTAGCACTTCCTACGAGAAATCCAACGGCTAGACTAAAGTAATCCATACTTTCCTCAGTGAACTAACAATTTAATAGTACGCTCATCGCGCATATTTCTGCCGACGTCACGCTCATTTTTCTAATTTATATAGTTTTAGCAAATAACCTAAGGTATTACGATCATTAAGTTTTCTAAAATCTTGAGTGAAGTATATGCGCGCAGCGCTCATTTTCATAAATATATGAGCAAAGAGCAGTTTGACTAATCGATTAACTATTATATTTATCCAATCTCAATGATCGTTTTTTGCACACACCTGACTACTCACAAGTCTATCCCGAAAAAATAAGTTAATAAATTCTACTTTTAGCTATTACTTAGTTAGATTTCTAAATTGCATTTATAAACTCAAAAATCTTCCGCCTACTCTAAAACAAAGCGAGTATTCTGTATTAGAAAGCGATACTGATTAATTACTTGAGCAAATACCATCTCGCCATGCGGTATTTTTAACCAAACCGTAACGGGGGTTTACAGTTAAATTATAAGGTTAAAGGTGTAAGGGAAAAGGTTTTAAGTTCGTTGAATATTGGTTGGGTTGAGTGTAACAAAACCAGAGTAATTAAATCTAACCGAGCCGCTTGGCATTAATGACTGAGTGGGGAGTGCTATTTGTATGCTGTCAGGGTCTATAATGTCTCAAGTCAAGATTTGAATCCTCTGGCTTTACTAATAAGTAACCACATTGGTTCTTTGACTTCTTTGGCTTGCAGTGTGATTTTATCGCAGATAGTTATCTACTTCGGAAGTAGTTTAGATGAAGTAGATAATTATTTAGTAATTTAGGCTTATACAAAGTTCTGGTAAGACTAAAAATTAATTTAATTTTAATTGACAGCTACCGGATAAAAAAAGGGTAACTGTCAGAACAATTTTAATAGATTAATCCAGACTAAAACTTCTCAAGCTTTTCTATCATTCTTTCGAGGTTGCCTATATGTTTTTGATACAACTCTTCACGTTTAGACACAACATATTCATCTACATACTCATCGTAACCAGAACCATCGTAAGTATAACCAAATAGAAACCGTCCATCCCTAGAAGTTTCGGTACAATGTGTCTCATTGAATTGCTCGTAAGGATCTGACTGCTTACATTCTTTGACTAACGGGAAAGTTGCAGCTCTTAAACCATTAACTAGAACATTTAACTTGGCAGCTAGCTCATCCGCTTTTGACGATACAGCACTATCTGGTATCCAGCCTTGCAAATTTCTTTCTGTATAGACAGATAAAACAAGTGATGCAGATAAAGCATAAGTTTCAGCCAAATAAAAATTATTTTCATTATAATTTTTATTATAAGCTCGGTGACTAATTAAATCATTGGCTTCAATCACTAAGTTAGTTAGAAGGAATTGGTCTGGAGTCACATTTTTGGACGTGTCACTATAGTGATTTAAAGATAACTCAAAAGATTCGTGTGCAGAAAGCATATCAAATACTGCATCATTGATAACAACCTTGCTTATTCTGTCTTCAATAGCTTGAAGACTGGCTTCACTTAAATCAACAACACTGGGGCCTGATGAGCCGAATATACTATCAATAAGTAATGAAGCCACCTTATTAACAAACTTACTCTTGGCTTTATCTAGTATGAGATTGCCAATATCCTTTACATCCACACTGCTTGAAGCCACTTGTACACTATTCTCTTTAGAAGCAGAAATGTTAATACTTTCAGCATAAGAAGTACTTGTATTCAAAGCAAAAAAAACTGCAGCAGCAGTGCTTACTGTTTTTAATTTCATAAATTTTATCCTTTAATTTATTCGCTGTACCTATTTGTACAACAGCTTTAGCCTATATTAAAAAACCAAAGGGGTCAAACCTTGACTTCAGACATCAAATTTATTGACAGACCCGTTATCCTTATTTCGCCTATTAGACAAAGTCTAAAGCAATAAGATAAACCAGTAACCCCCTACTTTTAGCTATTACTTAGTTAAATTTCTGAATAGCACTTATAAATTCAACAACCCTTTTATCCATTCTAAAACAATACGAATGTTTCGGATTTGAAGGCGCTGCTGATTTATTTTTTGATTAAAAACCTTACCATGCGGTATTTTTAACCAAACCGTAACGGGGGTTTACAGTAGCTACTGAAAACGTCGGTGCTGTTACTGTACTTTATTAACTGATAAAGTGATTAATATTGAGTAGTAAAATTGCGCTTTAGAAACGATTTAAACAGGAGTCATTAATGGCAACCACACTGGCGTTTGATGTATACGGTACGCTTATAAACACCCATGGCGTGGTGTCGTTACTTGAAAATATGGTTGGTGATAACGCGCACGCATTTTCGACTACTTGGCGTGAAAAACAACTCGAATATTCGTTTAGACGCGGCTTAATGCAAAACTACGTGCCGTTTTCAGTGTGTACTGAGCAGGCACTTAATTATGCGTGTTTACTGCACAAGGTAACTTTAAGCGATGAGCAAAAAGCACAGTTATTAGCACGTTATAAAACCCTACCCGCATTTGATGATGTAAAAGCAGGGCTTGAGAGCTTAAAAGCACAAAACTATCGGTTATTTGCGTTTTCTAATGGTGCGGCCAGTGCGGTAAATACCTTGCTCGAAGCGGCAGGCATAAGTGATTATTTTGAAGGCGTGGTGAGCGCCGATGACATTAAAACTTTTAAACCCAACCCCGGTGTTTATAGTCATTTTTTACGCGAGGCACATTCAACCGGTGCTAATACATGGTTGATATCGAGTAATCCGTTTGATGTGATTGGGGCGTTATCGCACGGTATGCGTGCTGCGTGGATACAGCGCTCAAGTGAGGCTATTTTTGATCCCTGGGAGCTTGAGCCTACAATAACGGCGTGCGATTTACATGATTTAAAAACCAAGCTGGCCAGTAATAACCAATGATTTAGTGGGCAGGAGTTAAATTACACCAATGAAAGGCTAGGTTTGCGCTTACAAACCTAGCCGTTTTAGGGTCTGTTGATCTTTCAAGGTTAAATTTGCAGCAGTCTGTTTGGTATTTAGGCAAGGCAGAGCCTATGTGGTGTGGTTATTCCCCATAAATAGGCGATAACGCAGCATCAATGCCAAACAGGCGCTGCCCTTCGGGTTCTGCCTAGGGGCGATTTACTCTTTGTTGCTCGGTTTTTACTTAGCCCACTAGGTTACAAACCTCGCGCCGCGATTAAACCGCCCCTAGTTTGAACAAATTTTAATCCGCAAAGGTCAACAGACCCTAGTCTTCAATTGCAATGGCAATTTCTATTTCGTTACTGTTTTTATAATACTCAAAATCACTGGTGTAAGTACGTTCATAGCGGCAATCGTCTGAGCTGAAGTATTGCCAAATTTCGCCCCATAAATCGATTACTGCATCGGGCATTTCACCTTCACCTTTAAATACCAAATAACGCCCCGCTTGGGTGGTTACTTTTTTAGCTTCAGGGAGTTTAATTGATAAATTATCGCAGCAGGCAATTACGTCAAAGTCCCCAGTGAGATCGCTTTCGTAATTAGTATACACACCATACACTTTGGTGTTTTCTGTAAGGCTGTTGGCAAACTTTTCACCAAATTTTTGCCAAAGTTCAGCTATATTTGCAGTGCCAGCATTCATTTCATTGGCGTTGCAGGTTCTTACTTTTAAGCCGATTAAGGTCTGACTTGCTAATTGTTTTACTTCCATCATGACGTCCTTTAGCGTTAATACAAACACCAACGTAACAGAAAAACCGCCAATACTTTAAATTTTGTATTAAATATTTCATAAACAGTGATTATTGAGCTCAATTGCGTGTTTATTGCTCATGTTTAAATAGGTGCCAATCGCTAAACGTAGCTTTGCTACCGCTAAAATAATTGCTCAATTCCCCCTTTTTTAACTTTATTTTTGCATGTAATGCTTGTCGTTTAATAATATGGCTTATCGATTTTTGTTAAAAATATACGACAAGCTTATTAGCTCTAATTTAAAAAAAGTTGTTATCTAATCCTTTTTTATTATTGTAAATAGAAATCATTATCATTAAGATCCTTGCACCTAAAAAGTGTACTCAAGGAATGTTGATGTGTCTCAATCTCACGTGTTAAATATTAATACCATTGAAAAACAGGCTGTATTTGAACAAAGCGGCCTGCCCCCACAATTCAATTTAGAGCAGTTCATTAATTATCAAATAGCGTCTTTGCAAGGGTTGTCGGCGGTACAGCAAGCGATGGCTAAAGCCCAAAAGCCATTTTCAGGTGTGTCGGTAAATGCGTTAGCAAAAGTAGTAAACGATGTTGATTTATCAAAGCCTTTGGCTGACTTTCCGGCGGTGCTTGAAGAGCTAAAAGGCGTGTATTTAGATCATGCCGTGTATTTTCATCATCCTCGCTACATGGCGCATTTAAACTGCCCTGTAACCTATCCTGCTGTGGTGGCCGAACACATTATTGCTGCTATTAATACCTCGGTAGATACGTGGGATCAAAGTGCAGGTGCGACCTTAATTGAGCAAAAGCTGATTGATTGGACATGCCAAAAAGCAGCATTGCCAAGCACTGCCGATGGAGTATTTACTAGTGGCGGCACACAATCAAACTTAATGGCAATGTTAGTTGCTCGTGAAGTGGCTGTTAGCCGATATGCGCCAGAACATCAGGTAAAACTTCAGGGCTTACCAGCTGTTGCCTCGCGCTTTAAAATTTACTGCTCTGAGGTGGCGCATTTTAGTATTCAAAAAGCGGCGGCGTTATTGGGGCTCGGTTACAACGCTGTGGTGCCGGTGGCTACAAACAGCGAAATGCAAATGGATATGCAGGCACTTAAAACCGCCATAGCAACAAGCAAAGCGCAAGGCGATTTACCCATTGCAGTGGTTATTACCGCAGGTACAACCGATTATGGCTCAATCGATCCAATCCATAATATTGCCATGCTAGCTAAAGAAGAGCAGCTATGGTGCCACGTAGATGGCGCTTATGGCGGCGGTTTGTTGGTGAGCGAACACCACCGCAATGCGCTTAATGGCATTGAGTTGGTTGATTCAATAACGATTGATTATCACAAATCGTTTATGCAGCCTATAAGCTGTAGTGCCTTTTTATTAAGTGACAAACGCCATTTTAGCCACATTACTTTATATGCCGATTATTTAAACCCATTAGCAGAGGCTGGAAATGGCACGCCTAATTTGGTTGATAAAAGCCTACAAACCACCCGCCGTTTTGATGCCTTAAAATTATGGCTAACACTGCGCACTACTGGAGAAGCACCACTGGGTCGCGCGTTCGATAAAGTTATTGGCCTTGCGCGCCAAACGCATATTGTACTTAACGACCATCCCGACTTTGAAGTAGTTAACTACCCCGAGCTTAGTGCCTTGGTATTTAGATTTGCCCCTGATGACTTAAAACATGACCTTGATTTACTCGACTCTTTAAACCTGCACGTACGACAAACGTTTTTAAAAACCGGTGAAGCCATGATTGCCCGTACAAAAATAAGTGGCCGTCATTATCTTAAATTTACATTGCTTAATGCGCAGTGCCAATTAACAGATGTACGCGCTGTTATTGAACAAATTAGCCACATTGCATGGCAAACTTATAGGGAAATTGCATAATGGATAATCAACCTTACGATTTTATAGCTATTGGCCTTGGCCCATTTAACTTATCTTTAGCGTGTTTAAGTGAACCGCTTGAAGATGTAAAAAGCTTATTTTTAGAACAACGTAGTGAATTTGACTGGCACCCAGGAATGATGCTAGAAGGCGTTACATTACAAACTCCGTTTATGTCGGATTTAGTAACCATGGCAGATCCAACCAGCCAGTATAGCTTTTTAAATTATGCCAAATTAAATAATCGGTTATATCCGTTTTATATTCGCGAAAGCTTTTTTTTATTGCGCCGTGAATACAACTTATATTGCCAATGGGTTTGCTCGCAGCTTTCAAATGTTAACTTTGAACAAACAGTCACTCACGTTGAGTTTTGCCCGCAAAGTGAGTGTTATACCGTTAGCTGTAACACCCCTAATGGCATACAACATTATGTGACTCGCCATATTGTTTTGGGCACAGGGCCTGCACCGTATATTCCTGATTGCGCTGTGCAAAGTAACTCAAATAACGTAATGCACAGTAGCGATTTTTGTCATCGGCTTGATGAATTAAAAGCGGCTAAACGGGTTACCGTGGTAGGGGCTGGACAAAGTGCAGCAGAAATTTACCACACCTTATTGCAGCAAGCAGTACCGCAAGGCTTGCAGTTAGATTGGATAGCACGCTCACCGCGCTATTTTCCGCTTGAGTATACTAAACTCACCCTTGAAATGACCTCTCCTGAGTATGTAGATTACTTTTATAATTTAAAAACTGAGCAGCGAGATTGGCTCAATCAAAACCAAAAAAATCTATTTAAGGGCATTAACGGCGATTTAATTAACGACATTTTCGACACCCTCTACGCACAAAGCCTTGATGGGCCAATTTCCACTACATTTAAAACTAACAGCAAGCTAACAAGCACTCAAAAAGTAGGTAAGCGTTTACTGACTGAGTTTTATCATCAGGAGCTTGAGCAGCCCTTTTCAATAGAAACCGACTTTTTAATTTGTGCTACAGGCTTTAAATATCAGCGCCCTGCTTTTTTAAATAATATTGCCCATCAACTACCCCAAGATGAGCAAGGTCGTTATTTAGTGAGTCGTGAATATGCGGTAGATAGCGAACAAAAACGTATTTTTGTACAAAATGCCGAGCAGCATACTCATGGTTTTGTAACTCCAGATTTAGGTATGGCTTGCTACCGTAATAGTATTATTTTACGTGAAATTTTAGGTTATTCGCCTTATCAGGTTGAGCAAAAAATTGCTTTTCAAAACTTTGATTTAAGCGATGTCACCCTATCAACACAACAGCAGAGTAGCGCCGCATGAGTCTTCGTTTAGCGCTAATTTTGCTGACGGTTATTTCGGTGGTATGCGATACCTTGCTGCTACCGTTTTATCCGCAATTTTTTGCTAGTGAATTTGCTATTAGTAACGCCACTTTAATCGGCCTCTTTGTGGCTAACTGTTGTATTACTGTAATGCTGGCTTTACCGCTATGGGCTAAGGCCGCTAAAAAATACAATGAGTTGGCTTTGTGGTTAGTAACCCAAGTAGTAGCCGCTGGTTTTGGCCTGCTTTGCTACTTTGCTACCAATGTGTGGGAGTTTTGGATTTACTACCAACTTATGTTGGTGCTCAAGGCAAGCTACCTTCTTATATACCCATTTGCACTGCGATTAGAGCAACAAACCAAGCATTTATCTATTATTGGTTTGTTTTCTGTATTGATGCATTTTGGTGCGATTGGTGGTGCTTTAATTGGTGGTTACTTCTTTAGTTTAGCAGAGCCACGCTACGCGTTATTACTCAGTAGTGCCGGTGACCTAATCCAGGTTTTATTATGCGCCTACTTAATGTATTCATTAAAAACAGGTATTTATCAGCAAGTAATAGCGACTGAAAAACCGCGAGAACGTATTCCCTATTTTATTTGGCAATTTTGCTTTTTAAGTGTGGTGGTTTATTTTAGCGCGTTTTTAATTCGCCCTTTCTTTACTACTCATTGGCAAGCATTAAACGCACAAAGCAGCACCTTGCAAAGCGCTGTTGTATACGCCATTCCTGCTTTTGCAGCGCTTGTTATGCTGGTTTTTAACCATTACAGACAACATTTACCACTGCCAACATTAAGCCGCACTAGCACTTTGTTATGTGCACTTATTTTAGGGGCGCTTGGGCTTTATTTACAAGCGCAGGCGTCGGTGGGGTTAGTGATTTTATCACGTGTTTTATATGGCTTTGCGCTATTTCAAGTGATGGTACTGCTAGAGGTAATGCTATTTGCTAAAAGTGAGCCAGCACATTACGGCAGCGACTTTGCCAAAGTGCACATTGCTCAAAATATAGGGGTTATTTTAGCGTCGTTACTAGTGGGTATGAGCGTAGAGCATCTTTCAACTACGGTTGTGTTTTACTTTGCTGCCATTGGCTTTGCAAGCCTTGCCTTTATTTTGCTTTGGCGGGTTAAGGCTGTTGCTCGAGCTGCGCGTGCAGCGTCTTAGTTTTTAAGATTTATTGGAGTTTTTATGTATTTTTCATCTTTTGTAACCACCCTACAGCATACCGGCAAAGTGACGATGCGGTTATTACAACAAACAGATATGCCAACAGTTTGCGATTGGCTTAAGCAACCGTATGCGCACTTTTGGGGTATGCAGCAGCAAACCGAGCAACAAATAACTAAAGCGTATCAAGCTATTATTGATACGCCTCATCATCAGGCATACGTGATCGAGCAAAATAATAACCTATTGGCTTTAGTTGAGCTTTATAGCCCTGAGCACGAAAGCTTAATGAAAGCGGCGTACGAGGTTGAACCTAATGATGTGGGTATGCATATTTTATTATCGCCTAACACGGCACCTAAGCGCCATTTTAGTTTTGAAATGATGCAGTGCGTGCTGCAAAGTATTTTTGCTCAAAATAGTGCCGCCCGTGTTGTGGTTGAGCCCGACATTGCTAATAGTAAAATTCATACTTTAAATAAGCGTTTGGGGTTTGTGCATACCCAGCAAATTCAACTGGGCGAAAAAGCCGCTTATTTAGGCTTTTGTAATAAAGCAGCCTTTGATAGGCACAGCCAACTATTTACTGATTCGTTAGCGCCTTTGCAAACTGATTACGTGATACAGCCACATTGGCAATGGGCAAACCGACATTTACAAGCTAAAGCCCTGACTGAGCTAGTGCACGAGCGTTTATTGTCTGCAGAGAAAACAAAGCAAGGCTTTAAAGTGAATGTTGAAGGCGGTTACTTTATTTTTAATGGCCGTGCTATGGCACTAAACCACATTGATATAGACGAGCCAAGCTTATGCTTTTACAATCTTAACGAAGAGCTGCAACCACTAGATGTATTGCACTTTTTTAGTATGCAAGGACCTGCGCTAGGTTTAACAGGTAAGCGCCTTGCCACTTACCTTGAAGAGCTAAATGCTACTTTAGCCAGTGCGTGTTTTAAGCGCGAAAATAACACCTTAACAGCGGCGCAGTTAGCTAATTTAGGGCTGCAAAAAATAGAAGCTGCAATGAGTGAAGGGCATCCTGCCTTTGTTGCTAATAATGGCCGCATTGGTTTTAGTAAAGCTGACTTTTTACGTTATGCGCCAGAAGTAGGCAAACCGTTTAAAGTACTGTGGTTAGCAGCGCATAAAACGGTATCCGACTTTGCCCATAGTGAATACTTTGCCGATTACCCAAGCCATATAAGTGATGAACTAGATTTAACCACTCGAGATGCGTTTAACACAGCGCTAAAAGCTCAAAACCTAAACGCCGATGATTACTTACTCATTCCTGCTCACCCTTGGCAGTACCAACACAAATTGAGTGTGGTATTTGCAAATGAGTTGGCAAATCAGCGATTAGTGTATTTAGGTGAAGGTGACGATTTATATCAAGCGCAACAATCAATTCGGACCTTATATAACTGCTCTCACCCGCATAAACCGTATTTAAAAGTAGCGTTGTCTATTTTAAATATGGGATTTATGCGTGGCCTATCGCGTGCTTACATGGCGGTGACTCCTGCCATTAACGATTGGGTATTTGCTAAGGTTAGCCAAGATCAACAACTCGCAGGCGCTAATTTTACAGCGCTTAGAGAATACGCCACCTTAGGTTATGCCCATCATACGTTTGAGCAACACGCGCTAGGAGATACACCCTATCGTAAAATGTTTGCCTGTTTATGGCGAGAAAACCCAAATCACAATTTAAATAGTGATGAACAACTGACCACCATGGCAGCGTTATTACACTTAGATAATAATGGCCAAAGTTTAGTGGGCGAATGGATAACGCAAAGTGGTTTGAGCACGCAGCAGTGGTTACATGCGTACTTTAATGCCTATTTAATTCCGCTAGTACATTGCTTTTACGCGCATAAATTAGTGTTTATGCCCCACGGTGAAAACCTCATTTTAAAGCTTAAAAATTCGGTGCCAGTGGGCGCATATATGAAAGACATAGGTGAAGAGGTTGCCTTACTTAATAGCACTGAAGTATTGCCTGCAGGGGTTGAACGTATTCATGTTTCTATGCCTAAAGAGCTTGAGCTGTTAAGTATATTTACCGATGTATTTGACTGCTTCTTTAGATACTTAGTAGCAATTTTAGTGCGAGAAGAGCGTATTACAGAGCATGACTTTTGGCAGTGTGTTACCCAAAGTGTTAAAGCATATCAACATGCTAATCCTGCTTTAAATGAGCGATTTAAAGAGTATGACTTTTTTAGTGATGAGTTTGCTCACTCTTGTTTAAACCGCTTACAGCTGGGTAATAATGAGCAAATGGTTGATTTAACCGATCCGGCAGGTAGTTTGCAGTTTGCTGGTAACTTAAACAACCCCGTATCGGCAAAGCTGTATGGCTAAACCGATTACCCTTGCGCAGTTTTTATATTGCCATCAACCCGTACAACGAACTTTTAAACCGAGCTTATTATTAGTGCGCGCTTTAACAGTTCGTTGTAAGGCGCAGTACCCGACTGCGCCTAAGCAATTTATTAGTCGGCATTTGTATTTGCAGCTTTGTTGGCAAGCTATTTACGCTTATTGCTATTGGTTTGCTTGCAAGCAAAGTACGGCTGAACCCATTAACATGCCGTTAGCGGTAAATGGCGCTTATTGTCGTGGGTTTAACCTGAGTAATGACGTGTTAGTAAGTAAAGCTGAGCAAATCCAAGCGTTTACTCATTTTATAAGCCAAGTTGGTGAATGGGTAAATACCGACTACGCGCTGGGTAAAAAAGAACAAGCACGGTTATTACTCGATTCATTAAGTAGTGCTATTGAGCGAGCTCATAGCTTAGCCCTTGCAGCCACTTTACATATCAACAATTGCCATCGTCAGCTACACACCCTTATTTGTGAGCACTTTAGCCTTGATGCGCCATTTACTGAAAACCCCCAGCGTTTAACCTGTTGCCGCTATTATTTAGCCGGTTATAGCAAATGCCAAACCTGCCCTAAAAAGGATATTAAAACCAATGAACCAACGTCTTAAAACGATTGATCTTGCGCGTGGTGCGAGCGTTTTCATTATGATTATTGTGCATACCTTATGGATGTATGCCACCACAGCGCTTCAAAGTGAAAGCGCATTTGGTACGGTTGTGCATATACTTGGCAAAGGCACTGCCTCGTTTTTAGTGGCAATGGGACTGTCTATGGCACTTTCGCGTAGGCAAACACCCTTACTGTTAATTAAGCGAGGTTTACAGCTTTTATTGCTTGCCTATTTAATGAATGCGGCCAAGTTTTGGCTGCCTATTGAAGTATTTAATACCATGCCTGAGGCGTTTATAAATGCTTATGGCTGGCAAAGCCCTTTGAGTGCTGGGCAATTACAATTTATGGTGTTAACAGGTGATATTTTACAACTGGTTGGAGTTAGCTTATTGCTGTTTGGTGTACTTAATATTGCCCGTTGGAAAACAGCATGGATTGCGGTTTTAGCCATTGCAATTGCAGTTATGAGCCAGTTTGTGAGGGGGCAGCAATTTACGCTTTCACCTTATATTAGCGATTTGTTTTTTGCTAATAACTATCAGGTGTATTTTCCGGTATTTCCTTGGGTAAGTGCGATATTAACGGGATATGTACTTGGTCGTTTATACCTTAGTAATCAACAAAATGCCGATTACTTATATAAAGTATGTGCACAACTTGGTGCTGCTTTACTTGTTATTGGCGGCATATGGTTAGCCATTGATTTTAAAGGACAGTTTGGCAACTTTTTCCATTTAAATGGCGGCGGTATTAGCTATTTAGTTGGCTTAAATTTATGTGCCCTAGCGGCTATACAGTATATTTTTGCTGATAAATATAATGGCCCTATTACACGTGCTCTTTTATATGCCAGTAAACATGTAACCGCGCTCTATGTTATTCAATGGGTACTTATTTGCTGGTTTATGGGGGCGCTTGGTTATCATACCCTTAGCCTTTGGCCGACACTTTTTATGATGGTACTAATGACTTTACTGGCTTTTGCTGTGCATAAGGTTTATTTAAAAAGCAAACAGAGCTTCACAGACATTACGCAAAAAACTAAATGTACAGCTTAAGCTGTAAAGGGGCTTTACGGGCGCTGATTTGGGTGCCCTAGCCTGCTTTTATTGCGTTAATAACGCTATGCATACGCTTTGCTAATGGTCTATTTCGGTGATGACACACATAAATATTTTCGCTAATTGGATTTGTTAAATGATGCGTTTTAATAAGCGCAGGTTTATTAAAAGCACTTACTGCGTGTGCGGGTAAAACCGTAAAACCCAGTCCTAAACTTACCGGTTCCAGTATTAAACTTATTTGGTTAGAAAACCCCGTTTGCTTAATTTGATCAACATGTTCAAATTCACTGTAGTTTTCGCTAAGTAAAAGCTGTGCATGATGTTTTGCATCGGGGTGGCTAATAAAGCCCAGTTCATTTAATGCGCTCCATGTTGGGCTTTTTATTGCGGCCGGTGTTACCAATAGTAAAGGCTCTTGGCCTATTTTATGGCTGGTTACTTCGCTAAGGGCAGGCGCTTGAGTTAAAAAGCCAATATCGGCACTATGGTTTGCCACTGCTTGTTCAACACTGGTATTTGGAGCAAAGCGGTAATCTATAATTAGCTCCTTGTGCTCTACTTGCAGTGCTAATAGTTGATTGTAAAACTGCAGCCCGCAACTGCCTGGCGACTGTATTTTAACTAAACCGCTGTACGGTGAATCATCTTTTAATTGCTGCTCTAAAAACTGCCATTCTTTGAGTAACTGACTACCCTGCTGATATAAATTTTGACCCTGAACGGTAAGGGTAAATTGTTTACCGTGGCGCTCAAGCAAGGCGCAATCTACTTGCTGCTCTAACTTTTTTATATGTTGGCTTACGCCTGACTGGGTCATATAAAGGCGCTCGGCGGTTTGGGTAAAATGGTTTACCTCAACTAAAGTACAAAATGTATTTAGCCATGTAGGATTTATCATTACAAAATATACTCAAAATGATGATTAATGATAATTTTACTTAATGTTGGTCAATTCGTAAACTAACTCCATCAACTAAACATAGTTAAGTAGGAGTATTTATTATGAGTCATACATATCCACGTAGTTTTTCGCACATTGGTATTTCAGTACCGGATGTTGAAAAAGCCGTAGAGTTTTACACTAAGGTGATGGGCTGGTACACCATAATGGAGCCTACCGTGATCACTGAAGATAACAGCCCAATTGGCGAAATGTGTACCGATGTATTTGGTCCAAATTGGGAAAAATTCAAAATAGCGCACCTTTCAACAGGCGATCGTATTGGTGTCGAAATTTTCGAATTTAAAGACCAAGAAAACCCTAAAGACAACTTTGAATACTGGAAAACCGGTATCTTCCACTTCTGTGTACAAGACCCAGATGTAGAAGGCTTAGCGGATCGTATTGTTGCTGCAGGTGGTAAAAAACGTATGCCAGAGCCACGTTACTACTACCCTGGCGAAAAGCCGTACCGCATGATCTACATGGAAGACCCGTTTGGTAACATCCTTGAGATTTACAGCCACAGTTACGAGCTTATATACAGCGCTGGTGCTTATTAAACTTAGCTAGTCTAAAAAAGTTTAGCTAAAAACAAAAGCCGCAGTATTTATTACTGCGGCTTTTTTATTTGAATAGCTTTAGTAATTAGCTAAGTAATACGTAGGATATTGGCATTTTGAAAAAGTAACTACATTTTATTATTGGTGTGATGTAACGTCTTTACTATTCTTACACATACCTTTGAAAAGTTTTTCATCTATATTTTTGCGCTTAATAGCATCGTATATACTGAATAAATTTTTCCTGTCGGTCTGTTCTGCGTCTGTACCAACGGTAAAATTTTGATTAATCACAGTACAGCCATATATTGGACCCGATTCACCTAGGCCACCCACATACACAGTTCTTGTTTCTCCATCGTCTGTAGTATCTTTATCTTTTAATGAAGAGTCTTCGCTTATGGGTGTTCTTTCATTCGCATTACTCACTTCAAAGTATTGTATTTGATTGTTTTCAATCCAGCCCTCGTTGGCATCCATTTGTGTAACGAGTATACCTGATGGTGGTATTTCATATACCCGAGAGCCGTCTTCGTATTTCGGTGGATACCCGTTTGGTGCATTAAATATTATGTATAGAGAGCCAACATAATTTTCAGGTATAAGGTAAATTACGGGTTCACTTTTTTTTACCTCTGTACAGGCTGATAATAACGATATCATTGAACCAAAAAACAATATTTTTAAAAAGTGTGCTTTAAAGATGGGTTTCATCGAGTCGCCTTTTTACTTAAGTAAGCCATTAAAACAGTTTTCTAAACTCGCTTTTTCAAGCAGCATACAATGACCGCTATTTGCTGGAATAGAAGTGAAACGATAATTCCAATCCGCTATTTTATGAAAGCTTAATTTGGGGTATTTATTTGCCTGTCTAAATAGTTCATCGCCTACGGTCCCTTTAAAACTACCATTATTGTTGAGAGGCAAACGGAGTGCGCTTACAATCATTGGGTAATCAGCATTAAGAGATAAGCTTAGTGGTGGCGCACCTTTGCGAACATGTATACCAAGGGAGATAGATTGCCCACCAGGACCAACAATAAATGCTTCACAATTAGGAAAAGCATCGCCAGTGATATAAGTAACTATATCCATGTGACCGCTAACAGTATCAATGTCTATAATAATTTTATACTTAACATTTAAAGTTGGCACGTATGAAAAGTCTAATCTTTCTTGCATCTGAGGAGAACCTGGCATTGCGTGATTAACTCCTCCGTATTGGCCGTCTAACTGATACTGATAAATACTATTATTAGTTGGAGGTTTTTCTTTGAGGGTAACACGCCCTTTTGGTGCAAGGTTACCAGAATATATTCTTTTCTTATCTTCCCACGGTGCTTTTGATGGATCTGATATTGTATCAATAGAACTAATTTTACTATTTTTTGTAGAAAGCCGTAGACGATGCCAAATCCTTGAGGTCGTAGGTTTAATACCACTAGGTTTTAGCGAAAACCCTCGATTATCTCCTTCAAACATTAGTCCAGACCAGCCAAAGTCTTTTTCAGGGTGAAATGAGCGTATATTAATTTCGTAGTTTGCTAATTGAATAGCCATAACCTTAATTCCATTTATTGATAATTAAAAATCCGTTTCGATAATAGTAACACCAGCTTAAGAGCATAACAATTCTGAAAAGCTTCAAAAGCACAGTACTATTGTTTGTTATCAATAAAGAATTACACGTGTTATGTAAACAAAGCCGCAGTATTTATTACTGCGGCTTTTTGTGCCTAAAAAGAATACATTGCCTAGATATGTTAGTGCTGATAACGTGATAAAACAAAACTACTTATAACTCCATGTTTGAAATTAAGGACAATAATGAACATTTTATTGGAAGATATCACCTCTGCTAATTACGAAGAGGTATGCGATTTAGACGTTACCGAAGCGCAACAAGAATATGTAGCGTGTAATATGTGGTCGCTTGTTGAGTCTCATTATAATGTTGGGCATACCTGTAAAGCTATTTACCAAAATAATGAGCCTGTAGGCTTTTTTATGTGGGTGCAAGAAACCCCTACAAAAGTTTCTATTTGGCGTTTTATGGTAGATGAACATCATCAAAATAAAGGTATTGGCCGCCAAGCACTTACCATGGCAATTGCAGAGATTAAAACGACTTCTAAGCTTGAACAAATCGAGATTTGTTATAACCCGAAAAACCCTGTTGCTAAGGATTTTTATTCTAGTTTTGGGTTTGAAGAAGTTGGCCTAGATGAAGATGAAGAAGATATGTTGGCCATTATTAATATAAAAAGTTAACCCAATTTTGTTTAGCGCGTTGCTTATTGCCATAAAAATTAGTGCTGAGTAAGATGTGGAGGATGTTGCAGTGCTAATTTTTTTAGCTGTGTAATACATGAAAGCGCTAAATCATGATATTCATCGTCACTATACAATATCTCGTTTAACAGATTAATAGATTGTATGAGTGCATTGTGCGCAGCACTTTGTTCGCCTAAAAAGTGAAGTGTGGAATAAAGGCGCTCTGTAAGAGAGGTAATTTGTATGATTTGCTGATTATTTGCACAATTATACATTTGAGCTAATAAGGACGCACTTTCAAGTGCACACCCCAAATACGGCAATGCTTGTGCAAATTGGTATCGTTTAAACAGCGCTTCGCCACTTAACTGCGCATTTTGAATATCTATAATTGCTTGCTCTGGTTGACATAAAACATGCTGTTTGTGTCGAGCACATAAAAAAGGTAAGGCCATGGTACGTTCCATATATGTTTATTTTTTAAGACTGTAAAACAGAAATCCCAAAGCATCAAATGATAATTGTTTTTATTTGCATTTATGGGTTTAAAGCAGTTTGTTGTGTATACTAACTTCATTGTTTTGATTCTTATTTTTATAAAAACCGATATGAAAAAACCATTTTTAGCACTTGTTTTACTCAGTGGATTATCAGGCTGCAGTACAAACACAGTATCAGTATCTCAAAATTCATCCTTGTATAATTACGGGCTTTATAATGCAAAGGGCCAGCGAGTTAATTCAATATTGTCAGAATCCACGCTTTTGAATGCCGATGTTGTTTTAGTCGGTGAATGGCATACACACTCCGGTGTGCACTTATTTCAGGCTCAGCTATTTCAGCAATTAAGCACACAAAATAAGCCTATTGCCTTATCGCTTGAGCAATTTAGTCGCGCTGATCAGCAAACACTAAACCTTTATCTTGAGAGTAAAATAGGTGAACAATACCTAATTGATAATACTAAGGCTTGGCCTAATTATAAGAGCGATTATCGTGCGTTAGTGGAATTGGCGAAGATACAAAATAGCGATGTAATAGCTTCAAATGCGCCTAAGCATATTGTTACCTGTATTGGTCGCCAAGGTATTAATTATATTAATAAACTCGACCCACAACAGCGTAGTTTTATTGCAAAAGAGATAGATATTTCTCCAAGCCTTTATAAAGAACGCTTTATGCAATCCATGCATCATGGAACGGCGAGTAAAAACGAAAAACTTTACGCCGCGCAAGTTACTTGGGACGAAACCATGGCTGAGTCTATCGTTAACTATATTAGTCAAAATAAGGGCACGCAGGTTATACATTTAGCTGGTGACTTTCATGTGAGAAATGGTGAAGGCATAGCGCGGGTAATTAAGCGAATTGCCCCAGAGCTTAATGTTGTATGGGTTTCGCCAGTATCAAAAGTACAATCTGAGCAAAGTGGTTATCAATTAGAAGTTAACGCTTTGCCTGCTCGCTATGTGCAAAAAGCACATCAACAAGCTGCATTTAAAGCTTTAGCCAAACGAGGGGAGAAAACACAGTGCCAATAATAGGTTGGCACTGTGTTTGTGTAATACACTTTTTAATATTTACTTAAGCGTAAATGTGCCTTTCATCATGGCGTAATGGCCAGGAAAAGAGCAAAAGAAAGTGTAATCGGTTCCGGCGGTTAAGCCTCTGGTTTTAAAAGTAACTTCGGTTGTTTTGCCGCCGCCAATAATGTCTGTAGCACCAATCACACGACTATCATTAGGCTTTATGTAGTGGTTGCTAAGCCCTGCTGCGTTGCCATCTGTGATAATACCTTGCATGTTTTAATCGTAGATAGCACCCAGTTATGACCCATTACATTGGCAGGTAATTTACCGGTGTGGCAAGGGCGTGTTGATCTTTGATGGTTGAATTTACAGCAGTGTGTTTGGTTTTTAGGCAAGGCAGAGCCTTTGAAGTGTGGTTATTCCACATAAATAGGCGATAACGCAGCATAAATACCAAACATGCGCTGCCCTTCGGGTTCTGCCTAGGGGCGATAAACTCTTTGTTGCTCGATTTTTACTTAGCCCACTAGGTTACAAATCTCGCGCCGCGACTTAATCGCCCCTAGATTGAACAAATTCCAATCCGCAAAGTTCAACACGCCCTATGCTTTACGGTCACTTGCTTACAGCTTTTAGGGGCGCTTAGTGTTTTAGTTGAAAACTGCATCATATCGTTTGCATCTATATTTAGTGTGCATTCGTCTGCATATGCAGCATTGGTACTCAGTAGCAGTGAAGTACTTAGTAAGGCTATTAATTTTTTCATACTGTCTCTGCTAGTTGGTTTGAGCTGTTTCGTGCTTGATTTGTTAAGGCTACAAGTGCTTTTCGCACGGCTATTGGGCTATCGCACTCGTTCGCAAAATTAATAAAGTAATTACGCTTGTGGCTTTGTATATAAAAGCCTGTGGGTAGTAGGCCGCTCATTATTGGGGTGTTATCAGCTACGCTGTAGTGCTGCATTAATATCAGCGACATAGCATCTTGATGATCTTCATTCATATGAGTGATCATGCTTTGCTGCTGGCTTTCATCCCACTTTTTAGGCTGAGCTTGCCACTCGTTTTGTTCAAGCCAAAATATTTTTCCAAAGCCGCCAATATAACGTACACGGACTACATCTAATTGCCAAAGCTGAAAATCATGCGCATTGCGATAGCCTGCAGCCTCAGGATACAAAGCTATATATTTATCAAGTAGTACTTCGCATCGATCCTTTGTCACAATAGAGCCATCACCTACAAGTGTTACTCGCCCATGTTCGTTTTGATCGCCATAATCGGCGGCATCAAAAATAGTCAGACTCATGCGTGAGTCCTGTTTTAAATTTTTGGTGTGCTGAGCTATGTCACTAATAAAAAAGTAGATGCGACCTTGTTCGTCACACATATAAGGTGTAACAGAGCCAAACGGATAGCCGCGTAAATTATTTGAAATGGTCGACATTACGCCGGCATGGGTTTTAAAAACGAGCGTACGTGCGTCGTTTAATGCTTGCTCTCTCATGAAAACTCCTGACGTTGAGAAAAAACCATGGGCGCATCGTTATAAGGATGAGGGTTAACGTGCAATTTCATGGCGTACATTTGTTGTAAGTTTTGTGCTGTTAAAACGGTATTTATAGACCCGCTTTGCAGCACTTTTTGGTTGTGTAATAAAATAGCGTTGGTTGCATAAAGGCTTGCTAAATTAAGATCGTGTATAGCAATAATGGCGCTGTTTCCTTGCTCTACAAAGGTTCTAACACAGCTAAGTAAAGTGTGTTGATGACGCATATCTAGCGCTGATGTTGGCTCATCGAGCAACATTAATTTAGGCTCAGTTTGCGCAGTAAAAGCATCTAACTGGGCTAATGTGCGCGCCATATGAACACGCTGCTGTTCGCCGCCCGAAAGCGCACTCATTCGACGTGTTAGGTAATGGGTTAAATCCATAAGTGAGGCATATTTTTGAACTTTATTGGCTTGTGCTTTAAGAGACTCTGTATAGGGATAGCGACCCATAGCAATGAGTTCAAATACACTAAAATCAAAGCCAACATGGTTACTTTGCATCATTACAGCGCGCTTGCTAGCTAATTGCTCTTTAGAAAATGAATGCAAAGGCTTGGTATTAAATAGTATATCTCCCTCAAAGGGATGCATGCCTGCCAAAGTATGCAGTAAGGTTGATTTACCTGCGCCATTTTCGCCTATCAGTGCGACAAGTTGTCCTGCTTGGATATTGCCGCTAATACCCTCTAAAACACGATGCGTGTTAAAGCCTATATTGAGGTTGTTAAACGTGATCATGACCAATCTCGCTTATTTTTAATGATCAAATATATAAATAGTGGAGCGCCAAGTAACGCCGTTATAATGCCAATTGGCAGCTCCGCAGGCATAACAACCAAGCGTGCCAACCAATCTGAAAGTAGCAACACAATGACACCTAAAAGCATACAAAGTGGTAGCATATTTCGTAAATGAGGCCCAACCATGAGGCGTGCGATATGAGGGACAACTAAACCAACAAAGCCAATTAAACCTGTTAGCGCAACTACCGCACCTACGCCCAATGCAACTAATATAATGACGTATAATTTAAGCTTGCTGGTATCGACGCCTAAGTATTGAGCTTGTGATTCACCGATAAGGAGTAGATTCATTGGCTCTTTTAATCGCCATAGCCCGATAAGGCTCAGCAAAAGCAAAGGACTCGCCTGTTTTATATTATCCCAGCTCGCACCGCCTAATGAGCCCATGGTCCAATAGTTAATTAACCGCAGTGCGCTGTCATCAGCATAAAAACTTAATAACCCAATAACAGCAAATGCCAATGCATTAATAGCGACACCGACTAATATAAGCGTATTGATATTAATTTGTTTTTGTTGTTTTGAGACTAAATATACCAGCGACGTTACTGATAATGCGCCCAAAAATGAGGCATAAGGTAAGTAGTGTTGAGCGTTAAAATTAAATTGTGCACTAAGGGCAATAAAAGCAACCGCAACCATTGCAGCGCCTGCGCTTATACCAATAATAGAGGGATCAGCAAGCGGGTTACGACATAGCGCTTGGGTTGCAGCCCCTGTTTGTGCAAGTACTAAACCTACCATCACTGCAAGGACAAAACGAGGCAGGCGTATTTGTGTAACCACATTGATTTGTAGCGCATCAAATTGACTAAAATGTTCAGGAGCTAGCCATGCAATAGCTAAGCGCCAATCCCATCCTGCGGCCCCATAGCCTATGCTAAGTAATGCTAAAGCAAAAATGCAGCCATAACTTAATAGCATCCACTTATGCGGGTTACTCAGTGTTATGGCGTTAAAACGATTCAAAGTTAACGTGCTCATAAGCGTGTTTTATACTCATGTAATGCTTGAATCGCAGTTGAAATACGCGGCGACATGCCCAGTGAAAGTAAGCTGTCCATGACCAGTAACTGACACTCTTGCGCTGCTTTTAATAAACGAAGTGTAGGCTGTTTACAAAAGGCTTGTTTCCCACCAAGGCTTTGCACAACATGCGCTGGCGCCACTAAAAAATCGGGCTGATTTACAGCCAGTACTTCACTGTTAATTGCTTTAAAGCCTGTATGCGTAGCAGCTATATTGGTAATGCCCGCATAATTAAACAGCAAGTTGGGCACCGTTTCTTGTCCTGCTGCGACGAGCCCACGCTCATTAGCTGAAAGTAAAAACAAAGCGTTGTGGGTCTGTGTTTTTGCTTTAGTAGGTAACGATTTTTTTATTTTAGTAATCAGATTTTGAGCTTTTAGGTTTGCATCTAAATCACTACCAAGGTGCTTAATTAGTTCAAGTAGTTCATTTACAGAAGTCGGCTTTTTATAGTGAATAACCTTCACTCCGGTCGCTTCTATTTGCTTGAGTGCCTGCTCTCTTCCCGCACCTTCAAGTGCAAGTAACGTAGTTGGGCGCATTGAAAGTACTCCCTCAGCGGCTAGATCTCGATAGTAGCCTACCTGTGGCAACTGTGTTGCTTGTTGCGGATACATACTTGATTGGTCAACCGCGACTAAACTATTTTGTTTATCTAGTGCGTAGATTATTTCAGTTAATGTACCGCCAGCACTGATCACACGCTCTTTAGCGAGTGCTGATTGAGTGGCTAAAGCCAGAAAAAAAATTAGGTACTTCATAACAAACTCCGATTTTATTTTTTAGTATTATAACCACTTTAATCTAAATGAAAATGATTATCATAATCAATTGATCTTATTTTGGGTTAGTTGTACCATTTAAGAGTAAATAATAACTATTATCATTTGGAGTGGAGATGAATCCCTTTTCTTTTAAATTTACAGCATTAGCCTCTTTGTTAATTAGCTCTGGTAGCGCACTGGCCGAAAATGTTATTGACGATCATATTGTGGTTAGTGGCTCTCGTTTTGAACAAAAGCTTGAAGATGTGACTGGCTCAGTAACGGTTATTACCGAACAAGATATTGAGCGTCAACTCGCTGTAGATTTACAAACTATGTTTAAATACGATCCAAGTATCTCAAGTACTGGCAGTGGCGCAGGCGCGCAAACATTAACTGTACGAGGTGTTGGTGGCAACAGAGTTGTTTTTATTAAAGATGGAAGACGCACAAACGATGGCTACGCTGGCGGCGGCGGTTATTTAGTGGGTCGAAACTACTTTGATGTTGCGGGTGTTAAACAAGTTGAAGTTGCAAAAGGGGCGGCATCATCGCTATATGGTTCTGATGCACTAGGGGGAATTGTAGTAATAACAACTAAAGACCCGAGTGATTATTTAGTGGATCAACAAAGCTTGATAAAAGTAGCGTTAGGCTACCAAGGCCAAAGCAATCAGGTTGCTGCTGATATTACAGCCGCAAAAGATTTAGGTGACTTTGCTATTAGCGCTGTTTATAGCCATCGCGATAGTGAAGAAGTACAAAACTACGTTGAAGATTTACCAGGTTACGATGCCCGCTCGGACGCTTTGCTGCTTAAAGTTGAGCAAAAACTTGATGAAAAACGCACCCTTAAGTATACCTTAGATTACTTTAATCAAACAACAGAACAAGTAATCACTCCATCCATTCAAGAAACCGAAGACGAAGACACAAATATCTCATTTGCACTCGATTATGATTCAGATATGGCAACAGCTATATTTGATAAATGGTATGGGCAACTATCTTATAGTCGATACGAGCAACAAAGTGACCAAATAAGCGCAGCTAGAAATTACATTGATTATAATGACTACGGGTTTGAGCAAGATATTTTAGGCTTAAAAGCGGTATTTAGTAAGGAAGTTAAAGGAGAAAATACCGAGCATGAATTTGTTTATGGAATCGATATTGATTTATATGATACTACACGACCACGCTTAAAAACCCGTGTATTAAATGATGGTACTGTTGATTTTACGAATGAAAAACAAAAAGCATTTCCTGGCGCCGATACTTCTTTAGTTGGTGTATATATGCAAGACAGTATTAAATTTAATGAGACTGATTGGTCGTTAGTTGCGGGTATTCGTTACGATTATTATGCACTTGAAGCAAAAAAAGATGCGCTATACGCTGACATCGAGCTTGATGATATTACCGAGTCTGCGTTTTCACCAAAGCTGGGTGTGATTTATCAGGTAGACGATAATTTATCTTGGTATGGGCAATATGTTCGAGGCTTTAAAATACCGCCACATGACCAAGCTTATCAAAGCCATGGTGTTGAGCCATTTTATCAAATATTACCAAACGCAGATTTAGACCCTGAAAGCAGTGACTCATTCGAGATCGGATTAAGATACGCAAGTAGCGATATTAGTGTAAATCTAAGTACTTTTTATGCTGCCTATGATGACTTTATCGAAACAACAATCGCGGGTGTTGAACCAACTTATATTCCTAATGTAAATAAAACATTTTACCAATATCAAAATATTAGCGAAACCCAGATCAGCGGTGTAGAAGCTGGTATTGCTATGTATGTTACCGACGATATTTTATTAGAAGCCAATGTTGCTTACGTAGATGGTGAAAACAAAGACTCTGACCAGCCACTCACTAGTATTAGCCCGTTAAATGGTTCTATATTAGTAAGCACTGAGTTTGGCAATGTTAATTGGACCGCTGCTTGGCGTTTAGCTAAGGCGCAGTCTGATGTAGTACTTGATACTAATGGTAATAAAACAACACAAGGTAACGGTTATGGTGTTGTTGATTTATATGCAAATTATCAGTGGCAAGCATGGCAAATGAATGTAGGTTTACTTAACCTACTCGATAAAGAGTACGTACCGTTTGAACTTATTGCTGGTCAATCCAAAGGTACTGATTTTAGCCAATATAGCCAACCAGGACGTAATGTTTCGGCTCGGATAAGCTATCAGTTTTAATTAATATTAAAAGTTGTATATATACCAATCGGCATAAATATCTGAATAATTTAACGGATTGAATTTTTTTATGTCTAAGCTGATTGGTATATAAAGCACTAGAAAACACTGCGTATTGCACCATAGTGTAAAGGGGGTTTACGTCTCTATAATTTTTGTACTGCTCATATATTTCAATAGCACTATGCATACATTTTCAAAAGAGTGCGTTTAAATCAATATTGGTTTACTAAAGGCACTTATGGCATGCGTATTCAACACCAGAAACTTAAGCTAATTATAAAAAGGAGGTATCAGCTCGAACAGGTTACATCACTCATATCAAAAGTATGCGTTAAACCATCAGAATTTTTATCAATTACTATCAGATTATTCTTTTCAATGTAAAACGTGTATTCGCGCATCCAATTGAGTTTAGCAATTCGCTTTAGCTCATAACGGCCAAATGCTAGCGGGCAATTTAAATACGCATAATGATAGGCTTTCCCCATTGCCCCAGGGTCTGCGGTATAAATATAAATAGTACGATCAGTAAACGTGCTTTGTTTGTGAATATAATCAGGCGTTGATAATGAAGAACCATTGACTAAAATCCCTAAACACAAAAAAGGAATTTGTATTACACCGACTAATGTAAGAATGATATAGAACAACCACTGGGCTATTTTATTTTTAATTATGCTTTTAATTTTTTTAGGTTTGGTGAAAAGCAGTATTAAACCCGTAATTACCAACACTAATTTTATATAAAGTAGATTATGGCTTAATGTATCCATAAGCCGTGGTGAGTGCCAATTTAAACCCCATAGCGTTCCCCCGTGCATGCTTTCTAGGAATGGTAACAATAAACATACTGAAATAAGAAAAATAATTAACGAGCTATTATTGCTGCTTGTATCCATTTATTCTTGTCCTTTAAATCTAACCGGAGTCGCTGTATTTTAGTGTGATATTTATAACATGTTTTAAAATACAGCGTACCTAAAATGTCATAATGCAGACAGCTATTTTATAAGATGAAAGTGATTGTAAAGGGGGTTAACAGAGGCTATGTATTATACAAAAAAATAAAAAAAGCGCCTTAACCACTACATTAAGACGCTTTGGATGAAAAACTATAAATAACTAGACGTTAAAATAGCTAATCGGGACTATGAAATTGTTAGAATTGATAGGCCAGTGACATCTTAAATTGAGTAGGCGCACCTGGGTAAACCCATAATGCGTTGTAGCTACTTTGAGCATATTCTTCATCAAAAATATTGTTAACACTGATATTTAACTTGGTGTGCTCGGTTAAGTTTACCTGCCCAAAAATACCAACTAGTTGATAGCTCGGTAAGTTAAATTTTAAATCGGCGGCATCGCCTAATCGTTCACTGGTGTACTGATAACTGGCACCTAGTTCTAGCTCTTTGCCAAGAACGACCGTTTGATGGCTAAGCGTTAGGTTTAAGTTATTTTTAGGCACATTGACTAATGGGCTGCCTTTTTTGATTGGCACGCCCCAATCAGCATTTATTATGTCGTTTGCCGTACTGGCATCTATATAAGCGTAAGATAAATTAAACTTTGTATCATCAGTAATGTAAGTACTTAAATCGAGTTCAACACCTTTACTGTTTGCTTTACCAATAGGCGCTGAAAAGCCAACGTTTACAGGGTCGGCTACTAACATATTACTTTTAGTGGCATCAAATAATGCCAGGGTACCCGCTATGCCTTGGTAGCTAAATTTAGCGCCTACTTCAATTGAGTCACTGTATTCAAAGCCAAATGGGTCGCCACTTGCATCTGTGCCACTTAATGGTAAAAAGCCTTCAGAGTAACTGCTGTATAAGGTTACAGCGTTGTTTAGCTCGTATACTAAGCCTATTCGTGGACTTACCTGGCTTTGTGAACTGCTTGAAAGCACAGCACTTTTGGTTTCTAAAATGTCTTGATCTACGCTATCGAACCTAAGGCCAACTAATAGCTTAAATTTATCAGTCAGATCCATTTGATCTTGAACGTATATACCATAAGCATCTTGTTGTTCGTTGTTTTCGTAGAGTAAACCTACTTCAGGACGCGCAACGTTATAATTAGGTTGATAAATATCAATTGTGTAGGTGCCGTTACCGCCGCGATAACGATAAAGTCCAGTGCGTAAGTCGTATTTGTATGCATCGGCTCCCATTAATAAATGATGGGTAATGCCTGCGGTATCAAAATGCCCGCTTAGCTCAAATTTAAGGCTGGTATCATCAACTTCATAATCGCGGTAGCGCTGTTGGCGGGTAAGTGTGCGGCCATCATCGAATAATGATTGGCGCGAGGGTGCAAGTTCAGCATCAGACGAAAACCCAGTTAGTGTAGAGCTGCGGTAGTTTGCGCCTACAACGAGTGACCATTCATTGTTTATATCATGATTTAAAGTCACTTGGTGACCACGAGAATATACTTGCGTGTCACCATCGTTTGGATTACCTAAATAGCGCGAGTTAGGGACAGTATTAAAATTATCATTAAGTACAACAACCCCACGGTCAAATAGCTGGGCTAAATCAACGTATTCAAATTCATAAGTGATGCTGGTTGAAGCGTTTATTTGATGATAAATCGATGGTGTAACCACCTTTTTATGGGTGTACACGTCATCGCGGTAGCTGTCGCTATCTTGCCATGCGCCATTTATTCTAAATGCAGTGTTATCGTTAATGCCGTTTGTATAGTCACCTTCAACGCGATTAAAATTATCACTACCTAAGCTGAGCTTTAGCTCACCCTGTTGCTCAAACTGAGGTTTTTTGGTCACGATATTAACTGTACCGCCGGGCTCTGAGCGGCCATAAAGTGCGGAGCCTGGGCCTTTTAATACTTCAATGTACTCAATGTTTGATACATCACGAGGGCCGCTGAATCCGCGCCCACCGCTAAAACCATTAATTAAGTAACCCGATGGCATGTTTTCGTTACCCGATAATCCACGAATCGAAAAGCTATCCCATAATGCGCCACTGTTATTTTTACGTGAAATACTGGCAGAAAAATCCAGCGCATCTTGTAATTGAGTTATTCCTTTTTGATCAAGTATCGCGTTATCGAGGGTTTCGATTGATTGTGGCATTTGCTTTTGAGGAATATCGCCTCGGTAAGCTTGTTTATATGTAACCGCAATTTTCTCTATTGGTTGACTTTGGGCAAGGCTTTGTGCGCTTGCACTTAAGCAGGCTAAGTAAATTAATGAGTACTTCATAAAATGCTTTTTAGTAACGTTATATTATAACCAAAACTATAGCATGTGTTACTTTATAACAAAATGTTTTTTTGCGCTCTATGTGTGCGTCTAATTTTTACACTAGCGACTATGCAGCTATCACGTTAAGATGGATAAAAATAACACAATAAGAACAATATAATGTTAACAAAAACAAATGCATTAATTTACTTTTTAGCGTTTAGTAGTGGCTTTAGTATTATGGGAATAGAGCTATTAGGTGGGCGAATTTTAGCGCCTTACTTTGGCAGTAGTGTGCATATCTGGGGCAGTATTATTACGGTATTTATGCTTAGCTTATCATTTGGGTATTTACTGGGGGGTAAGCTGTCTATTCGTCATCCTTCGTTGACCAAATATGGGTTAATCTTTTTAGTTGCCAGTATTATGGTACTACCCATTGCTTTGTTTGCTGAGCCAATTATGGCATTTATTTTTTCGCATATTGAAGACAGTCGCTATGGCTCGTTACTCGCCTCAACCGCGTTATTTTTTATACCCACCATTATTTTAGGCATGATCTCGCCCTACTCCGTACGTTTACTGGTCACAAATAGTGAGCGCAGCGGCCAAGTAGCAGGTGGCCTTTATTTTGTAAGTACCTTAGGCAGCGCACTGGGCACCATTATTACCTCTTTTTATATGGTACTGGCGTTTGATGTTAACGCGATTATTTTAGGTTTTGCTGGTGTATTGGGCACGCTTGGGCTAATTGCTATTACCTTTGACAAACTTAAAGTACGAGAGGCCGTTTATGCTTAAGTTTAAATCCCTGTTTGTTTGTATTACGGCGCTACTGCTTTCATCATACAGTGCAGCTAATGTTGTGCATAAAGAGCGCTCCTTGTATCGAAATCTACTCGTTGAAGAAACTGGCGATTTACGCTGTTTAAAGTTTGATGAAAAAAACCGACAAAGCAGCCAAAGTTGCATGTACATTAGCGACCCTAAAAAACTCGTGTTTAACTACACTAAGCTGGCTTTTTCTAGTTTGTTACTGATTGATAACCCTAAAAATGTGCTCATTATTGGTTTAGGTGGCGGTACGCTTTCTAATATGATTCACGAGCTATACCCGAGTGCGCATATTGAAAATGTAGAAATAGATCCTGCGGTAATTAAAGTGGCGCGCGATTATTTTAACTTTATAGAAACCGATAACGTAACTGCTAAAGTGCAAGATGGGCGTATTTTTATTAAACGTGCGGCGCTTAAAAAACAGCAATTTGATTGGATTATTTTAGATGCGTTTAATGGCGATTACATTCCTGAGCACTTACTCACAAAAGAGTTTTTTGAAGAGATAAAAAGCGTATTAGCAGAAGGCGGAATTGTGGCTGCTAACACGTTTTCATCAAGTAAACTCTATGAGCATGAGTCGGCAACCTATCATGCGGTATTTGGCGATTTTATTAATGTAACAGCCAATAATAATAGTAATCGTATTATTTTAGCTGGTTATAGCAATATCCCTACAGAGCAACAAATAGCGCAGCGGGTGACGCAGCTAGCTCCGTTACTTGCCCCTTATGACGTAGATATAAAGGCAATTAGCCAGCGTATGTTTTTCACTAAAGATGGCCAAGATTGGCCAAGTGATACTAAGGTGCTAACCGATCAATACTCTCCAGCAAATTTACTTAACTTTTAGTAGCTGTTACATGGTCACTTATATCCGGTGACCATTACTTATTAAAAAGATAATATTTTAAGGAAGCGATAATGCACATTCACTTTATTATTCATGAACATTTTGAAGCGCCAGGCGCTTATGAAACCTGGGCTAAAATGAATGGTCATACGCTGTCTTATACCCGTATTTATTTAGCTGGAAACTTACCGCAACATGCTGATGATATAGACTTTTTAATCGTAATGGGTGGGCCACAATCGCCCGCTACATCGCTTGCAGAATGCGCTTATTTTGATAGCAAAAAAGAACAAGCCTTTATTGCCAGTGCGATCACGGCAAACAAAGTAGTGTTGGGCGTTTGTTTGGGGTCGCAATTAATTGGTGAAGCGTTAGGCGCGGCTTATCAACCTAGTCCAGAAAAGGAAATTGGTAAGTTTGCTATTACCCTCACTGATGCAGGTTTGAATCATCCGTTATTTAGCCATTTTGGCAGTGAGCTTAATGTGGGGCATTGGCATAACGATATGCCAGGGCTGACTACTACAGCCAGTATTATTGCCTATAGCGAAGGTTGTCCAAGGCAAATAGTCGCTTATAGCGATTTAGTATTTGGTTTTCAATGCCACATGGAATTGACCACCGAGGTGGTTACCCTCCTCATTGCCAACGATGATTTAAGCAATGCCCAAAACCATCGCTTTGTAGAAAATCCCGAAAAGCTCTTAAGTCACGACTATAGTGAAATGAACAATAAGCTTTATACTTTCTTAGATAAGCTTGCCGTACACTATTTATCTAAATAATACTTATTTACGTGAAGTTAAAATACCAAATATTTACTTAGCCTGCTAACTAATGCTAAAATTTGCTGATATTCACAAGTAAGAGTTCCTATGAGTAGCACTATTCCTTTTCATGAAACACTCGATTTAACCTTATGCGGCAATATGGGCCGAGTGCACCGCTTATGTCGAGAAGCGGTGACACTGGCGGTTGAACCCTTAGGTTTAACTCAGTCGCGCTGGACGGCAATGATTCACTTACATCATTTACCTTTAGGGGCAACACAGCAAGCATTGGCGACCAGTTTAGGTATTGAAATGCCCTCATTAACGCGCACCATTAAGCAATTAGAGCAGCAAAATCTGGTTATTCGACAAGTTGATGAACACGATAAACGCAGTAAAAAATTGTACTTTACCGATGAGGGTATAAAGTTATTAGAACACTTAAAAGAGCTAACAAGCGATATTAAACAGCGTTTATATGCCGGTTTAAGTACTGAGCAACTTGATGGTATGGCGCACAGTTTAGTGCAAATGGAAGAAAACGCGCGGCGTTGTATTGCAAGCTTATCTGGAGATAAATAAGTATGACACCTGATCAAAAATTTTCCCGCTACGTTAAAGTTTCGCTTGTTGGTTTTATTGTTGTCTTTTTTTATTATATTGTTGCCGATGTGTGGTTGCCGGTTACGCCACAAGCACGGGTTTATCATCCGGTTGTGCAAATATCACCGCAAATAAATGGCCGTGTTACCGATGTATTGGTCAGTAATAACCAAGCGGTTAAAGCGGGTGATGTATTATTTGAGATAGATAAAAATACTTACCAACTAGCACTTGAGCAAGCACAGCTTGCCCTTGACGATGCTAAACTGCAAAATAAACGCCTTGATACCAATGTAAAAGCGCTTGAGGCACAAATAAGTGCAGCTAACGCTAAATTGCATGAGCAGCAGCTATTAAAAAAGCGTGGCGAAACGCTTTATAAACAAAACTCTATTTCGGAACAAGAGCTTGAAAGCATTCGTGCAAATTTTGCAGCAAGCCAATCTAATTTAGCCGCCTTTGAAGCACAGTTGGCAGAAGCTGTTTTGGCGCGAGGCGACTCGGGGCAAAATAATTTAGCGCTGCGCCATGCGGCCAATCAGTTAGCGCAAGCCGAGCTTAACTTATCCTATACGCAAGTGCGTGCTTTAAGTGATGGTGTAGTGGCTAATTTACAGTTACTTGAGGGTTCCTATGCTGTTGCGGGTAAGCCATTACTTGCTATTGTGGCAAGAAAAGCAGATTTAGTGGCTGATTTTCGTGAAAAGTCACTATTAAATATGCAGCCAGGCAGTTTAGCAAAAGTAGTGTTTGACAGCCGACCAGGTGAAGTATTCGACGCTAAAATTGAAACCTTCGAAGCAGGTGTTAGTGACGGGCAACTTAGTGCGAATGGATTACTTAGCACCACCGAAACCAGCAACCGCTGGGTTCGTGACGCGCAGCGTCAACGTATTCATTTAGTGCTGCCAAATAACACTCAGCTTATAAATAATATGCCCAGTGGTGCGCGTGCCACTGTGCAGTTACTTCCACAATCGGCTATAGGTCAATGGTTGGGATCAGTACAGATCCGCTTTATTAGTTGGTTACATTACATTTATTAGTGGGGCGAGTAATGACACAACATGTTAGCCAAGCGCCACAACTCGATTCAAATGGTTTACGCCAAGCGCTACGGATTGCTGGCGGCTGCACTATTGGTTTTACTTTGTGCAAGTTAATGAATTGGCCCAATGGAATATTTTTTACAGTTTACCCTATGTTATTACTCGGTTTAGTGCCAAGTATTAACAAAGGCGTGATCCGTCAATTTGTTGCCAGTGCTGCCTACAGTGCGTTTATAGTGCTTATTTTACAGGGCTTATTTTCACACTTGCCGGTGTTAATGACGCTCATTATTTTTGCCAGCTTTTGTATATTGTTTTACTTAATGAGCTCTGGTGGCGCATTTTTATTTGGTGCTTTGGGGGCGGTGAGTTTATCGATTCAGTTGCACTTTGCCAGCCATGTTGATCAAGGAAGCAGCATTTACCCGCTTATTTTAAGTAATGGTGTGGCTATTTTTATTACTATTATTATTGCGCTCTTGATGCATGGCTTGTTTCCTGATGTGACAGCGCGACCCATGCGCGCTGTACCGCACAAGGATAAAGAAAGTATTCGTCACGAGGTGTTGTTATGCGCTAGCGTTGCGACTTTGTCGTTTGTGGTTTTTCAGGTACTTGATTTACAAGATTCAATTTCGGCGCAAGCGGCGTCTATTTTAATTTTGTTTTCGTTGTGTTTTAAGGCTGCGGGCACCGCAAGTTGGCAACGTATTATTGGTACACTGATAGGCTGTAATGCTGCTTTAGTTGCGCAATTGTTTTTGTATAACCATACTGACGTTTTGCTTTTTCCGGTGGCTATATTATGGATTTTGTCTTTTATATTCAGTCGTTTTCATATTTTAGGCGGTGGTCCACCGGGGGTTGGGTTTGGGGTATTGACCACGTTTGGCATTTTATTTGGTCAGTCGTTAGGCCCAGGGCAAGATTTAATATACAGCGCCATGTATCGATTTAGCTCGGTGGCTGTTGCAGTAACAGTAAGCTTAAGTGCAGTGTATGTAGTGCATCGAATCCTAAACCGATTTAGCGTCACCCGCCATCATACTTATGATTAAATTAAAGGCTGCATCCGCAGCCTTTTTATATACTTAACCACAGTACAGGTTACTTAAGTTATAGCTTAATATTACCGCGTAGGGCTTTGGTTTGGCCGTGTTTGGTTTTTTTGTCCATGCGTTTACGCTGTGAGTTACGGCTAGGTTTGGTGGCACGGCGTGCTTTATTAACTTTAGTCGCGCTTAAAATTAAATCTTTTAGCCGTTTTAATGCATCTTCCCTGTTGAGCTCTTGGGTGCGATGGCTTTGCGCTTTAATAACCAATACCCCTTCTTTGGTGATCCTTGAATCTTTTAAAGCAAGTAATCGTTCTTTATAAAAGTCAGGTAATTTAGAGCGATTAATATCAAAGCGTAAATGTATAGCACTGGCTACTTTATTAACATTTTGCCCGCCTGCGCCTTGCGAGCGAATAGCGCTGAGCTCTACTTCCCATTCATCAATGGTTACGCTGTTTGAAATAGTTAACATAGTGCCCCGCTCTTTTTGCAAAAAATGTATTATATCATCAGTACATTGACTTGTGGTGAATCAAGCGGTCATTGCTATTTACAGTCTAATATTTGTTAAATAAACACATAAAAACTAATTTATTCTACACTTACTATATTGCTTTTTAATTCGCTTTAATTATATGAAACAAATATCTATTTTAATGTTTTTGGTGTGTATGCTCGCTATTTCATATGCTGTTTATGCTAAATCATCACAAACATTTAGTGCTGGTGTAATTGCACAAGAACAAGTTTATCCAATCAAAGTATTAGCTTTGGGTGATTTTCAGCGTTGCTTTGTTGTTGCTGCGCAAAAAGAAGATGCTCTGTATTCTGCGTGTTATATCAAAAAGAGCGCGCAATCGATTTGGGTTGCTGAATCTGCGGGAGCGCGTTGTGAAATAAAATGTGAGTCGCATTTAAACAGTGATGGCAAAACACAGGCGCAGTACTTTACTACTGATTTATAGTAAAAATGCTGTGCCAAGGTTTCTTTATCGCGGTGGTGAGCCCTTTTATTTGTTTAATCACTTGCGTATCACAAGCTGTTTGCTTTGCATTATGAGGTCCTGACAGCATCAAATAGTGGGCTTTACCTTTTATTGCTCGTTCTGCTATGAACAGTGATGGGTTTTCCCTTAGCAGTTTTTTGTTAACGGATTTTTTAGAGGTATATGCACCATACTGGCAAAAATAAGTCTCAGTATTTTTGGTTTGCATATCGCTCCACTCCCCTATTTTTCGCCACTGTGGTGAGGCATATCGCCTTGCATCAACCATAAAGCTACCATGAAGCGCTGGTATTGAATAAACATCATTAATGGTTTGTTGTGCTTTAGCTGCATTGTTATATGGGCCTGCAACGAGGTAATAGCTATCACGACGTTCATGCTTATATAACTGCAAAGCATAGGCGGCTTTATCAATTTTATTCGCAACAGTAAGTGCCGATTGAAACTTTTTGAATACGCCTAATTGCACAAAATAAGGTGTTTGTTGGTTTGATTCAGCCGCTATTGTAGCTCGTTCAGTTAAGGTATCAGCGTTATTTGTGTATACAATAATATCTTGCAATATTATGGTATCGCCGCTTTTTTCAGTGATGACCTGCTCAGGAAGATTTTTTATAGTTATGTTTTCTGAGAGTTGCTCATTTTTTTCTATTTCAAGCATATAATTTCCTTGAGAAACATTGGGGAAATAATAATAACCATCATATTCAGTGACCGTTGAATAATGCTTTTCGCCGTCTTTTTCTTTAAGTACAACCGTGAGTCCTGCGATAGGTTTACTCTTTTCATTGCTCGATAGATAAATAGTCCCCTCAACCTCGTTGTAGACCACTAAAGGAATATTTACTTTAGTTTGTCCGCCTCTATGAGCCAATGTTTTAATTTTTCCTAAAGAGGGCTGCAAGTAAGGATTAGACAACGAGCGTAAATTAACATCTAAAACCTGGCCACCGTAACTGCTTGGTAGCAAGACCTTTCCGTCATTATTGGTGTATTTATCTCGCCATAGGTAGTTGCCAGTAAAATTAACGTCTTGAATTGGCTCATCGCCTTGGTCAAAGATTTCATTTTCATTCCAATCTATGAACGAACTAACTTCTATTTGCCCGGAATTTAATGAGCGAGGAGTGTCAAAGTTAAAGTTTGCTTCTAAATGATCAAAACTAAATGTGCCATTTAAACCTAAAGAAAAGCGCCAATCACCTTGATTATCGACTTGCCCTGATACTTGTATATTAAATATCTCATGGCGGTATGTATACTGATGACTTAAAAGCGTATTTGCTGCAGAGTTAGACTGATAAGTCAGCTGTGTTTGATTGAAGGTGCTTTGTGTTTGTGGCCAACGTAAACTACTTCTCAAACGAGTAAGTTCTGCGCCATTATTAGTCTGCCAATCTAAGGTGTTGGTCCATTTCCAAGAGGCAATATCCATTGAAGAATAAAGCCGGTTTATTAGGTTATTCGTATCGTCATCATAAAATAGTTGGCTTGACCATGTTCCTGCGACATAACTTTTATTGATACCTAATGAGAGTCGGTTTTTAGTGTTGGTATTTTCACGTACTTCATTGCTCCATCTCATATTCCAGTTAAGGGAGTTAAAGAAATCAGTCCGACCATTTAGGCTCAATAACAGCCTATTTTTGAGTGAGTTCTCTTGTGCTACAAATAAAGCGCTAGAAAAGTCATTAAGGGCACTGTATTCAACATTAACACTGATGTCGTTAAAAAGTGTATCAGAAAGTAGGCCTCTAAAACCGGCAAAATAAGCATAGCCAGCATCGAGTTGTTTTGTGGCTAAAAAACGGTAACTGCCGTGATCTGTAAGTGTGTTTAGCCCAGATGATAGGTAGCTGCTGTTATTTTGTTCAGTTTGCAAATGAGTAATTTGAGCGTCATAAGTAATAAACTCACTAATGCCATAAGAGAGATTACTTTTAAAGGCATTACTCATCGCCGTTGAGGAGTTACTGGATTGATTAAAAAAGCTTTTATCTGTTTCTAAAAACTCCACCTGATAGCTTATTTTTCCGTGCGATAGTGCGTCTTGCCCTATTGTATATTTTTGAGTGCGTGTAATTTGCTCACCCTGTGAGCCAAAAAGTTTAATTTCAAAGATATTGTTGCCGTAAAAAGTTTCAACATCGGTAAATCGAACCAAATTTTCGTCGTTAGCTTGAGTCGTGGCAATAAATTGGCCATTTCGATGCAGCTCTGCTTGCCAGCCCGGTAGTGCCGGTTCTTCAATGGTGATAGTTGAAAAATTTTGTGCCGAATGCGGGTTAGCATTTGAAATATAAAATCCCCGGCCTTGGTTTGAGCTAGTAATAAGCTGATCTGACTGAGATTGAATATCTCCCAATTGGTAGTGAATGCGTGCCAGTGAGTGATCTTGTTCACTTAAGTTAAAGTCTTTAGTTATTTTTAAAAAGGTATTAGTGGTGTTTTCGTTTTTGTTGAATCGTAGTTCAGCTCGATGATGAAATAAGTCAAAGTAGCTATTAAGCCTGAGTAGTCCCTTATAACGATTATTAGACGATTTATAGCTTGCTGATAGCGAATATTCAGACACGGGGTAGGTTAGCGCTTGGTATTGGTCGTCTATAAAGTGGTCGTATTGCAGTGCTTTGTACTTAATTTTTTTTGTAATACCACTCGTTACTTGGTTGTTATTATAAGTAAGCAAGTTACTAGAAAATGAAACCTGCATCAGTGAGTAATCAAAGCGCGAGTCGGTATTTAAAAGTGTATTTATAACAGATAAATCAACATAGTGGTCGTAGTCATCGATAGCCCACAATGAAACATTTTCTGAGGGGGCTAAAGTTGAGGAAAGCTCAGCATTCAGCACCTGCTCACTTGAGTCAACGTTAGCAGACAGTGTATTTTGTGACACGTTTAAGCTAATTCCCATGGTCGATTTCAGGGCGCTTATGGGAAGTAGCAACTTATTTGATTTTGAGTAGTAAGCTTCTAAGTCGGAGACAACAGAACGGCCATTAACTCTTACATTTATAATCACAAAAGACTCCTCATCAATAGGCCATTGATAAAGAGTCGGTAACTGCTTTGCGATGATTGCTTTGGGTACAATTAACAGTAATGTACAAAGTAACAAGCGAGCCGTTATACCATAGTATAAGGCATTAATGTGTAGCATTTGTTATTTGATATTAATAGGGATCGCTAACTCGATTTTACCGCCGTAAAGCTCGTTTTCTTTGTAATTGAGTGTCACAGGCCCTGTCACAGGGGCTTGTAAAGTGATGTATACCTTGCGACGTGATAAAGGGGTATAAACGGCCACATTGGCTATTTCACCAATCATTACATTATTCTCATCGACTAATTCAAAGTTTCCATACACAGAGCGATTCCCTGTGAGTGTTTGCCAAAATGTTAGAGTCGGACGCCCATTTTGAGTAATTAATTGCGGGTTTATTAATTCTGAGTCAGCCTCTAATTGGCCATGACGAACAATAACAGGCACACTGTAAGCAACTTTAGGTCTAATGCTTATTCCATCAATGTCGGGGTTTTGTGACTCAGAGGCTATGATTTTAAGCACCGCCCTGTATTCGCCTACAGCAAGCTCAGCTTTTTTGCGAACGGTCATTCTGATAGCTTGCATCCCTTTTGGGGCAATAGTGCCGCGACGTGGAGAAAACCGTAGCATGTTTTTGGCAGAGCGTCCTTCAACTTGTTGCGGAGTAACATCTATAAGTGCTCCTTCTTCGGTCATATCTTTATGGGTAACAACAAGTTTAAAATCGAGATTTTTATTAGAGGTATTTCTGATAAGTAGTGAATTATTTTTAGTACGTCCATCAAAGTATAAACGGTATTCAGACAGCGCAAGGTTGGCACTACAAATTTCAGGTAGTAAAAGAGTTAGGCAAAGGGCGGCCCAACAAAAAAGTTTAAGAATCATGGGACAACTCAACAACATGATAATAAAAAGTGGAGCGCGTTGCTCCACACATTTTATTTTTAATGCGCAATTGCGCAAAAAAATAAACTGAGGCTAACTTAGTAAGTTAGCCTCAGCTTTCATAGTCTTATTGGAAAGACACATCTACAGTGTAATCTACAGTGTAAGCAGCGCCCGCTGTCAGTGTAGAATCAACTGTCATATCACCATATACACTAACAGTAATATCGGTTGCACTTGCATCAGTAGTGAAAGCAGACGCAACATTGTCAGCAGTTGTTACACTGGTTGTGCCATCTGTAGCCGTTGTTACTGGAACAAAAGTTAAGTTAGTGCCTGTGCTTCCAGATACAGTAATATTCATTGCTGAATTTGGCGCTAAACCAGATACAGTAATTCCACCTAATTGAATGTTTGCATCTGACGCATCACAGTCACCCGATACAACGCCAGCATTATCCATCGTACAGGTTGAGCTTGTAGATAAGCGAATTTTACCAAAGTGCAGTGGGCTATCTTCTGCAAAAGTAGGCTCAGTCCAACCATTTACACTTGCTTGAAATGTTTGGTTAGATGCAAGTAAAGAAGTTGATGAAATTGCTAGCAAAGCGGAAGCAGCAAAGATTTTTTTATTCATAGTTTTTCCATTTTTAAAAATTATTATTTTTTTACTTCCGTGCAAATTAGTTTTGAGGGTTATCTCAGTCCATTGTTTCGGATTTAAACACAATTGTTATCAAAATGAAATCTTTTGTTAACATTAAGGCTTTTTAAAAGAGATAATTAGTATGAAGTTATTAATTTTGACCAGCAAAATGCAACAAGAAAAATAGCACCGATGTTAATTATTTTTTAACGCTAGAGGGAGTTATTTTAAGGCATAGTCAAAGCGACTTAATTGATGTTGAGCCTATATGAATGTTTATAAACTATTTTTAATCTTTCATAACCACTTTGTAGTTTTTTATGGCAGTCGCTCTGTGCTTAAGCGGTGAAATAAAGTGACTGCAACATCTATGCGAAATGTTTATTTTTTGAGCATAATTTACGCGTTGTATCTCTATTGTTACCTTCCCAGTTAAAATCATTACGGATTAAACTGCATTTATCAAAGATCAGATTTTTACTAACATGTCGGTTTAAAAGTATAAAATTTAATTTTTCAAGCCTGTTTTTTCATCGTTTTGGTTGTTTTTTAGCTTTCTTTGGTAATAAGTTAGTAAAAAATCGGTTTATGCCAGCGGTATTTTATGCCTTGTTGGTAAAATACTGATCCAGTGTTATTTGAGAGAAATTTATAGCTTAAAAGGTCTCTAATTATTAGCTTCTTATATCAAAATTACCTGTTAAGGCTATGGAAAAACTTATTAAATAGAGTGCTTTATTTAACTTTTAATTTCATACACGGACGTGTGTTTACTGTGTCTTTATGTATTTAGCCGGTAACAGCAACGCATCCAGAGTAAGCATTCACTTAGATAGGTTATTTTATAGCTGACTTTTAATCTTTATATAGATCACTATTTAACTAACTCAATTAAATGCCTATTACTGCATTCAAATACAAATAAGAATTACTATCTTTTGTATTTGTTGGCGTTATAATATCGCCATCTTTTTTAGCTATGTTTAAAAGGAATTTGCAGTTTATGCAGGCCTCCAACCGTCTTTTAGACTTTCCCAAACCCGTTTTTTCTATGTTATGGCAATTTATGCAACGCTTTAGCTATGAATTAGCGGTTTTATCGCGTTTTTTTATTGCCATTGTTGGCGGGTATTTTTTTACAGCCGTAAGTGTGTCGCTATTAAGTGCAGTAGTGCCTGTGCCTAAAGTTGACGCGGTTTTGCTTAGTGTGTCTGCGAGTATTTTAATTTATGCCCTGGTGTTTATTTATAGCTTTTATATTCATTCATTAAAAACTGTTTGGATCAGTATTTTACTAAGTATTGCAGCGCAACTTGTCGTGTTATCGCTATTGAAGGGATGGTTATGAAAGGGAGTTTTTTTCGTTCAATGACGTGGTTACATACATGGGTGGGTTTGCTCGTGTGTTGGTTACTGTATTTAATATTTTTTGCAGGCACTATTAGCTTTTTTAGAGATGAAGTGAGCTTATGGAATCAGCCAAGTGTCCATAATATTGAGCAGCAGGCAGATCGTATTGGCGCGCAAAAGCAACAAATCGTGTCGGGTGTTGAGTACTTAAATGCGCAAGCACCTAATGCGCCTAATTGGCGTATAACGCTTCCTGAGGAGCGTATACCTTATTTAACGTATGGTTATGCAAAACCAAAAGAGCCTGGACAGCGCAGAGCGCAGTTCGAAAATACCCGTTTAGATCCAAATAATATGCAGCCTTTAGCACCCTTTGTAGATACTCGAGGGGGGAATTTCTTTTATCGCCTGCATTTTGATTTGCATTATATTGATGTAAAAACGGCGCGTTGGATTGTCTGCTTTGCTAGTTTATTTATGCTCATTGCGCTGATATCTGGCGTCGTTATTCACAAACGTATTTTTAAAGATATGTTTGTTTTTAGAGCTAATAAAGGCAGCCGTAGCTGGTTAGATGTGCATAATTTAAGTTCGGTATTTGCCTTACCGTTTCATTTAATGATTACTTATACGGGCATTATTACCCTGATATTTATGATTTTCCCCTACCCCGCGCAAACCGTTTATGAGGATGGAATACGAGGCTTTTTTAATGATGTTTCGCCAAGTAGTTCTGCAACAGAGTCGTTGCAAGGCACTGCACCGTTAGTGCCTATCAATACTGTTTTGGATCAGGTTTATACTAAGTGGCCAGAGGCTGATATAACTCGGGTGATTATAAATAAGCCGAATAAGGCCGCTGCGACTATTATGGTTTTGGTCAGTCCTGGAAAAACATTAAGGGATCAAGCACCGCGTTTGATATTTAGTGGAGCGAGTGGTGAGCTTGTTGCTCAAACTGATGATGAACTCACCGGCAGTAAAGCGCTGTATGAGTCACTAAATTCAATGCACACTGGGCGTTTAGCAGAGCCATTATTACGTGTTTTATACTTTTTAGGCGGCATTGCTGGCTGCATAATGATAGCCACGGGCTGTATTATGTGGGCGAAGCGTATTCGGGAGCGAATGAAAAAAAATGCCCAGCCATCATGGGGTTTAAAACTCGTCGAAGCGCTTAATTTAGGAACTTTAATGGGGTTACCCTTGGCAACGTCTGCGTTCTTTTTAGCAAACCGATTAATCAGCACACGCGCAATGGAGCGCGCGGATAAAGAGATACTTGCCTTCTTTTTAACTTGGCTGTGTGTACTTATTATCGCTTTTGTAAAGCGTGACAAGTTGCAGTGGTGTGTTATGGCTGCCATAAACAGCATTGCTTGTTTTAGTGTGCCTGTGGTTAATGCGCTAACAACACAAGGGAATATAATCAGTTATTTACGTAATGAACAGTGGGCTTTATTTATGTTTGATAGTCTCTTTTTACTGTTTGGTTTGCTGTTTTTGTTACAAACCGAAAAATTACGTACTACGCTGCAAGCTAAAAAACCTAGTCCGATAAACACTCAGGAGCAAAAAGTATGATGGCATTGCTCCCTTTTAGTTTATGTTTGGTGGCTTTTAACTGCTTTGCACTGGCTAAGTTTAATCATTTTAAGGATGTTTTTAACAAGCGCCCTACTGATCAGCAGCGTTTAATTTTATTGAGTGTTGCTTGGATCAGTATTTTACTAAGTTTACTGCTTTGTGTTAGCGAATTACACGGCTATGGCGCTCTACAGTTTTGCGGGTTTATGTCGTTAAGTGCTTTAATTATAATGATTTTTTATAGTTTTTTAGTCAATTTAACTAAGCTTTTTAACTTGCTTGTATTATTGATATTAGCCACGAGTACGTTATTTTTTGGTTTAAATGGGCTTTAGTTAGTAAAAACCTGATCCCAAAGAATAGGCTAAATTGAGGTAAAAAAATGGCAAGCCATCAGGCTTGCCAATAAAAAAGGGGGATTGTCATTATGTCTTGTACTTGCCTGTCTCTTTGCAAGTGAGGCTAATATAGCCCCTCTTTATTTAGTTTACCTTACAGTAAGGTGAACGTTTTATTACAACCTAGGGGCATGTAAACCCCCTTTACAGCGATTTTTGATTTACCCAAATAATCTCATCTGTTGCAAAACCAAGCGTTTTTACTTGGCTTAAAAAGTGCTGCTTGAGCTCTTTACTCACTGTAGGTGTTCTCGATAAAAACCATAAGTAATCTTTGCTATAACTGGTAATAAAGGCATATTGATAATCAGGTTGGTCGAGCTCAAAAATAATATAGGCACCATAAAACGGGCCAAAAAATGACACTTTAAAATGCCCTGTATCGGCGTTTTCTACAAATTTAGCTAAGCCTTCAGCTTCGTCCCATTTTTGTTCTTTACTAATAAACCCTTTGTTTAATACCTTTACCGTTCCATCATCGTTAATTGAATAAGTGGCTGTTACTTGCTCCATCCCTTGTTCAAAAGAGTGGTCTAATCGTGCTATTTCATACCACTTGCCTTGGTAATTCTCTAAATCAAAGTTTTTAACAGGAGTTATTCCTTCGGGTGCGCTGGTACAGGCACTGAGTAAAAACACGGTGGTAATAAATAATGCGGTTTTAAAAGCGAGTTTCATGTTGTTTCCTTTTCTTTAGAAATTGCTATAGGATCGCTTTAATACTAAAGCAATTTAAAGAACTTAGCATGAAAATTTGGGTTGATGCTGACGCTTGTCCGGTGGTAATAAAAGAAATTTTATTTAGAGCCGCAGAGCGTACGCAAACAGAAACTATACTGGTTGCAAATCATGCCATGCGCATCCCACCGTCAAAATTTATTAGCCGACTACAAGTGTCATCGGGCTTTGATGTGGCTGATGATGAAATAGTAAAACGAATAGAAAAAGGCGATTTAGTGATCACTGGAGATATTCCACTGGCAAGTGAAGTGATTGATAATGGCGGCCAAGCGCTTAATCCGCGCGGTGAGCTTTACACCACTGAAAACATTCGTTCATTACTAAATGTACGCGATTTTATGGATACTATGCGCTCAAGTGGTGTAGAAATGAGTGGTGGGCCGCCTCCATTA
Organism: Pseudoalteromonas sp. ND6B; assembly: GCF_000764215.1. NCBI lineage: Bacteria > Pseudomonadati > Pseudomonadota > Gammaproteobacteria > Alteromonadales > Pseudoalteromonadaceae > Pseudoalteromonas > Pseudoalteromonas sp. ND6B. Next base: position 169,335 of record NZ_JQFL01000028.1, read on the forward strand.
AGCCAAAGTGACAGACAAAACTTTGCTAATAATCTTGATCGTATTTTAGCGCAAAATAAGAGCAATTAAGGTGAGCAGCCAGTTAATAGGGTTAGGTGATAATTCATTCAGTGTTGCTGTGTATGTAGCAAAAGCGCCCCCTATGCCTTACTTTGAAACACTTGCGCAGCTAGATCCTGTGGTTAGTGGGCAAATAAACAGTATAAATCAGCACTGTGGCAATGGCTGGCGAAAAGTCTTTAATGTGTACGCCAAGGTGTTATTTGCGCTGCCAAGCGAGTATTACTCATTTGCTAAACAAGCAGAGAGCTGGCAAGCATATCGAGATGAGCTGTTGTTACAGCAGCATAGCGGGACTGCATTACTCTTTAGTGCGCCGGTGCTTACTGAGCATAAAAATCAATTGCACATTATTGCAGGAAGAACTCACGCTAAAAACTTGATACAACAAGGTAAGTTAAACGCCCAACTTGATTGGCTTGATGATGAGTTTGCTATAGATAAAAGCCAGAATATTATTGTATGCCCCTATTTTGATTATAGGCAGCTGAGTAATATTAAAATTGCCCGTTTGAGTGAATTAGTGGCTCAGTTGCGAATAATCTAAGCCACTTTCGTTTTTTAGGTAAGTGTTACGCTCAGTGTGTTAGCGCTATCAACTAGCATGAGCGAGCCCAAAATAAATAGGATGCAGGCCGATGCACGGCCAAATTTTAGTGAGAGCGCCGGATTATTGCTGAGGATTTTTCTGGCACTTAGCCCTATTAACCAATATACCAGCGCACAGCCAACTAAATGAATAATGCTAAGTACCAGCAATTGTTCAGTAATAGAAAATGACAGTGTTGGTAAAACAAACTGCGGCAATAAGGCTAAAAATAACAGCATCACTTTGGGATTCAAGCCACTAATTATAAAGCCCTTTCTCATCCACTTTAGGGGCGTGTCTGAGGTGTGTTCTTGGCCATCGTTATATGCTGCAGGCATTGGAGGAAATCGGTACAGTGATACGGCAATCCAAATTATGTACAAAGCACCAAATAAGGTTAACAGCTTTATAAAAATGGCATGCGACGCTAATAACGCGCCTAACCCTATCACCACAATCAAACTAGCCATTAAATGCCCAAGTATTAATCCTGACACCGCAGGAATGATTTTATCACCCGCTATACCTGCACTGATTGTATAAGCCCAATCGGCACCGGGGGTAAGTACAAACAAGATTGATACCAGCCAAAAAGAAAAAATAATATTAATATCCATACGTATCCATGCGCTAAAACCCAAAATAAGTGAGCTGCTATTTTATTTCTTTCTGATGAGTAAAAGTTACTGTATTTTACTGACATAAGCGTTCATTTTAGGAAATAATCAACTATGGATACCATAGATAGGAAAATTCTTGCTGAGTTGCAAGTTGATGGCAGGCTCACCCTTTCTGAATTGGCTGATCGTGTTGGGCTAAGCGTGTCACCTTGTCATCGTCGTGTAAAAGAGCTTGAGAAAAGCAAAGCAATTGTTGGCTACAGAACTGAAATATCACCTGAAAAAGTGGGTTTAAACTTTTCTGCGTTAGTATTTATTACTATTAAAGAAGGTGATAAAGCGTCATTAAGCAAATTAGAGCAAGCAGTCGATGCTATCCCTCAGATCACCAATGCACAACGCTTATTTGGCACCCCTGATTACCTGTTACATGTTGTAACTAAAGATTTAGCCGCGTTTCAGCAACTCTACGATGACAAGCTATCAGCCTTACCGGGTGTACAACGTTTAACCTCAACCATTGTGATGAAAGATATTGTAAGAGCGCGTAACTTGCACTTTTAACAGGTTATGTTTTACACGAACTTTAAAAAGTTAAGGCGATGACGCTGCAAAGCCCATGGCAGCGCGCTTTGCCTAAATAGGTAAAAATAAAGTGTAAATAAAGCTTGTTATAAAGTGTATTGCTGTTATTCTGCTTGCCATCGGGTTGATAGAAAGCCCTGTTTATTTGTAAGTACCTCGTTGTTATTAGTAATAATCCTTCGCGATATCCTCAAGTTAAATGTTTGTTTTCTTCCTGTTAAACGCCTATTTTAAGGCAAATTTTTTATTATTTTTTTAGGATATTATTATGTCTAATACAACTACTGGTACAGTAAAATTTTTCAATGAAGCAAAAGGTTTTGGTTTTATTGAGCAAGAATCTGGCGCAGACGTTTTCGCACATTTCAGTGCTATCTCTGGCGACGGTTTCAAAACATTAGCCGAAGGCCAAAAAGTACAGTTTACTGTAACGCAAGGTCAAAAAGGCCCGCAAGCTGAAAACATCGTTTGCATCTAAATAGTTTTAATTGATGGGTTAGTGTTAACCCATCAATATTTATAAGTTTGAAAGAAGTTTTGTTTTATTTGTTAGTACCCCGTTGTTTTAGTAATAATCCTACGCGATATCCTCAAGTTAACTATTTTTTCGGCTCAATCGCCTCTTTTCAGGCACACTTTAATTAATTTTTAGGATACATATTATGTCTAATACAACTACTGGTTCAGTAAAATGGTTTAACGAAGCAAAAGGTTTTGGTTTTATCGAGCAAGAATCTGGCGCAGACGTTTTCGCACATTTCAGTGCTATCTCTGGCGACGGTTTTAAAACATTAGCTGAAGGCCAACGTGTACAGTTTACTGTTACTCAAGGTCAAAAAGGCCCGCAAGCTGAAAACATCGTTTGCATCTAATTATAGAGGGAGTGGGCTTTAAAGCGCACTCACTCCGCTTAAACTAGTGTTAAGCAATAAAGCTAATATCATTATGATATTAGCTTTTTTTTTGACAAAAATTTATACAACGTAACCGCTAAAGCCAAGTGCTTTAAAATAAAGCTTTGGAATACCAAATCCACATTCATTCAGTAGTTCACTAAAGCGCATACGATCTAGGGGGTAAAACTCTCTTTCGAGGTTATGCCCCATTTGAGTTTTGCCAGCTTCAGTTAAGCCTAATTGAGCACAGGTGTTTAATTGTGACTCACGCTCAAATGTTGTTTCTGGGCGCATTAAATCAGCAATGTAAAGATTCGCTCCTTTTTTAAGGTTAGTTTTAATGCTTTTAAGAATTTGTTTTTTGTCGCCGTTATCTTCTACAAAATGCATCACCAGTAAACATAATACGGCGTCTGCTTTCGCTTTTACTTTATCAACTGGGCTACATTCAATAGTGACACGGCTATCAATACCTTGCTCTGCAAAGCGTTGTTTTGCAATATCGAGCATATCACTGGTGGTGTCTTGGGCAGTAAACTGCCATTTAGGATTTATTTGTGCTAATGCTAATACTTCCTTACCTGTGCCGGCACCAATCACTAAAATGTGTGCATCGTCGCTTAACGTGGTTTGCAGTTGTGCATTGGTTAGTTGATGAAGTAGCTCATAGCCTGGGACTAAACGGGTAATGCGGTTATCATATTCTTGTGCTTCTTCGCCTTTGAAAGTGGGCATGCTGTCTCCTTAAATTACGTTTATGGTGGAGTATCCACCCGGTTTTTTAGCGACATGAATTTGCGTAGCAACGCGTTCGCTCATTTCACTTACATGTGAAATTACACCGACCTTTCTACCTTGCGCTTGCAATGAATCTAGCGCGTCCATGGCAATACTGAGTGTTTCACTATCTAGTGTTCCAAAGCCCTCGTCAACAAATAACGAGTTAATTTGCACTTTGTTCGAAGATAGTGAGGCAAGTCCGAGTGCTAATGCCAACGACACTAAAAACGATTCACCGCCAGATAGCGTATTGACCGAGCGTTGTTCATCGGCCATATCGCGGTCGATAATGGCTATATCAAGTGACTCAGCAATTGCAGTGAGCTCATAACGCTTGTTAAGGGTTTTTAAATGGCTATTAGCATAATGCAGCAATATTTTGAGTGTTTGTGTTTGCGCTAAATTACGCATTGTTTTACCTGTGGCATCACCTAGTACTTTATTAAGTAAATGCCATTGGTCAACCTGTTGCTTGAGCTGGCTCAGTTCAGCTTGTTTGCCCTCAAGCGCTTTAGCATTTTGGTTGTGCTGCTCAATCGCGGTGTTGATGGTGAGTAAGCTATTTTGCAATTGTGTTTGCTGGGTATTTAAGTGGTTTTGTTGCTCAATTAGCTGTGCTTCGCTTTGCGTTGGCTGATTATTTTGTTGATGCTGTTCATTAGCTTGTTGCTGTTGCTTTAACGCGGCACTGGCATCAACGACTGCTTGCGATAGTTGCTCGCCTTGTTTTAACTGAGTTTTAATATCGTCGTTGCTGATAGTTAGTAAAAATGTGACTTGTTCATGACTGATATCGCCATGAAGGATGTTAAATTCTTTAAACCAGTCGTTGTAACGCGTTTCAAGCATCACTAACTCTTGGTGGTTATCTGCCAGACGATGCTCAAGGTTTTTAAGCGTGATGGCGTGTTCATCGCGCTGTTTTACGGCGCTGTCGTGTGCTTGTTGGCTGGCACTTAATTGGTTTTGGCAGTGCTCTAGCTGTGCTGACAGTTTAGCTTGGTAGTCATCGGCGCTAATAGTTTGGTTATCAAATAAGGCTAAGCGCTGTTGCTGCGTATTATTGTGCTGTTGCTGTGTTTGAGTTAATTCTTCATTGAGCGTGTTAACTCGCTGCTCTGCTTTGGTTATAAGCGGTGTTAGTTGTTGTAACTGTACATTGGCGCTGTCGAATTGTTTTTGACTTTGTTCAAGCTGTGCTTGGATTTGCTGATATTGTTCTACCTGCTGAGCTAAATCGCTAAGCGGTAACGAGCCTGCTTGCAATGCGTGCCAAAAATCACTGTGTTCAAAATGTAAATTGAGCTCTTTTATAAGCGCTTCGTTTTGAGTTGCTAGTTCATCGCATTTGTTATTAAGCTGAGATTGCTGATTGCTCAGCTCAACATGCTGTGTGTTTAATTGTTGCTGTGTCGCTTGTTCTTTTTTAACTGTGCTTTGCAGCTGGTTAACAGTTTCTTGCAAATTACTGAGCTGTTTTTGCGCCGAAAAATACTGTGTTTTTTGTTCACTTAATTGCTTATAAGTTTCATCAAGCTGCTCAACTGTTAACTCATTAAGCTCGGTTTTAGCCGCTTGCATGGTATTTTTAATTTCCAGCATTTTGGCTTGTGCGTCACTAATGGCTTGGCTGTACTGAGCATGCTCTGCCACCAAAACCGCGTGTTGTGTTTGGTGCTGATGAAGCTGTGTTTGAGCATCTTGGTGTTGCTGCTTTTCGTTATTATATGCATTTTCAAAGTCGGTTATTAGGTTTGTAAAAGGTTGGCTTTGATTGCTCGCGAACGGGTGCTCTGTAGCCCCACAAACGGCACATGACTCATTTGGAACCAGTTGTGCGCGTAAATGCTCAACATGCTCACTGGCCCGAAGCCTCGCTTGATTAAGCGCTTGCTCTGCGTGTTTAAGTGCCTGCTCTTTGCTGGTTAATTGCGTAAGCAGCGTGGTTTTAGTGTGTTCACTGTGGCTGAGCTTTTCTGCCACATCACGTTGCTGCTGTAGCGTGAGTTTTAACTCTTGGTTAAACTGCTTATAGCGTGTGCGCTGATCTTTTAAATAATCAATGTTTTTAAGCTTATTGTCGCATTGTTCAATATTAAATTGAGCGTGCTGCTGGTTTAGCTTATTTAGGCTTTGCTGCTGCGTTGCAAGCGTTTGCTCTGCTTGTTCGAGTTGTTTATTTTGCTCGCTAAGTTTTGCTGTGAGTATTGTTTGTTGCTCTGCGTGAGCCTGAGCTTGCTGCTGGGTTGTTTTTAGTTGTGTCTGAGTATTAAAAAACTGCTTAAAACTATGATGAAAATAGTTCCAATCAGTTGCCAATGGCTTTAATTGACTCTGCTCGTTCAACCAGTGCTGATGCCCTGTGATTTGAGTTGTGGCTTGCTCTGCTCTTATTTTGTTTTGTTGTAGCTGCTGTTGTAAATCACTTAATTGTTGCTGCTCTTTGGTGCTTTGTTGAGTCAGACTTTTTATAGTTTGGTTATATATTGCTAATTGGCTGTCGAGCTCTCGCGCTTTTGCAATCAGAGGCTCTGCTGTTAGCTTTTGTTGTTTTGCTGTATCTAATTCGTTTTGCTGTTTTTTAACGTTACTGGCTTGCTCGGTGATCAGCGCGTTGTGATCAAGCTCGTTTAATTGTTTTATTTGTGTATTTAACTGGCTATTTTGCGCTGTTAAGCTTTCACAGCGCTGGCGGTTATCTTTAATTTCAAGCGCACTTTGCGCTTGTTTTGCTTGCTCAGTTTGCGCTTTAACAGCATTGAGTGCGGCATGTGCTTGTTGCTCGTTTTGCTGAGCATTTTTTAATGCCAGCTCCAAGCTATGCGCTTGCTTATACCAATTAACGCCTTGCTCTGTCGTTGCTAAAGTTGTTTTAGTGTGTTCAATTTGTTGTTTTAAATCAGCCAGCGTTTGTTGTTTTTCACTCAGCTCATCGTCAGACAATAACGTATAACTGGCTAAACTTGCCGTTAGTAATTCAAATTTATCTTTAATAGCTTTGTTGCGCTCAAATATACGCTGCCCTATTCGACTAAATTTATCGGTGCCAGTCAGGCACTCTAAAAGCTGCGCGCGCTCATCGCCAGTGGCTTTTAAAAAGGCGGCAAACTCATGTTGTGCTAGTAACACCGCACGCGAGAACTGCTCAAAGGTTAAACCTATTTTATTTTCTATGGCTTTTAAGGTGCCACTTTTGTCAGCAATTAAGGTTTCATCGGGTAGGCTATGTAAAGTATGTTCGGCCACTTTAAGTTTGCCGGTTACTTTTTTATGTGTACGTTGAATACTATAACGTGCTCTGTAAAGTTGTTGGTCTTGGCCACTAAAATCTACTTCGGCGTACCCTTCCCATTTGCCACGGCGCAATAAATTGCGGGCATCGTTAAGCTTAATGTTATCGCCATTAAAATCAATTAGGTTACCTTTATCGCCTTTCAAACGCGCAGTTTTTGTATAAAGCGCTAAGCAGATGGCATCGAGTACGGTGCTTTTACCTGCGCCGGTGTCACCTGTAATGGCAAAGAGGCCTGCGTCTTTGAGTGGTGAAGCTAAAAAGTCGATTTCGGCATCGGCAATGGAGGCTAAATTATGAATACGAACAGCCGTTATTTTCATAGCAGTTGCTCCTGTTCAAGTTCTTCAATTACGTCGGTTAACAGTGCTTTTAATTCATTGGGCACGGTTGCTGTGGCCATATCTTTATCATTATTAAATGCTTGTTCGAGTAAGCTAATTGGGTTGAGCATTTCAACAAAACTTAAATCTTCAAATACCGTTCCTGAGGAATTACTCATTTGCTGGTCACGAACTCGCTCTATGCCACAAAAATTAACCTGTTTTCCTTTAAGTGCTTGCTCAATTTGTTCTCGAAAGGTGGTATCGATATCACTTGATTTAAGTTTTACTCGTAAGTAGGGAGCAATGTCGTATTGCTCTATATCGAGTGCTTTTATTTGCTCACACAGCTGCGCTAAAGGCACACATTCTCCTTCAGGAAGAACAATGACTTCTGCTAAGCGCGGAATGTAAAGGGGGTTTACAGTGGTGTTTAACGGTTGGTTTTTTTGCTCGCTAAATTCAACCACATTTACTTGATGGGTATACTTTCTCTCTGAAAACGACATTGGAATAGGCGTGCCGCTGTAACGTATTTGCTCATTTTTAGCCACTAGTTGTGCTTTATGTAAGTGGCCTAGTGCGACGTAATTGGCTTGCTTACCAAATACCGACGCTGAAATAGCTTCTTCACCGCCAATGACCAAATTACGTTCAGAGTCACCGGAAATATTACCGCCTTTTGCATGCAAATGACCCATAACAATTAAAGGCGTATTTTCAGCGTTAAGTGTTAGCGCATGTTCAAGAGCAAGTTCATAGGCTTTTGCAACGCCCTGTGCGTAACTGGGGCCATTTTCGGTTTGGCTAAGCGTGCTTATGTCACTGGTGCGTAAAAAAGGCATAGCGAGTACCACAGCGCGTTTATCATCGTTATTAATCGTTATTACAACGTCACTGGGTTTAGCAGGATCAAACCGCCCTACCACATGAGTATCAAACTGGTCTAATAAGGGCTGTGCAGCCAAAATACGATTAGCGGAGTCATGATTACCCGCAATAATAACAACGTGTAATTGTGGACACTGGGCTTTGGCGTTTTTTATAAATTGATAGAGTTGGTTTTCGGCGTTAGCACTCGGTGTGGCAGTATGATAAATGTCACCTGCAACAAGCAATAAATCGATTTGTTGGTTAACGAGGGTGGTTAACAGCCAAGAGAAAAAAGCATGGTGTTCATGACGGCGATCATGTTCATAAAATTGCTGACCTAGGTGCCAGTCTGAAGTGTGAAGAACTTTCATTTTGCGCTCTTAAAAAACCATAAGAGCGCCAATATACCCAAGGCAATTAAAGATGCAAGTATCGCTTTAGGTTAAAGTATACCAAGCTATAAAAATAACGGGCAAAGCAGCGAGCGCGATTGTTAAAGGCCACTTTAATGCTTTGGCTTTTTTAGCTTGTAATACTTGCAGTGCATTAGTTTCATTACAAGCAGCGACTTTATCAATATACAGATAACCCGAGTTTATATACTGCTTACAATTTTGCACGTCTGCTGGTATTGCAATTAGTTTTTGCTGCTTTTTTAGGACATAAAAATCCATAAACTCACCACACTTGTTACGACTAGTTAGAACAAAAAATATTTGAGAGAAACGCTAAAAAAATGCTCTCAAATTAAAAAAGTGGGCGATTCTAATTACAAACCATAGTAAAGATCAACCTAAAACTGCGTTATTTAGCTTTTTTAATGAAAATAGCTGTGTTTTTTGCTTTTATCTCTACTTTTAATAGGGTCTGATGATCTTTGCGGATTAATATTTGTTCAAACTAGGTGCGGTTTAATCGCGGCGCGAGGTTTGTAACCTAGTGGGCTAAGTCAAAACCGAGTAACAAAGAGTAGATCGCCCCTAGGCAGAACCCTTCGGGCAGCGCCTGTTTGTTATTGATGCTGCGTTATCGCCTATTTATGGGGAACAACCACACCACATAGGCTCCGCCTTGCCTAAATACCAAACAATCTGCTGCAAATTTAATCTTGAAAGGTCAACAAACCCTAATAGCCAGTGTGTTTTGTAAACCCCCTTTACAGTTTTGTTTGGCGTATTAATTGCCTTTGTTTTTTTATTCAATTTCTGACGAAATGTCCGTTCTTTTTTGTTGTATAAAACGCTATTTATTGTATTTACAAAAAGGTGGGGAATATCACCCTATAAAAGCAGGGTTTTATCGCTATTTTATTGAAGCTAAGCTGTAAATTTGTCACAGTAGCGTTACTAAAATCGATCAGGATTAACAATGAAGAAAAATTTATTTACACTGAGCGCGTTTGTATTGCCTTTGGCAATGGCAAGCTCTGTGCTTGCCTCATCTGTTGAGCAAACTAAAGGCAGCTATGTTGATAAGTTTCGTCAACTAGATGAAGCTTTACCTACGCCTAACGTTTACCGCAGTGCAGCTGGTGCCCCTGCTGAAAATTATTGGCAACAACGCGTTGATTACGATATTGATGTAAAGCTTGATGAGCAAAAGCGTCGCTTAACTGGGAGTCAAACAATTGAATATAAAAATAACTCTCCGCATACATTAAAGTATTTATGGCTTCAGCTTGATCAAAATATTTTTAAAAATGACTCAATTGCAGAAACCACGCAAACATTTAAAAGTACCCTACAGAACGAGCCAGATGCAAAACCAGCTAAGTTAAGCTTAGGTGATTTACGTCGTCAGCAATTTATGGACGATAATGAACTGGGTTACACCATCAGCAATGTTAAAGATGAAGATGGTAAAGCGCTGCGCGTGACTGTGGTTGATACCTTAATGCGCATTGATTTAAATACGCCACTTAAACCCGGTAAAGATGTTGAGTTTAGTATGGACTTTGCGTTTAACCTCGTTGAAGAAGACGCGGTAGGCGCACGTGCAGGTTACGAGCATTTTGAAGAAGACGGTAACGATATTTTCTTAGTTGCACAGTGGTTTCCTCGCTTAGCGGCTTACACCGATTACGAAGCATGGACAAACAAACCGTTTTTAGGCAGTGGTGAGTTCACTTTAGAGTTTGGTGACTACGATGTTGAAATTACGGTTCCTGCGGATCATATTGTATCGGCAACTGGTAAGCTTGATAACCCAAGCTCGGTATTGACCAGCACTCAGCGCAAGCGTTTAAAAGAAGCTGAAACAGCAAAACGCCCTGTGTTTGTTGTTACCGAAGAAGAAGCGCTCGAAAACGAAAAAGCCGGTACAGACAAAACAAAAACATGGCATTTTAAAGCAGAAAATGTTCGTGACTTTGCTTGGGCATCATCACGTAAATTTATGTGGGATGCTAAAGGTTACCAGCAAGGTGGTGATGAACAACCACTCGTTATGGCGATGTCGTTCTTCCCTAAAGAAGGTGGCGATTTATGGAAGAAATACTCAACTGAAGCGGTTGTACACACGATGGAAGTGTATTCACAGTATTCATTTGATTACCCATACCCAACTGCGCAGTCAGTTAATGGCCCTGTAGGGGGTATGGAATACCCAATGATCACTTTTAATGGCCCACGTACAGATTTACAAGACGATGGTACACGCACTTACTCTCAAGCAGAAAAGCGCTTTTTAATTGGTGTTGTTATTCATGAAGTGGGTCATATCTACTTTCCAATGATTGTAAACTCAGATGAGCGCCAATGGACTTGGATGGATGAAGGTTTAAATAGCTTTTTAGATGGTGTTGCTGGGCGTGAATGGGATCCAACCATTCCATGGGGCGTTGAACCACGTGACATTGTGGCTTACATGAAGTCAGAGACTCAAGTGCCTATCATGACGCAATCAGACAGCGTGCTTCGTTTAGGCCCTAATGCCTATACTAAACCTGCTGCGGCATTAAATATTTTACGTGAAGTGATTTTAGGGCGTGAATTATTTGATTTTGCCTTTAAAGAGTACGCTCAGCGCTGGAAGTATAAACGCCCTACTCCCGCTGATTTTTTCCGTACTATGGAAGAAGCCTCAGGTGTTGATTTAGATTGGTTCTGGCGTGGTTGGTTCTACACCACAGACCATGTTGATATCTCGCTTGATAAAGTATATCAATTACGTTTAGACACCAAAAATCCAGATATCGACTTTAAACGTTTACGTGATATTGAAGCTGATAAGCCAAGTTCATTATTTGTTGAGCGTAATCGCGCTGAAGGTAAAAAAACGTGGGTTGAACAAAATCCAGATGTGACAGATTTTTATGACGAAAACGATCGCTTTACCGTTACAAACAAAGAGCGTAATACGTACAATAAGTTTTTAAAAGGCTTAAAGCCGTGGGAGCGTAAAACACTTGATCGCGCGCTAGAAGAAGACAAAAACTACTACGTGATGGAGTTTTCAAACCTCGGTGGCTTAGTGATGCCAATTCTTTTAGAGCTAACGTATGAAGATGGCACTAAAGAGGAGCGTTATATACCTGCAGAAATTTGGCGTCGTAATCACAAAAACGTACAAAAGCTGATTATTACCGACAAAAACAAACCGCTTACCTCAGTAACGGTTGATCCAGGCTGGGAAACAGCGGATGTTGATGTAGAAAATAACCACTACCCACGTCGTATTATTCCTTCGCGTATTGAAGTGTATAAACGTGAAAAGAGTAAGGCAAAAGTAAGCCGCGATATTATGCAAGATATCAAAACAGAGCTGAAAAAAGACGAGCCAAAAGACGAAAAAAATAACGACGAGGATCAATAATAATGCGTTTTTTGCTTATTATTGTTTGTTTTTTAATTGCTGCGCCAAGTATGGCGCATCAATTAAAATCATCCGTTACAACCGTGTTATTTAATCAGCGTACGCACAATATTGAATTGATGCATCGTTTTTATTTACATGACACAGAGCATGCTGTTGGTAACTTGTTTCAAGGCAAAGTGGATATTATGAGTAACAAGCGTGACCAAAAACGCTTTGCCAAGTATGTTGAATCTCATGTTGCCTTACAAACCTTGAGCGGTGAGCCCCTCACCCTTAATTATGTAGGTGCACAAGTGGATGGTAAGTTTTTTTGGGTGTACCAAGAAGCTGCTATTCCCGATGAGATTGAGGGCATTAGAATGAGTCATGGTGCACTGCGTGATTTGTGGCCTGCACAAGTGAATATGGTGAATGTTGAAGGGCGAGGACAGATAAAAACCTTAAACTTTAGCCAAGACGATACCTGGCTTGAAGCGAAATTTGAGCCGAAATAACCACTATTATTGCGCACCTTTAGAGGGTGCGCACTTTCCTTTATAGCTGATCGAGTTAATTAATTGCATCGTAAAGTCTTTACTATACCAGTTATACAAACCCAAACTATTACGTTATCAAATGAGCTATAATTAAATTTCAATGGACTGAGCTGTTTTTTATATGTTTATTGATATACTTTTTATTAAAGGTTTAGATAACCTAAGCCAAACCTAGCATACTGAGCTAATTATTTAGCGCAAGGAATGAAATGAAAACGCAAATTGAGGCAATCAAAGGTGTTATTTTTGATTTAGACGGAACTTTAGTATCTTCAGAATTAAACTTTTCATTGATAAAAGCCCAAGTAGGTTGCCCTGCAGAGCAAGACTTACTCGATTACATAGAACAACTGCCTTCCCCCTATATGCGTGAAGAAGCAATGAATATAGTGCATCAGCATGAGTTGTTAGATGCACAATCGGCTAAGCTTCTACCTGGCGTTGTAGAGGCTGTTAAAGCGCTACAAGCTAAAAACATACCTATGGCCATTGTTACACGTAATTTTGATAAGGCGGCGACATTAAAGTTACAGAATAACCCGCTACCAATAGAAACAGTACTCACCCGAACAGACGCACCAGCAAAACCCGATCCGAGCGCTTTATTAACGGTTGCAACTCAATGGGAAATGCCGGTCGATAATGTGATTTACGTTGGTGATTATTTATATGATATACAAGCGGCCCATAATGCAAAAATGCGAGCCTGTTTATATGCTCCCGATGTAACCCCTGCGTATGCGGAGCAAGCCGACTTTGTGATTCATGCTTTTGATGAATTAGTGTCGTTAGTTGAAAGTTACGCTGAAAAAGTGGAGTTATGTTAAATTGCACTGTATTTCATTTCGCTAATAGCATAATGGGTATTATTTAAATTAATACCCAGCTGCTTTTGCACAGCATAGCATGTTGAACCACTAGCCCAATACGGTTTGAATTGGTAGAATATCGCAAACCAAATGTATTCAATAGAGGCACAAGATGGGCAGAGCATTTGAAGTCCGCAAAAGTTCGATGGCTAAAACAGCCAACGCAAAAACTAAAGTAAATTCGAAGTACGGTAAAGAAATTTACGTTGCAGCCAAAAGTGGTGAACCTGATCCCGATGTAAATCAAACATTGCGCCGCTTAATTGAAAAAGCAAAAAAAGACCAAGTTCCTGCGCACGTAATCGAAAAAGCAATTGAAAAAGCAGCCGGTGGGGCAGGGGAAGATTACTCTTCAGCCCGTTACGAGGGTTACGGCCCTGGTAATTGTATGGTGATTGTTGACTGTTTAACCGACAACCCAAACCGCACAATTAAAGATGTACGTTTACCGTTTACTAAAACAGATTCAAAAATAGGTACGCCTGGGTGTGTTGCACATATGTTTGATCATCTTGCTGTTTTAGGATTTGCGGGCGATGACGACGAAGTCGTGTTAGAAGCGCTGATGATGGCTGACGTTGATGTGACTGATGTAGAAGCCGAAGATGGCAAGGTGTCGGTATTTGCACCGCATACTGAGTACTTTAAAGCTAAAACGGCATTAGAAGAAGCATTTGAAGGCATTAACTTTGAAGTTGATGAAATTACCTTTGTGCCACAAGTACATGTTGAAATTACAGATGAAGAAGTCATTGCCAACTTTGATAAATTTATCAATATGCTTGAAGATTGCGATGACGTACAAAATGTTTATCACAACGCGACCATTAAAAATTAATTCGTAGTTTGAACTAGGCGAATTTTAGCTATTTTGCCGCTTAATAAAACAAAAAGCGCGTTTTGTGTAGGCAAAACGCGCTTTTTTAGTGTTAAATAAATGTCAGCTATTTAGCTATTTAGCTATTCAGCTAGGTTATGGTGCTGTGCTTTATATTTCAAGCGGTAGCTGTGTAGTAGCGGCTCTGTGTAACCGCTCGGTTGGCTAACCCCTTCAAATACCAGTGCTAAAGCAGCTTGATACGCAATACTTTTAGCTAATGTCTGCTCATTAGTTGCCATTGGTGTGTAAAGGCTGTCATGCTCATTTTGGCCATCAACAACTTTAGCCATTTTTGCCATTACCTTTTGCACTTGCTCTTTGCTACATACTCCATGATGTAGCCAGTTGGCGATATGTTGGCTTGAAATACGTAAGGTGGCTCTGTCTTCCATTAAACCAATATGGTTAATATCAGGCACTTTAGAACAGCCTATTCCTTGGTCAATCCAGCGTACTACGTAGCCTAAAATACCTTGCGCGTTGTTTTCAAGCTCGCTTTGAATATCTTCTTTTGACAGCGTTTCAGGGTTTGGCATGAGCGGCGGTGTAAGTAAGCTCTCTAGGCTTGCTATTTGACGCGTGGCAATGCTTTGCTGCAGGCTAAATACATCAACATCATGATAATGCATTGCGTGTAATGTGGCGGCAGTAGGGGAGGGCACCCAAGCGGTATTTGCACCAGATTGAGGATGGGCAACTTTTTGCTCCATCATCATCGCCATTTTATCGGGCATTGCCCACATACCTTTACCAATTTGTGCTTTGTGGCTTAAACCACAGGCTAGGCCAATATCAACGTTGCGATCTTCGTAAGCGCTGATCCAAGGCTGTGCTTTAATAGCGGCTTTAGGCAATACAACACCCGCTTGCATAGAGGTATGTATTTCATCACCAGTGCGGTCTAAAAAGCCAGTGTTAATAAACACAACACGCTCTTTTGCTACATGAATACATGCTTTTAAGTTAGCAGATGTACGACGCTCTTCATCCATAATACCCATTTTAAGGGTGTTTTTAGGCAAGCTCAGTGCCTCTTCAACCATACCAAACAAGGTATTAGCAAAGGCGACTTCATCAGGGCCATGCATTTTCGGTTTTACAATATTAATACTTTGCGCGGTTGAATTTTTAATCGTGTTTTTAGTGTTTAAATCGTGCAAAGCAGCTGTTGCGGTGAACATGGCATCCATAATGCCTTCAAACACATCATTGCCGCTTACATCGGTAATGGCTGGATTTGTCATTAAATGTCCCACGTTACGCACAAACATCATACTGCGCCCTTTGAGGGTCAGTTTTTGGCCATCAAGACCTGTATATTGTCGGTCAGCTTGTAACGTGCGGTCGACCATTTTGTCGCCTTTTCTAAACGTTTCAACCAAGTTGCCTTGCATTAAACCAAGCCAGTTTTTGTAAACTTGTACTTTATCTTCTGCATCCACTGCGGCAACCGAGTCTTCGCAGTCCATAATGGTTGTTAGTGCGGCTTCTAGCACCACATCTTTTAACCCTGCTTTATCAGCTTGACCAATAGGGTGGTGATGGTCTATTTGCAGCTCAATATGTAATCCATTGTTTTTAAGTAAAATAACACTCGGGTTTTGTGCTTCACCTTGATAGCCAATCAGTTGCTCAGGGTTTTTAAGTGTGGTGTGCGAACTGTCGCGCAGGGTAATAGCAAGGGCGCCGTCAACAATAGAATAATTTGTACTTTCAATGTGCGAGCCATTTTCAAGCGGTAATGCTTTGTCTAAAAACTGCCTTGCGTAAGCCATTACTTTAAAGCCACGAACAGGGTTGTATTGGCTGCCTTTTTCGGCGCCGTCGTCTTCGCTTAAAACATCGGTTCCATATAAAGCATCGTATAACGACCCCCAACGTGCATTAGCTGCATTAAGTGCAAAGCGTGCATTACTAACCGGCACCACTAGCTGTGGCCCTGCAGTCAACGCTATTTCTGGCTCTACATTTTGAGTTTCAATACTAAAGTTTTCAGGCTCATCAACTAGGTAGCCAATATCTTTTAAAAACGCTTGATACTGAGCTTGGTCAGCATTTTTATTTGCAAGGTGGTAGTCATCAATTTGCTTTTGTAGCTGTTCACGCTTAGCCAGTAGTGATTTGTTCAATGGTGTAAGTGTTTGCACTATGTTGGCAAAGCTTTTCCAAAACTGGTGTTCATCAAGATGGGTACCAGGTAATAATTGTTTTTTAACAAATTCAGCAAGTTGCTTATCAACGCTGAGTCCTGAATGGGTGAGAGTGTGGCTCATAATTAATATCCTTAAACGGTCCGACAGTGTGCAATTTTTTATATGCGTACACCTACCATATCGCAAAAAAGTGGCTTTGAATGCTTTTTAGTCATTCACTATATGTATAGCCGTAATAAAAACTATAAATTTACTAAATCTAAAAAATAAGCCTAATGTTTAATTAAGCGCTACAGAGCTAACGCGATGTAGTCACTCTCTCAACAATAAATATTAATACCCGTTCGAAGGACTTTATTATGACAACATATCAAGGCGAAACAGATACACTAGCAACATTATGCCAATCACAGGGCAGTGCATGGAAAACAATTAATCCTGAATACGCAACACGTATGCGTTTACAAAATCGTTTTCGCTCTGGTGTTGATATTGCACAATTTACAGCAGACATCATGCGTGAAGACATGGCTGCATACGATAAAGACACAAGCCAGTACACACAGTCTTTAGGTTGTTGGCATGGTTTTACTGCCCAACAAATGATGATGGCAATTAAGCGCCATCAAAAAACAACTAAGCGCAGTTACGTATATCTAAGCGGTTGGATGGTTGCAGCGCTTCGCTCTGAGTTTGGTCCTCTTCCAGATCAAAGTATGCATGAGAAAACATCAGTACCGGCACTTATCGAAGAAATCTATACCTTCTTAAAGCAAGCGGATGCACGTGAACTTGACCACTTATTTAACGAATTAGACGACGCAAAAGCAAACGGCGGCGACGTTCAAGCAGTACTTAACAAAATTGATAACTTTGAAACGCACGTTGTACCAATTATTGCTGACATTGATGCCGGTTTTGGTAACGAAGAAGCAACTTACCTGTTAGCTAAAAAGATGATCGAAGCGGGTGCATGTGCTATCCAAATCGAAAACCAAGTATCAGATGCTAAGCAATGTGGTCACCAAGCAGGTAAAGTGACGGTTCCACATGAAGACTTTTTAGCAAAAATTAACGCAGTGCGTTACGCGTTCCTAGAGCTAGGTATTGATAACGGTATTATCGTTGCGCGTACCGATTCACTAGGTGCAAGCCTTACGCAAAAAGTACCGGTTTCAAAAAAACCAGGTGACTTAGCAAGCCAATACAATGCATTTTTAGAAACAACCCCAGTAAACAGTGTTGATGACTTAAATGAAGGCGAAACAGCAATGAAGCTTAATGGTCAGCTTTGTAAGCCAACACGCCTAGACAATGGTTTATACCAGTTCCGCGAAGGCACTGAAAAAGACCGTGTAGTACTAGATTGTGTAACGAGCCTACAGTCAGGTGCTGATTTACTGTGGATTGAAACAGAAAAACCACATGTAAAACAAATTGCTGAACTCGTTAATCGCGTAAAAGAGCAAGTACCAGATGCTAAATTAGTATACAACAACTCACCATCGTTCAACTGGACGCTGAAGTTCCGTGAGCAAGTATACCAAGAATGGCAGGAACAAGGTCGTGACCTGAGCGCTTACCCAAGTCTTGATGATAACAAAGCGCTTATGGCTCCAGAAATGGATGCAACAGAGCTTGCAGCAGCCGCTGACTTATTAGTACAAAACTTCCAACGCGATGGTGCACGTGAAGCGGGTATTTTCCACCACCTAATCACGTTACCAACGTACCACACAGCAGCATTAAGCACAGATATTCTATCTGAAGGTTACTTTGGTGACTTAGGTATGCTGGCTTATGTACGTGATGTACAGCGTCAAGAAATCCGTCGTGAGCAAGCGTCTGTTAAACACCAAGACCTTGCAGGCTCAAACATTGGCGATACACACAAAGAGTACTTCTCAGGTGAGAATGCACTCAAAGCCGGTGGTGAAGCTAACACCATGAACCAATTTTAATTCAACTAGATAGTGTTACTTAAGGGCCGCAAGGCCCTTTTTTTATGCCTGCATAAAGGCAAAATTTAATAGATCAGTATTTTACTAGCTAGTTATTCAGGGATGCAATGCAGGTTAAAAGTGTAAATAAATTTAAAGGATGTTTATGCTCGGCTGGAGGGCTTGATAGTCTGGTTACGCTTTAACACGTATAAGCACAATAAATTACCCGCTTTTTACCACATATAGATCAGAGTTTAACTAACATACTGAAAGCAGATCACGATTTAACTAGCTGCCCTTAATACAGATCAGATTTTAACTAACCATGCTAATAACGGCCATTTTTTATTATTAAAGGGGGGTATTTGTCTTTCTAACCCACAATTTGGCCACTTAAACGATTAATTTAAAGGTTTTAGGCAGGTATCGAGAGAGTAATAAACCGATTTTTTACTAACTGCTGCAGCTTATAAAACATTTTTTTACTAACTGAGGGCTTATAAACAGTGACTCAAACCGATTTTTTACTAACTCACAGCACTATTTCTTATATAAACCGATTTTTTACCAACTCAGTCTGAAGCTAAGTCCGATATTTAGTTTGAGTATGTAAGGGGTTACTTACATTATTGCTGTAAAGGGGGTTTACACTTGTGAGCTTCGAGCTTCGAGCTTCGAGCTTCGAGCTTCGAGCTTCGAGCAACGAGCTTATATAGCTCGTCACTCATAACTCTGCGTTTTATTTCGAATGCTTATCAAACCACCATTGAATATAAGCCACTTTGGTCATTAAGTTAGATGGACGGGCAGTAATACCATGTGAAGCGTTTGGAATACGCACCATCGCGGTATCAACCCCCTGCAATTTTAAGGCTTGATAAAACTGCTCTGTTTCTGAAATAGGCGTACGGTAGTCTGCTTCACCCGTGAGTAACATGGTCGGGGTTTTAACATTGCCAACATAACTGATTGGTGAGCGTTTCATGTAATGCTCAATATGATCCCATGGTTTACCTGGGAACCAATAGTCAGCAAAGAATGGATAAAAATCGGCAGTGAGTACAAAGCTGATCCAATTTATCACCGGTTTGGCAACCACGGCTGCAGCAAAACGATCTGTATGACCTACAATCCACGCTGTTAATACACCGCCGCCAGAGCCACCTGTTACAAATAACTTAGATTCATCAATAAACCCTTTTGCAATAAGCGCATCAACCCCAGTCATTAAATCATCGTAATCATTGCTTGGGTAATTATGATGAATGGTTTGCGCAAACTCTTTACCGTATGAATCACTACCACGTGGGTTCATGTATAAAACCACGTTCCCTTTAGCGGCAAATAGTTGTACTTCGGCACTAAAGTGCGGGCCATAATTAGCGACAGGGCCGCCATGAATCTCAAGCACTAGTGGGTATTTTTTTGATTTATCAAAACCCGGTGGGTAAGCAACCCAGCCTTGTATTGGCAGCTCATCGTGGCTTGATTTAAGCCATAATTCTTCAACCTTAGCGAGTTGCTTGGTTGCAAGTGCATCAGAATTTAAATCGGTTAAGCGCTGCGCTTTACCGCGCTTTATTGTGGCTACATCAGCAGGGCGCTGGGTATCGGCCAATGTAAATGCAACATGACCATTTTCACTAATATCGAAATCGCCACCGGAATAAGGGCGACCAAACGCAACACTGCCTATTTTTTCGGTAATCACTTTGCGTTTGCCACTTCGAGGTTGATAAGCCAGCGCAGTTTGCCCTTCATCGGCATAGCTAAAATAAAGCCCTTTTGAGTTCGCACTCCACTTAATTTGGCCAACACTTCTATCAAAATCGGTGGTTAGGCTTTGAGTATTCCCTGTTTTTAAATCGCGAATATAGAGTTGGGTGTTTTCGTAATTAGTACGCTTGTCGTCATACCCTGTATAGGCAAGGTATTTGCCATCAGGTGACACTTTAGGTTGTTGATCAGGCCCATTACGCTCAGTTAGAGGGAAAATGGCTAGCGAGTCTAAATCGAGTTGATATACCTCAGTGTTAGTGGGCTTCAATTCATTATTTTCATTGCGATTAGCAGAAAAATACAATGTTTTACCGTCTTTACTAAAGCTGACTTCCCCACCATTATTAAAATTATCGTTGGTGAGTTGTTGAGCATTACCGCCATTGGCATCAAGTGTAAATAATTGACTAAACCCTTTTTCAGTATAACCCCCTCCATCGGCACGATAATAAACATCGTCAATATATTTAGCAGGCTCTGCCCACGTGGCACCTTTTGGTTTTCCAGGTAAGCTGACAGGCGCAGACGCCGCCATTGGAACAAACATACTAAACACCAGCTGGTTTGAATCAGGAGTCCAAGTTAGTGAGCTTGGATTGCTAGTTAAATTACTAACCTTAGCGATAGCCCCTGTTTTTAACCATTTAATATATATTTGGTTGCTACCATCTCGGTTTGATATGAAAGCAAGTCGCTGTCCGTCAGGAGAGACTACTGGCGAGTAATCCATATATACACCAGAAGTTAATGGTTGTAGTTGCCCAGTGCTGTAATCAACAGACCAAATATTGCCTACTTTACGGTCGGTTTTAATATCCATGCGGTTGCGGACAAAATACACGGTTTTACCGTCTTCTGTTATGTCTATTTGGTTGGCATATTCAAGATTAAAGATATCTTGAAGTTGTAATGTATCGGTATTGGCAACAGCTAATTGACTGCTGCCCAGTATAAGACTCATAGCTAAAAGCGTTTTCATTATTTATCCCTGTTTTAAATCACTGCTCTATTTATAGGGTAGGAGAGGGATAATTAACAGTCAGATGCGACGAAGCCAGTATTTAAAACTACCAATGAATGAAGGTGATAAAAGAAAGTAAAAGCTGTAAAGGGGGTTTACAGCTTAGAGGAAGTTATACGCTTGCGCTGCAAAGTGCCTTAATGTCTTCAATAAGCGCAACACCTTGGGCGTTATCACCGTGCACACAAATACTATCGGCGTTAAGTTTTAACGATTTTCCTGACTGGGTAGTCACACTGTTACTGGCCAAAAGCTGTTTAACTTGTGCCAATAATGCTGCTTTATCATGCACACTGCCTGCTATATTTCGTGCTACGAGGTGCCCTTGATCTGTATATAGCCTGTCTGCGAACGCTTCTAAAACAAGCGTTAGTCCAAGATGACGTGCCATTGTATGGTGGTGTTTAGCATCGGCCGTGGCCAGTATCATTAATTTTAGATCAGCAGGGTAACTGGCAACCGCGCCCATCACAGCACTAAGTAGTGGTTGGTGTTTCATCATGTCGTTGTAAAGCGCACCATGGGGTTTGACATAACGAAGGGTTAATCCTTGTGCCTTTGCCATGCCATCAAGAGCAGCTATTTGGTAGTGTAAACACTGAGTGAGCTCGGCCACACTCAGATTCATTGAGCGTCTGCCAAATCCTTGTTTATCGGGGTAGCTTGGGTGAGCGCCAATCATAACATTATGCTGTTTAGCGAGCTTAAGAGTATTGGCCATAACGCTAGGATCGCCCGCATGAAAACCACAGGCAATGTTTGCCATATCAATATGCGGCATTACTTGATCATCAAGCCCCATTTTCCACGCGCCAAAGCTTTCACCTAAATCACAATTGAGTTTCATATTAGTGGCTCTTTGATTGTTTAATAGTTACCGGTAAGCTGCCTTTAGCAGGGGCTTGACCGAGTAATACTTTAGCAAGTGCTGTAAATGCAGGCCCAGATACTTGCTCGTTTTTGTCTACGTCAATATTATAAGCATATGAAGCTAATACTGCATCGGCAGAGTCGCCAAACTGAGCAATATCATAAGGGGCTCGCAAACTAATAAACACGGTGGGTATTTGTTGCTTGTTAGCCATTTTAAGTAATGATTCAAGTGCTTTAGTTTGCTCTGCGTTATTGAGGGCAAAGTCTGGGTTATCGGCTAAATCATCCATCCCGCCAATTTCCACCGCGCTTTGATTAGGCGTGGCATTTCCGGCAATAATAATATCAGCTTGGTTTATATTACGCTGAGCATCAACAGGGTCAAAACCTTGTAAACTGCTACAGCTATAAACTAATGCGTGTGAGCTCAGTGCCATTATGGCTTGTTGTATGGCAATACATTTACGCGTATCGGGCATAATAATATGAATGTGTTGGCCAGCAGTAAGCTTAAGTGGCAAGGTGTTGTTGTTATTTTTTATTTGGGTGATCGCCGCTAATGCTAGTGACGCTTCTAATTCGCGATGTGCTTTATTACCAATAATGTGCTTAGCATTGGCTAATGCTTTAATGGGATCAGGAAAAGCGTTTAATTTAAATTTACTTTTAAGTGAGATAATACGCTGTGCTGAATGCGCAATTTCCTGTGCGTTTAGTTGTTCTGATTTAACCGCACTGACTAATGACTCAATGAGGGCATCGAGCTTTTTAATGTCATCTGGCGTTCTAATCTCTATTGGCATAAGCGCAATATCAACCCCAGCGGCAAAGGTGTTTATAATTGCTTGAGTTGGACTAAAAAAGTGACTAATACCTGCCATATCAAGTGCATCGGTTACCACCACACCTTGATAGTTAAGTTCTTTACGTAGAATATCGGTCATGATTTTACGCGACATTGTCGCGGGCTTGATCATTTGTTTGCCATCTACATTGGTTAATGTACTGCTATCAAGCTCAGGGTATTGAATATGCGCGGTCATTATCATGCCCGGACTATGCTGCTCAATAATGTGTTTAAAGGGCGCTAAATCTTGTGCGTAAATCACCTCTTTTGAATGCATCACTTTAGGCAAGCCGGTATGACTATCTACATTGGTGTCGCCATGCCCAGGAAAATGCTTTAGTGCGCTAATAATGCCATTTTTTTCAAATTCAATAACTTGTGCTGCACCCATTGCCGCAACTTCATCGGGGTTTTCACTAAAAGAGCGGACATTAATGACAGGATTGTCTGGGTTCATGTTTACATCAACGGTTGGCGCGTAATTTACATTAATCCCCAATGCTGAAAGCTCCGTGGCAAGAACATTCGCGGTTTGAGTTGCGAAATAAGTGCCATGCTCAGGGTAGGTGGCGCCAATTGACATATTACCGGTAAACGAAGTGGCCACATCGCGTGGCAGTCGTGCTACGCGTCCACCTTCTTGGTCAATTGAAATAAAAAGCGGTAAGCCTGATTTAGAGTGAGACGCAGCTTGTTGCAGTTGCTGATTAAGGCTAATTATTTGTTCGATGCTTTGGGTGTTTTCAGAAAATAAAATAACCCCGCCAATATCATAACGGCTAATCGCTTTGGCTAGTGTATCTGGTAATTCAGTTAACGCTGTTCTGCAGCGCTCACTGCTGCCTTGGTGACAAAAATAGCGTAAATCGAGCATAAGTTTTTGCCCAAGTTGCTGTTCAAGTGACAGCGCAGAATCGGCAAAAGAAGATTTTATTGGCATGAAACATCCGATTAAAAAAAGAGAAGACGACAACAGGTACTTATTTAGCAACACACACCTCAAGGCTAAATAAAAATAAAGTGCATGCAGCTTAACTATTATTGAGCTTAACTGCAAAACCCGACATATATAATAAATGTCATTTTATTATTCCAAAAATAACAAAAATTAGGCTACTTAGTTTAATTTCTGTATTATATTTAGGATATATGTAGTACATAGCAGTCGTTTTTATTTGCTTAGGATGATAATAAGTTGCGTTTTCGATCACCATTTACTTTTAAACTTAGGCAATTAATTCTGTTGTTAGCTATCACTGCTACAGCCGCTATTTTATTCAGTGGTTTATACATTAGTTACCAAGTACAAAAAGAACGGGTAATAGAAGATACTCTCAAAAGTAACCATGTATTTGCTAGTAAGCTTGCCTCGGCGACCGATCACTTTTTAGCAGCTGCGATGCAGCAACTTGAGTTTTCAGCCAAAATTATTGCTAAAGACATTACCAATACTGAGTTACTCCAAGCTGAAACCAACCGCCTTTTAAACCAAACACATAGCTTTAATTCGGTAGCAATTAACATGCAAGGTGTCGTTAAAGCGGCCTCACCTGTTTCATTAAATATTATTAATAAAACCGTTAATTCACCTCATTCTAAACAAGCCTTTAAACTACAGCGTCCATTGGTTAGTCGTCCTTATGTATCGCTTGCGAATAACTTAATTGTTGTACTTTCTTATCCTTTATTTGACGAGATGGGTAACTACTATGGCTATATTGGCGGTAGCTTTTATTTAGAACAACAGAGCATTTTAAACGCCTTATTAAAACAGCATAGTTACGATGGCGGGGCATACTTTTATGTGGTGGCTGATAATAAAACCTTACTTTATCATCCTGAGACTGAGCGGATTGGCGAACAAGTCATTAATAACCCAGTAATAGAGCGTGTTTTGCAAAGCGAAGATGGATACGCCCGGGTTTTAAATAGCCAAGGCGTGTCTATGCTTGCTGGATATTCGCCCGTTAAACTTGCTAATTGGGGCGTAGTTGCCCAGCGAAGTGAAGCGGCAACACTTGCCACGTTAGATACTTTTCAAGGGCTGGTGCTTAAGCGAATGCTACCAATTGTATTAATTACTTTTGTATTGATTGGTGTGTTAGCGCATTTTATTGCTAAGCCACTTAGGCTCCTAGCTGACAGTGCAAATTTATCGACTGATCAACAAAACGTAGCGAATCTTAAAAGTATTAAATCTTGGTACTTTGAAAGTCAGCAACTTAAAGCAGCCATGTTAGAAGGAGTTAATATACTGCAGTCGAAAATGGGGCAATTACGCCAAGATGCACTCACCGATCCGCTAACTGGTGCGCATAATCGGCGAGGTTTGTATTTATTGTTAGATAAATTAATTCAAGAACAGATCCCCTTTGCGGTTCTAGAAATAGATATCGACTTTTTTAAACGGGTTAATGACACTTTTGGCCATGATGTGGGCGATGAGGTACTAAAAACTTTAACGTGTGTGATCAAGCAGGTATCTCGCAAAGATGATATTGTCGCGCGAACTGGTGGCGAGGAATTCTTACTTATATTACCGAACGAAAATAGCGATAGTGCGTTTGTTATTGCTGAGCGGTTACGTAATGAAGTGGCGAATACACCGATGGCCAAAGTTGGTTGTATAAATGTCTCCATCGGCATTGCTACATGGCCGCAGCACAGTGATGATATTGATCAAGTATACAAATGTGCTGACAAAGCGCTCTATCATGCAAAAGAAACGGGCCGTAATAAAACCGTTATAGCCAGTCTAAATTAAATTTTTAAAAAATTAATTTACCTTAAGTTTTATTTAAGTTTCGCCTATTAAATTCTACCTATAGATTTAATACAGGCGATGCTTTTATGCAATTAGCTCAACAACAGTCATCATCAACACTTTTTCAGTCGTTCACACAGTTTGTGAGCGCCAGAGAATGTGATGAACACCGTCAGCGCCTTGAAGATACAGTAAAACAAGGCTTTTTAGCTGCGTACAATGCCAGCCTAACTTCATTTATGCCATTACTCTGTCAGTATAAAACTCAGCAAGGGCATTGCACTTTAGGGCTTAGAAACGCCACTTCTCCTTTATTTATTGAACAATATTTAGCAGCGCCCATTGAGCAGTTTTTACCAATGGGCACACAGCGCAGTAAAGTGTTTGAGTTAGGTAATCTCTATTCAACACACAGAAAAGCCACATTATCGCATTTTATTATTGTTAATGAAGCTTTAAGAGCTATTGGTGCTACTAATTTGGTTTTTTGTGCCACCAAACATGTACGTGCTTTATTGCGTTTATTAGGGGTAACGTGTAATGAAATTGCATTGGCTAACAGCAGTGTTGTTGAGCAACCAAAAAGCTGGGGAAGTTACTACGCGAACCAGCCTACAGTATGCATTGTTAATTTAGAGCAAGCACATCTACAAGTACTTAATACGCCAATGCTACTTGATATTAAACAACAAAATACACATGGCATTACGGCATTAATCAATGCGCTGGAGGCGGTATGAGTATCTTAAATAGCTTAAATGATTTAGCTATTCAGCCGGCGGTAGTTGCGCATTTTGCGAATCAAACACAACAGTTCACAGGTGCTGAGCTGCTTCAAGAAATAAATAAAGTAGCGGAAATTTTTGCAAATTCAGATGCTGATGCAATTGCATTTCAACTTGATAACACACCTGCATGGTTGGTACTTGATGCTGCGACCAGCGTTGCTAATAAAGTGGCTATACCGATCGCCCATTTTTTTAGTCAACAACAAACGCAATATGTGTTGGCACAGTGTGGTGCACAGCTGTTTATAAGTGATATGCCAAGGCTTTCTTTGGGTGCGCATACATTGTCTATTACTTTGTTTGATCATTACACCTTATATATTTATCAGCTCAACGTTAAAGAATCGATTAGTTACTTTGAGGGCACGCAAAAAATCACCTTCACGTCAGGCTCTACAGGCGAGCCAAAAGGTGTGTGTTTATCAACTCATAGCCAAATGCAAGTTGCACAATCGTTATGTGAGCAAATAGGTATAAGTAAACCAACTCACTTATGTTTACTGCCATTACCTGTCTTACTGGAAAATATTGCAGGTATTTATGCACCATTATTAAGTGGCGGTTGTGTACATTTAATGCCGTTAAACGAATTGGGTTTTGTTGGCTCAGGGTTAAAAAATCCTGAAAAACTAATTAGGGCAATTGACAGTGTAAAACCTAACACCCTTATTTTAGTGCCTGAGTTATTAACGTGTTTAGTAGCGTTTGCAAAACAAGGTTGGCAGCCGCCAAAGTCATTACAGTTTATTGCAGTTGGCGGAGCGCTCGTGAGTGATGCTTTAATTGCCACCGCCAGAGAGCTTAATTTACCTGTTTATCAGGGGTATGGATTATCAGAGGCGGCATCTGTCGTAAGTTTAAATACGCCCAAAAATGATGATTTAAAGAGTGCCGGCACTGTACTGCCGCACATACAAACCAAAATCGAAAAAGGCCAGTTGTACATAAAGGGTGAGCTATTTTTAGGGTATTTAAATCAAGCGCCGCATAACCAAAATAACTGGTATGCAACAGGCGATTTAGTGACCCAGCATGGCAATAAGCTCTTCATAAAAGGGCGACTTAAAAACCTGATTATTACCAGCATGGGCCGTAATGTCAGTGCTGAATGGCCTGAGTCATTAATATTGAGCCAAAGCGCGATTATACAAGCCGTTGTTTTTGGTGAAGGCAAACCTTTTTTAACCGCGATTATTTATGCAATCCCTGAGCTGAGTGATCAACAACTCAGTGAGCATATGAAATTTATAAATCAACAGTTACCCGATTATGCACAAGTTAAAAAGTGGCATCGGTTAGCTCAGCCTTTAAGTGTTCAGCAAGGGTTACTAACGACCAATAATCGTCCTAAGCGCCAGGCTATTAGCCAGCAATTTAACCTTATTTTTGAACAATTTTACCGACTTGGAGAAGTGATCCATGACTGATTTTTTTAATACATTAAAAGCACAAACTCAAAACGAGCGTGAGTACTTATTAGCTGCGCCAATTATACAGCGCGTTTTTAAAGGCCAAGCATCACTTGAAGAGTATGCGTCATTTTTAGCGCAAGCCTATCATCATGTAAAACACACTGTGCCATTAATGATGTCGTTAGGTGCCCGTTTAACCGACGAACAAGAATGGTTACGTGAAGCCGTAGCCGAATACATTGAAGAGGAAATTGGCCACCAAGAATGGGTGCTTAACGATATTGCCGCGTGTGGTTTTGATAAAGAAAGTGTGCGCCATAGTAAGCCACAATTTGCTACCGAAATGATGGTCTCGTATGCGTATGACAGTATCGCTCGTAAAAATCCATTAAGCTTTTTTGGCATGGTTCATGTACTCGAAGGGACTTCAATTGCCCTGGCTGATGGCGCAGCTTCAAATATTGCTGATGCAGTTGGTTTACCTAAAAAAGCATTTAGCTATTTAACCTCTCATGGTGCGCTTGATATAGAGCACGTAAAGTTTTTTGAAAACTTGATGAACAAAATTACTAATGAGGCCGATCAGCAAGCTATTTTACATGGCGCAAAATGTTTTTATCGTTTGTACGGTGATATTTTTCGCGCTTTAGATGACGAGCCGTTCTTTAAAGCATCAGCACAAGAGCAACATGCATGAATACCGGCTTATGTGTGTTAACAGGAGCCACAGGGGGAATTGGCCAAGCGATTGCCAAAACACTGCACGCACAAGGTTGGCAATTACTATTAGTAGGGCGTAATGGCGATGCGCTATATGCGCTAAGTAGCCAGTGCCCAGGTAGTATGACTTTTGTGGGAGATTTAACCGTTGCAGAAAACATGCTGGCATTGGCAATTAAAGCCAAAAAATTGGGCGGTGCTAAATTACTCATAAACAATGCAGGCATTAATGTTATGCAAAGCTTAATTAGTTGTAGTAGTGAACAAATTGATAATCTACTGAGCACTAATTTAGCCGTCCCGATGAAACTATGCCAGCTGTTTTTAGAGCAGCTGCAAGCGAATAGAGGCACCATAGTTAATGTTGGGTCGTCTTTTGGCAGCATAGGTTACCCATATCAAACACTTTATTGTGCCAGTAAATTTGGTTTGCGTGGTTTTAGCGAAGCGTTATCACGAGAGCTTTCAGACACTGGCGTTAGAGTTACTTATTTAGCACCTAGAGCAACTGATACCGACATTAATGATGCTCAAACGCGGGCAATGAACAAAGCGCTTGGTAATCAAATGGACTCTCCGCAGTTGGTGGCTGATGAGTTAGTTGCGTTATTAAACTCAAATAAAACCAGACGATTTATTGGTTTTCCTGAGAAACTTTTTGCACGTATCAATGGCGTTTTTCCACGTATTGTAGATAACGCAATTGCTAAACAACTCCCTAAAATAAAAAGCTTTTTAGGTTAGTTGTTCACTAGGGTCTGTTGACCTTTGCGGATTGAAATTTGTTCAAACTAGGGGCGATTTAATCGCGGCGCGAGGTTTGTAACCTAGTGGGCTAAGTAAAAACCGAGCAACAAAGAGTAAATCGCCCCTAGGCAGAACCCTTCGGGCAGCGCCTGTTTGGCATTGATGCTGCTTTATCGCCAATTTATGGGGAATAACCACACCACATAGGCGCTGCCTTGCCTAAATACCAAACAGGCTGCTGAAAATTCAACCTTGAAAGGTCAGCAGACCCTAAATAATAGAGGATTTATTATGAAAAAATTTACTTTAGCAGCTTATTTAAGCATTGTTAGTGTGTTTTCATCGCCGGTATTTGCAGATGAACAAAGCGACTTACTCGCTATTCAACAGCAGTGGGCGGTCGCTAATTATGAGCTTAAAGATGACGCACAAATCAAAGCCTTTACTCAACTGAGTGAGCAAAGTGCTCAATTTATCGAAAACTATCCTAATTCAGCAAATAGCTATACATGGAACGGCATTGTGCTGGCAAGTTTTGCGGGTGCAAAAGGCGGCTTAGGGGCGTTGGGTTATGCCAAAGATGCAAAGGCATCATTAGAGCAAGCCCTTAAAATAGACGACAGTGCTTTAGGTGGCTCAGCGTATGCCAGCCTGGCAACCTTATACAGTAAAGTACCAGGGTGGCCAATTGGCTTTGGTGATGATGACACCGCCGATAAGTTTTTTAAGCAAGCACTCGCTTTTAATCAAAAAGGCATTGATACTAATTACTTGTATGGTGAGTTTTTATACGACGAACGTGAATATAAGCAAGCCAAAGCCCATTTGTTAGTTGCACAAGCGGCCGGTATTCGTGATACTCGCGCTAAAGCGGACAAATATCGTCAGCAAGCAATTAGCCAATTATTAGCTAAAGTTGATAAAAAACTAAAGAGATAACAAAACAAACAATGCATTTATTATTAGTTGAAGATGATCATCTTGTGGCGCAAGGGCTTTGCCGTTCATTGCGCCAAGAAGGCTACAGTGTAGAACACAGCGCAACGGTTAAGCATGCGTTGCAATGTTTAGGCAGTGGCGAAATAGAGTTGGTTATACTTGACCTAGGCTTACCTGATGGTGATGGTTCGCAAATTTTAAAGCACATAAAAGCACAAAAAAAAGTCATTCCGGTGGTGATACTAACCGCTCGCAGTAGCATAGATGATAAAGTGCAAGGGCTTGATATGGGGGCTGATGATTATTTAGCTAAGCCATTTGAACCAGCCGAATTATTTGCTCGTTTGCGCGTAGCGAGCCGACGTGTAAATCAAGCTCAGTCGAGCTTATTACAATGTGGTGATGTTACTATGGATACGTCAGCGCACAGTGTCACACTTAACGATGAGCTACTTTCTCTGCCGCGAAAAGAGTACATGCTGCTAAAAGCGTTACTGGAAAACCAAGGTCGCGTGCAATCTAAGCAGCAATTAGAAAATAAACTCTATCAATGGGGTGAAGAGGTTGGCTCTAACACCATTGAGGTGCATATTCATCACCTACGAAAAAAATTCCCCAGCGATTTTATTAAAACTCTCCGTGGTATTGGCTATGTTGTGGGAAAGAGATAGCTCACGTGATTAAAACACCCCTAGATTGCACAAACTTGAATTTACAAAGGTAACCATGCTCTATGTCAATTCGTAAGCGTTTAACACTTATCTTACTGTCAATGATGGTGTTAACCTGCTTTTTAGCTTTAGTAAAAGGCTATCAAAAAAGTATGAGCCATGGTGAGCAATTACTCGATAGTGAGCTAAAAGTGGTGGCTGGAGTCTTGATGCAACAGCCTCTATCTATAAACGCTATGGCGCCAAAAATGCAAGAAAGCGCCCAGTTACTGTATCAAATTTGGCAAAGTGGTGAGCTACTTAGCGGTTCTGACGAATTAAATCTTGATTTGAGCCAATATCAAGCAGGTTTTCAAACGCTTAATATTGCAGGGCAGCGAATGCGGGTATTCGTTTTTGCTACTTCTTTACGCACCGTTATTGTTGCCGAGCCGATTGCTAAGCGGTTTGAGCTTGCCGAGGCGGTGATTTTATCAGCCATGTTACCCATGTTATGGGCGGTTCCTTTGCTTGCGCTATTTATTAGCTTTTTTGTTAAATATGCACTGGCACCGTTAACCCGTTTATCAAAACAGTTAGCCCTGCGCCAAGCAAATGATTTCACAGCGATCAATTGGCAGGTGACGGATGAAGAAATAAAACCAGTGATCAGCCGCTTAAACGACTTATTTAAACGCGTAGAAACGGCCTATTTACGAGAACGTTTTTTTGCCTCAGATGCCGCCCATGAATTACGTACACCTCTGAGCAGTTTAAAAATTAATGTGCATAATTTGGCCGCCCAACAAGGCGATAACCAAGAATTACAAGCCATGACTCAAGGTATTAATCGACTCACCAATATAGTGGAGCAAATGCTAATACTAGGGCGTACTCAGCCAGAGCAGTGGCAAAAGCAGTTTAAAGAACAGTCATTATTAGCGATCACGCAAGAAGTAGTTAGCCAACTATATGAAAAAATAGAGGCTAAAAATCACACTATTAGCCTTGAGGGAGATGACTTTACTATTAACGGTGATGAGTTTACCTTAGTGACGTTGATTTCAAACCTACTGAGTAATGCTATAAAGTACGCGCCTGCAAACGGACAAATAAAAATTACCCTAAAGCAGATGCACAGGCAGCGTATTTGGCAAATAGAAGACAGCGGTCCAGGTATGACGGACGATCAAAAACAACGGATATTTAACCGTTTTTATCGCGTTGGCGGTGACCAACATCCTTCGGGTGAACAAGGTGCGGGCTTAGGCATGGCAATAGTCCAGCACATTATTGCTATTTATAGCGCTGAAATTAATTTAACAGACAGCGATTTGGGCGGCTTAAAAGTACAGGTAGTTTTTGCAGGAGCTAAATGTGATTAAACGACTTATTCACCCCTATTTATATTGTTGCGTATTTTTATCATTTAACGCCGCCAGTAAAGACTATCTTATTGTACTTAAAGATCATTTGTTTTATCCCGCAGAAATCGTGGTGCCGGCCAATGAAAAGGTACGCTTGTTAATCGAAAATCAAGATAGTACGCCTGAAGAATTCGACAGTTTCGATCTCAACCGAGAGAAAGTACTTTACCCTAATCGCAAAAGCGTTATTTATATTGGGCCGTTAACTCCTGGGCGTTATGAATTTTTTGGCGAGTTTTCACCCAATACGGCGCGTGGTGCTGTAATAGCGACCGAAAAGGATGGTTCTGATGCTAATAACTAGCCTTGTGATGAGCCTCAATCAGTTATTGCCGGTGGCCATTTTACTTATTTTACTCCAAGTGATTGCCAAGCAAAGTTTAGTGAAGGTACTGGGGATGCTTGTTTTAGGTGTGGGGCTATCATTTTTATTTGTAAAAAGTGCTCCGCTAATTAGTCCCTTGTTCGACTACCAGGGTTTAGAATATACCCAAATTGCTTTATGTATTTTAGTGTTTATCAGTGCGCTGTACTACGCCATTAAACAAGCAACGCCTGCATTTATGATTGCGATTATCAGTGTAATGACTCTTTATTTAAGTCATTACATTATTTACCTGATTGGCTTTTGGCAAAACAACGAAGCAGCACAAAGCTTATTTATTGGCACTTTTTTAGGCTTAGGGATATGCAGTAGCTTTAGTGTGTTGTTGTATTTTTTATTGAGTGCAATCAAACAGCGCTTTGGGCTTATCCCTTTATTGGTATTGTTAGCATTAAACAGTGCGGCAAAACTGGTTGTGGCACTTGATTTGGCGAGCCAAATTGATTTGATAGCAACAACGGCAACCGTATGGGATTTACGTGCTATTTTAACTGAAAACTCAGAGTTTGGACGGGTTTTGCGCGCACTTATCGGTTATGAGGCTACGCCTAATTTAACCAGTGTTTTAAGTTATGTGCTGAGCAGCGTGTTATTTTTATCAGTTTGTTATTTTATTCCTAAATCAATAACTAAGGAACAATCATGAAAGCAATAAACCTATTTGCAGCCACTGTATTAATTGGTTTTTGTTTATTAATACCTAAGCTGGCTTATGCTGATGGCATAGTGGTTGATAAAGTTTATCATCCTTATGTGTTGCCGTTTGAGCGCGAGCTAGAGTGGCGGCTTGTGTCACATCAAACCGACAGTGGTAATATTTTAGCGCA
Organism: Pseudoalteromonas sp. ND6B; assembly: GCF_000764215.1. NCBI lineage: Bacteria > Pseudomonadati > Pseudomonadota > Gammaproteobacteria > Alteromonadales > Pseudoalteromonadaceae > Pseudoalteromonas > Pseudoalteromonas sp. ND6B. Next base: position 202,729 of record NZ_JQFL01000028.1, read on the forward strand.
GCGCGTTGGCTTAGGCGGCGCAATTAACGACACCATGGCATTGGAAGGCTATTTAGTGGGCGAGCGCGATGATAATGGTGACTTTGGCTTGCAAGCGTATGAGTTAGAACTCCGTTGGCAGTTAATAGAGCAGGGCAGGCTATGGGCTGATTGGGGCGCGTTATTTGAATTTGAAAAACAGCATGACGCCGACGCATACGAAGCAACCACCGGTTTTGTGATTGAAAAAGAGTTTGGTCGTGCAAGTCTCACTATGAATGCATTTTTAGTGTACGAGTGGGGCCAAGATATACAAAATGAGTGGGAAAGCGAATTTAGAGCGCAATATCGCTACCGCTATTTGTCTGCTTTTCAGCCCGCGGTTGAGGTTTATCTTGGCGAAGACTTTGTCGGTATTGGCCCCGGATTTATAGGGTTACATCGCTTTGATGGACAAAAACAATTAAAGTGGGAAGCCGGTTTTATTACTGAAATCAGCCAGTCAGAGAAAAATCATAGCTTTAGAATGGCACTAGAATTTGAATTTTAAGCTCTTTAAACAAGTACTTAATTTATAAAGCGGGCTGCTTAAGCTATTTTATAAATTAAATCGCATTAAGGGTTGACTTGAGTCTGTAACTCTATATAGTAGTCCGCAGCTAGAAAGAAAGCATGATAATTTATAAATCTCCATTTCGTTGTTGTATAAGTAATACTTGTAGTACCGTCCTGAAGTTTTTAAGTACCATCTCATTTTTTGCTACACCGCCCATTAGGGCACAATTTAATTTTTATATCAGGAATAATACTATGTCTAACATCGTATCAGGTACAGTTAAGTGGTTCAACGAGTCTAAAGGTTTTGGTTTCATCGAGCAAGAAAATGGTCCAGACGTTTTCGCACATTTCTCAGCAATCAAAAGCGAAGGTTTCAAAACTTTAGCTGAAGGCCAACGTGTAGAGTTCACTCTTTCACAAGGTCAAAAAGGTCCTCAAGCTGATAACATCACAGCTCTATAATTTTACTTTTAAGTAAAATGAAAAAAAGCGCTTAAGGCGCTTTTTTTGTGTCTAAAATTTAAGATCTGCCACCACTGTGTTGCGCAAATATATCACCACGGTCATTTTCATTTCTATTTACATCACCTGCTATTTTTAACATTATAAAAGTGCTATAAATTAATAGTTTCTACATGCTTTCTAGGTTAAGGTTATTACTTAAATTATAGGGGGTGTTTATTTTTAAATTTACATTATTAGCGTTAGGGTTGCTATTTAGCCATAATATCCAGGCTAAAGCGCCTAAATTGGTTATTTATACCGAAAGCTTTGCCCCTTACAATTTTCAAAATGAAGCTGGGCAGCTAGCGGGTATTAATCATGACATAGTGAAAGATGCTTGTGCTCGTGCCGTACTAGAGTGCGAATTTATTATGTTACCTTGGAAGCGTGCTTACCAGTTAGTGCAAAATAACCCACACTCAGCCATCATTTCTCTAGCAAAAACGCAAGAACGTATTCCTCTTTTTGAATGGGTGGGACCTTTGGTATCGAGCCAAACCTACTTTTTTAAATTAAAAACTAGCGACCATATTGTGATGAATGATATATCACAAGCTAAAAACTACTCGTTGGGCATAGTGCGAGGCGACATTTATGAAATGCTGGTGCGTCGACTTGGGTTTGTTACCGATAAAAACTTACTACTGTTTAGTGAAGCAGACTCATTTATGCGACTGTTTTTTAAAAAACGCATCGATTTAATTATTGGCTCTGACTTTACTATTGATCATCAAACTGAGCCATTTGGGTACACTAGGGATGACTTGGTGAAACTCAAGCAAATTCATGTGGATGAGCTTAAAGGCAACTATATTGGCTTTAACAAAGCCGCTTCACCTGTGGTAGTGAAACGCTTTAATCAAGCACTTGAGCAGCTTAAGGCTGAGTCTGGCTATGAAGCTTACATTAAACGTTATGTAAAAAATTAAGCCTATATATAGACAATAATAAACACGCCTAAGCACAGAAAAATTCAAAAAGTTCCCACTCAATAATGCCTATATTACCTCTTCACAGCCATTCATTCTTGTTAACTTCGCTACCTTTTATACTCTCAAGTGCCTTGTAAAGGCTAATAAGTAAATGCTCCTACAGCTACACAGTTGTTCATATTTTTTAGTAATACCAATTCGCTTAATTAAGTGGTCTATTTTGAGGCTGGAAAAACGAGTTGATAGCTAGGCAAAAAATTCGCTATTTAGTTGTTCTAAATGAGAATTTTTTAACACAGGTAGCGACACGTTTAGCCCCGCAAAATGATTAAGTATTATTGCGGATTGGTATAAGTGCAATGATGGCTTTTGATGGCGTAAAGAGTGCGTGAATGAAAGCTTTGCTAGGGAATTTTTAGGTATGAATTGCTGAGGATTTAGAAAGTAGAGGCTATAAAAACGATAAAAGGGCCTTGCGGCCCTTGGTGAAGTATCGTTCAAGTCAGATAGTGCTTTAACCCCTTAAAGCGCTATCCTATTGTTTTGCAACAGTTGGATCGTCTCATTAAGTTTCTAAGCTAGCGAGAGGAAAAACCCAGCAATTGCTGCGCTCATAAGGTTAGCCATAGATCCTGCTAACACTGCTCTGAGCCCTAAGCGTGCGATATCCTTTCGCCGACTAGGCGCCATACCGCCTAATCCACCTAGTAAAATGGCTATCGATGATAAGTTAGCAAAGCCACACAAAGCAAAGGTAACAATTGCTTGTGTATGCGCACTTAACGTATCGCGATAATTTATAAAGTCTAAGTAAGCAACAAACTCATTTACTACTAACTTTTGACCAATAAAGCTGCCGGCTATAATTGCCTCATTCCACGGTACACCTAATAACCATGCAACAGGGGCAAACAAGTAGCCTAAAATTTCTTGTAGCGTTAATGTAGGATAATCAAACAACCCACCAATACCGCCTAATAAACCGTTTAATAACGCAATCAGTGCAACAAATGCTAAAAGCATAGCACCTACGTTTAATGCTAAGTGCATACCGTTTGCTGCGCCTGATGCTGCTGCGTCAATAACATTAACCGGTTTGTCGTCGCCTAAATCTATATCGGCTAAATCATCTTTAGGGGTTTCTGTCTCTGGCACTATCATTTTTGCCATTAAGAAACCACCTGGTGCTGCCATAAAACTGGCTGCAATTAAATATTTAAGGTCTACACCAATAATTACGTAACCGGCCATTACAGAGCCTGCTACGGTGGCCAAACCACCTACCATTACGGCAAATAACTCAGATTTGGTCATTGTCGCAATAAACGGTTTAACAATGAGTGGCGCTTCAGTTTGACCAACAAAAATATTTGCGGTGGCTGAAAGCGACTCGGTGCGAGAGGTTTTCAATAATTTTTGTAAACCACCGCCTAAAATTTTAATTATCCAATCCATAATGCCTAAGTGGTATAACACAGCAACAAGTGCTGAGAAAAACACAATCACTGGCAATACTTGAATGGCAAAAATAAACCCAAGTGTATCTTGCGATGCTAATGGGCCAAATAAAAAGCCAATTCCATCGTTGGCATACCCAATAACCGATGAAACGGCGCGAGACATACTCGCTAATACATTTTTGCCTGCTTCAAAAAACAGTACAAAACCGCCGATAATGACTTGCATTAAAAATGCGATACCCACGGTTCTTAGTTTTATTGCTTTGCGATCAGTTGAGGCCGCAAAAGCGATGCCTAGTAGCACTAGCATGCCTACTAAGCTCATAAATGTTGTCATACAAACGTTTCCCGTTGTTATTCTTGTAAAATGTACTTTATTTTACTTTTTATAATATCAATCGCAACGCGATTCATACCGCCTCGAGTCACAACTAAGTCAGCGTTATGCTTTGAAGGCTCAATAAATTGATAAAACATCGGTCTAACAGTTGCTTGATATTGCTCAACAACAGATTGTAATGTTCTGCCTCTTTGTTCCATGTCGCGTTGCATTCGGCGCATTAAACAAATATCCAATGGCGTATCTATAAACACCTTGATATCAAATTCTTTATTAAGCGCTTTATCACTCAGTAATAAAATACCTTCTACAATGAGTATTTTAGCCGAAGCCACACGGCGCGTTTTATCGCTACGTGTATGCTGGGCATAATCATAAGTTGGTACTTCAACAGAGTGGCCATTACGAAGTTGCGTTAAATGCTCAAGCAATAGCTCGTGTTCAAATGCATCAGGATGGTCGTAATTCGTTTGCGTACGATGTGCCATCGGCAAATGCGATTGATCCTTGTAATAAGCATCTTCTTCAATAATGGCGATAGCGCCTGGTTCAAGCTCATTTACCAATTCATTGTAAATAGTTTGGCTAAATAGAGATTTGCCGGACGCCGATGCGCCTGCAATAGCTATAATAGTTCGTGTCACTAAAGTTCTCACCCACACAGAAGGATATATTGTTGGTAGATCACAATAGCAAAAAAGACACGATTAATCTCTTTTGCTTCGCTTAAGAGTGCAAATTTATAATGTTTAGGTTTTATGAAACAGGACTTATGTCCTGTACGGAAAATTCGAAGAGCAGATAAAGTAACCACCTAGAACAGATGTGAGGTCACAATGGCAAGAGCAATTATCTTAATGGCGGATAGTTTAGGAATTGGCGCAGCACCCGATGCAGATAAATTTGGTGATGTTGGTGCTAATACATTCGCACATTTACTCAAGGCATATTATGACGAGACTGGCAATAAGCTTTCGCTTCCTAACCTTTCAAAATTAGGGTTAGTGGATGCATGTGAAGCCGCTGGTAAAGAACCCTGTTTAGTTGCTGAGCGACATGAACCACAAGGTGCATGGGGTTACGCAAAAGAGCTTTCAAGCGGTAAAGACACGCCATCGGGTCATTGGGAAATGGCAGGCGTGCCAGTGTTATTTGATTGGGGTTACTTCCCTAAAACACAGCCGAGTTTCCCACAAGAATTTGTAGACGAGTTTATTGCTCGCACAGGTATTCCGGGCATTTTAGGCAATTGCCATGCCTCAGGTACCACGATTTTAGAGCAGCTAGGTGAAGAGCACGTAAAAACAGGTAAACCAATCTGTTACACCTCAGCTGATAGTGTGTTTCAAATAGCCGCGCATGAAGAATCATTCGGCCTAGAGAAGCTTTATCAAGTTTGCGAAATCGCACGGGCGCTGCTTGATGAAATGAATATAGGGCGAGTGATTGCGCGGCCATTTTTGGGTTCTAATAATCAAGATTTTGCCAGAACAGGTAATCGTCGTGATTATTCAGTATTACCGCCATCGCCAACATTGCTTGATGTACTTGCAAAAGACGGTGGCGAAGTTATCAGTATTGGTAAAATTTCAGATATTTATGCGCATCAAGGCATTACCCAAAAGCATAAAGCGCCAGGGTTAATGAACTTGCTAGAAAAAACCAGCGAAGTGGTTGCGACGGCGCCGGATCACAGTTTGATTTTTACCAATTTAGTTGATTTTGATGAAAAGTTTGGTCACCGCCGAAATCCTGTTGGCTATGCGAAAGCGCTCAAAGAGTTTGATGATTACTTACCCACTATTTTAGCGCAATTAAAGCCGGATGATTTATTAATGATCACCGCCGATCATGGCTGTGACCCGACCTTTCCAGGGTCTGAGCACACCCGTGAATATGTGCCGGTTATTGCCTATCAGACAGGGATGAAAAATACCCCGCTGGGCGAACGCAATAGCTTTGCCGATATTGGCCAAACGCTTGCACAATGGTTTAACCTCAAAGCGTTAGAATATGGTGATGGCTTTATTGATAAGCTGAACACAGTTAAATAACTTAAAAATACGCTCGCTATTTTTAAAGTAATAGGGCTTTTAGCCAAACAAAAGGAAAACAATCGATGAGTACTCCGCATATCAGTGCAAACGTAGGTGATTTTGCCGAAACAGTATTAATGCCAGGCGATCCGCTACGCGCACAATATATTGCTGAAAACTTTTTAGATGATGCAGTGCAAGTAACCGGCGTACGTAACATGTACGGCTTTACTGGAACTTACAAAGGTAAGCCAGTGAGCATTATGGGTTCTGGCATGGGCATTCCTTCAATGTCAATTTATGCTCGTGAGCTTATTGTCAGTTTTGGCGTTAAAAATATTATTCGTATAGGTACCTGTGGTGGTATTGGTAGCGATATTAAAATTCGCGACGTAATTTTTGCACAAGGTGCAAGCACAGATTCAAACGTAAATCGTGCCCGCGTTCGTGGCACTGACTTTGCTGCCATTGCTAACTTTGACCTACTTTTAAACGGCGTAAATGCAGCTAAAGATTTAGGTATTGATGCAAAAGTAGGCAACGTATTTACTACCGATACTTTTTATCAAGCAGACGACACGTTTTATAAAGATCTAGACAAACTAGGTGTACTCGCTGTTGATATGGAAACAGCTGGCTTATACGGCGTAGCAGCAGAATACGGTGCAAAAGCAATGGCATTATTTACCGTCAGTGATCATGTAATCACAGGCGAAGCAACACCTGCAGATGAGCGTCAAACCACGTTCAACGAAATGGTTAAAATTGCCCTAGAGTCAATTTAATAAATACAACAGTTCCTTGGTAACGTATTCACTAAGTTTTGGAGACACGCCCAAAGTGAAGTGAGACTAAACCCCCAAAGCCGCATTTTATGCGGCTTTTTTTATGCCTGAAATTTAGGTGTGAGATTCGGGCCTCGGGGTGCGAGCCACGGCTTTCGAGCTACGGGCTTTAGGTTTCAGGTTCTAGGTTAAAGGTCAAAGGTCAAAGGTTTTAGCAGTAGCTCGCAGCTCGTCACTCGAAGCCCGTTGTCTTCTCTTTGTTCAAACAGTTTTAGTGAATTTTGCACAAAGAGGGCGAAGAGACGCTGCGCTTTTAGAGGAAGAAAAACCTAAATATTGATCTGTAGCAGCGATTTTATATCGTGTCAGATATGTATTTACCACCGAGAACACTGAGTTTACAGATAAATGCTTAAAAAATACCAATCTACCTCTGTGTAGCGCAAAGCGCCTCGGAACCCTCTGTGGTGAAAAATTGTTTTTAGCAGTAAGTGCCTTTCGGAGCAGCGATTTTATATCGCGTCAGGTCTAGGATATTAAACACAAATACGCGAGGTAAACTCCCGCCTACTGATATGGTTAACTTCTGAATTTACTGTAGGCGGAGCTTTATGCCGCGCAAGGTCATTATTCACAAAGAGGACAAAGAGACGCTGCGCTAAAAGAGTAGATTAAAGGTCTCAGGTTTTAGCACTAGCTCGTTGCTCGATACTCGTCACTCGTCACTCGAAGCTCGCTGCCTTCTCATTTATTTCCCTGTCAGTATTTATAACTTAATGCTAATGTTTAAGTTATAAAACTTGCTTTTAAAATGAACCACTTTAAAGTTTTAGCTGATAGCTGATAGCTGATAGCTGATAGCTGATAGCTGATAGCTGATAGCTGATAGCTGATAGCTGATAGCTGATAGCTGATAGCTGATAGCTGATAGCTGATAGCTGATAGCTGATAGCTGATAGCTGATAGCTGATAGCTGATAGCTGATAGCTGATAGCTGATAGCTGATAGCTGATAGCTGATAGCTGATAGCTGATAGCTGATAGCTGATAGCTGATAGCTGATAGCTGATAGCTAAAACACGTTTTACACTCTGGAGTAATTATGTCTAATTGGATTGATGCCACAGTAAAGTCAGTTAAATGGTGGAATGAATCGTTATTTAGCTTAACGGTTAACGCCGATGTAGAACCGTTTAAAGCAGGGCAATTTACAAAGCTCTCTGTTATGGACGGTGAAAAACGCATTGCTCGGGCTTACTCGTATGTTAACGCACCAGATGATCCAAATTTAGAATTTTATTTAATTAATGTAGTCGATGGCCAATTGTCATCTCATTTAGCACAACTTACCCCAGGTGACACCGTACTAATAGAACGACGTGCTAGCGGTTTTTTTATCCTTGACGAAGTGCCAGCGAGTGAACAGCTTTGGATGCTTAGCACCGGCACCGCTATTGGCCCGTTTTTATCTATATTGCAGCAAAGTGAGGTATGGCAAAAATACAAACATATCAACTTAGTGCATGGGGCGCGCCTAAATAGCGATTTAAGCTATCAGGAGCTAATTAATAAGTTATTAAAGGCTCATCCTGGGCAGCTTAATTATGTGCCGGTAGTTAGCCGTGAGGAGCCTTTACAAGGTTTAGCTGGGCGAATAACCACAGTGATAGAAAATAACGCGCTATCTGAACATGTGGGGCTGTGTGCTACTCCCAATAATGCGCAGTTTATGTTGTGTGGTAATCCGCAAATGGTTAAAGATACCAGTGAGTTATTAGTGGCTCAAAACTATAAGCGTAATCGTCGAAAAGAGCCGGGGCATATTACGGTTGAGCAGTATTGGTAATGAGCTATAACGCTATAATAACTATCTCATGAGGGTAAAATTTGCTATGTTGCGCTTTAATTGCATTTTGTCTTTGTACTTAGGAAAACCATGAAACCTTCATTCATCATATATGCGTGTTTATTCGCCGCTTTCACATTAAACTGTCATGCCATAGAGCAATCGGCATCATCAAACAATGCTGAACTGACACAGCCAGAAAAAGTACAGTCGCAACAAGATGCACTTGATACGTTAACTCAAGAGGCTAACATACCTAAACAACCCGATATAAAGAAAGTGACTGCAGATGATTCTAAAGTACTTGGCAGCGAATCAACGAAGCCGGTTGAACAGCCTAAAAGTAAAGTAGATAAAGCACAAGCGGTCGTCGAGGCTGAGCAAGCAGTAACGCAAGCAAAAGACGCACTTACAGCAAGGCAACAAGCCAAAGCAAAACAGTCTCGTGAGTCACTTGCTGTTATAGAGCAATTAGTTAAAGCTTACAACGCGCGTAACATTGAAGAATTTATTCGTATGTATGATGAAGATGTTGAGTTTTATATTTTCCCGAATGAGCTATTATTTAAAGGTAAAGAAAAATTAATTGCGCGTTATGGCATTATGTTTAAAAAGCTAAAGTGTCTTCACTCATCACCTATTAAGCGTATTGTGCATGGTGACATTGTGATTGACCATGAGCTATCAGAAACCTGCTCTAACGATCCGAACGTGATAGATAAACGTTCAGAGCTTATTTCAAGCTATCAAATTAAAGATGGCAAAGTGGTTAGGGTATTATTTTTTAGGTAATTATTAATTATGCAGCTAAGTGACGAGAAAAAAATTCGTGTAATGTATCGTGTAGAGCCCGGCTGTTTAGGTCCTGAGGGCGCAGACCACATTGAAGACTTTTGTCGCTTTGCGAACAAGCATATTAAGTCGCCTTATTATGCGCAGTTATTATTTTTACCTCGATACGATAAGCAAAAAGATGAGCGGCAATACAGCGTTAAAAACCGCAACTTATCTCAAGTGCAGGCTAAAGCGTATTTAAATCATTTTGAAATCAACATAGAAGACTTTGAAGAGCAGCTCGACGAGCTGCTTACTAAGTCAATAGACTTATACTTTAAACGCTAAGCTCTATTGACCTTTGTAGATTGATATTTATTTAATCTAGAGGCAGTTTAATTGCGGCGCGAGCTTCTAACCTAGTGGGGTCGATAACTGCGCCTAAGTTATTCTACTGGCTTACATCCTTGTAATAATAAGTAAAAACTGAGCAAAACTTTCGCGTTCTGCTCACGCTTTTTACCACCCTCCCTGTAGGCTACGAAGTTTAGGCTTCGTTTGAAACTATCGCATTAAAGCTGTCGTTATCATGCAGACTGGCAAAGGCACTTTCATGAAGTAGCTCATTTCGTAAGTTGGGTGAGTATTCAAGCGACATTTTTATATCGGCTAGGGCATCTGCATGCTCATGCGTTAAAGCATACGCACAGGCGCGCTGCCAGTATGCGTAACCATAGTCGCTATCTATATCAATTGCTTGATTACAAAGCTCAATAGCTTGCTCAGTCTCATTTAATTCTAGTAAAGCATCCGCTTTGTAGGCAATGGCTTCTACATCTTCTGGTTTACGTTTTAAAATTTCATCGAATATTTCAATTTTATTCGCAATATCACTTTCAAGGTTGGCTCGCATCCATAACGAATGAACTTCATTAGTGATTGATATGCGTTCTTGGTTACTGAGTATTTCTTCAGAGCGTACTCGCAGTTTTTCTTCTAATATTTTCAAGCGATCTTCATACTCATCAGTAATAACACTCACTCGGGTGTTTACTATATCTTCTACTTTGTTCTTTACATCACGTAACGAGTTCCAGCCCACTAATACCAAAATAGACGCGGTGGCGGTAATTATAAAAAATACATTATTAATGGTATCTGTGGTGTAGGTAAGCGCCCGATCGGCGGTGTCTAACTGTGCATGCGTAACTTGTTTGGTCACGTCTTCACGCAGTTTTTGTTGATCTTGGCGAACCGACTTTAATTCGTCGAGAATATAACGTTCAAGTAATGGTTTGTACAAAGGGGCTTCTAGCTGTGCTAATTCACGCTGTTGTTGCTCGTTGAGTGCTGCGGTGTTTTTATCAGCAGCTTGGACTGCAGATGAAAAAACACCAAAAAATACAATAAATAGTAAAAAATAAAAACGCATTGATATGCCTAGTTAAAAAATTAGTTAATCGCTTTGTTAACTTTAACATGCGCACATCATTGGTACTAGGGTGAGGATAGGGAAGCTGGAATTAACTCAAAAATCTTTTATTACAGGCAAAAAAAATCCAGCCCAAGTTGGGCTGGAAAAAACTACATCAACATATCAAGGGAACAATAGGAGATAGGTGCTATTGTAAGTTTGCCTACCTGAATTTTTACTTAACTAAATTCAAATAGATAAAAATAAAAAAGAAGTAAAGGTGCATAAGTAACTTATACACCTTTTATAACTATAATTTCATGGCGAAGGGGGGTATTCCACTGTGCACTTAAGAAAACCTAAGTCACTTTCAAACCCTTCACCGTACATTACGTGGCTATTTTTAATAACGATCATCTATTTTATAAAAAGTTTTAATATTTATTTACGCTAAGCACAAACATTGGCAGCATCATCATATTTATAAATGAGAGTAATCGTTTTAAAGCATTACTTTGCCCTAGCGTATCAAAGCAGCTACACGTATATTGAATAAGTAGAGACCATACACGTCATTAGGGTCTGTTGACCTTTTAAGGTTAAATTTGCAGTAGTCTGTTTGGTATTTAGGCAAGGCAGAGCCTATGTGGTGTGGTTATTCCCCATAAATAGGCGATAACGCAGCATCAATTCCAAACAGGCGCTGCCCGAAGGGTTCTGCCCAGGGGCGATTTACTCTTTGTTGCTCGGTTTTGACTTAGCCCACTAGGTTACAAACCTCGCGCCGCGATTAAACCGCCCCTAGTTTGAACGAATTTTAATCCACAAAGGTCAACAGACCCTAATATAATGGCAAAAAAATAACAGCGCTCCCAATTGGTGAATACCAAAAGCAGTAAGCATGGGCGTTTTTATTTATACTTAAAAAGGAGCTCAATATGGATAATCATAAAGCGGGTAAATGCCCAGTTATGCACGGCAGTAATACTACAACCGAAAACACCAATACAGATTGGTGGCCAAACTCACTTAATTTAGACATTCTTCATCAGCACGATAGCAAAACCAGCCCCTACGACAGCGACTTTAATTACGCCGACGCTTTTAATTCACTCGACCTAGAAGCACTTAAAACCGATTTAAAAGATTTAATGACTCAAAGCCAACCTTGGTGGCCAGCTGATTGGGGGCACTATGGAGGCCTGATGATCCGTATGGCATGGCACTCTGCGGGCTCGTACCGTTTAGCTGATGGTCGAGGCGGTGGTGGTACCGGTAATCAACGTTTTGCACCACTTAATTCGTGGCCAGATAATGCCAACCTAGATAAAGCGCGCCGTTTATTATGGCCAATTAAAAAGAAATATGGCAACAAGCTTTCATGGGCCGATTTAATTATTTTAGCCGGTAATATGGCGTACGAATCAATGGGATTAAAAACCTTTGGTTTTGCCGGTGGCCGTGAAGATATTTGGCATCCAGAAAAAGACGTTTATTGGGGCGCAGAAAAAGAATGGCTTGCGCCAAGTGATGAGCGATATACCCAAGTTGATAAACCCGATACCATGGAAAACCCATTAGCGGCAGTGCAAATGGGTTTAATTTACGTAAACCCAGAAGGGGTAAATGGTAAACCCGATCCGCTTAAAACCGCAGAACAAGTGCGCGAAACCTTTGCGCGTATGGCAATGAACGACGAAGAAACCGCAGCGCTAACGGTCGGTGGCCATACAGTAGGTAAAACGCATGGTAACGGCAAAGAAGAAAACTTAGGCCCAGAGCCAGAAGCCGCCGATGTGCACGAGCAAGGCCTTGGCTGGAATAACCATAAAACCCGTGGCATTGGCCGCGATACCATGACCTCAGGTATTGAAGGCGCATGGACAACCCACCCAACTAAATGGGACAACGGCTACTGTAAACTGCTGCTTAATTACGAGTGGGAGCTAACCAAAAGCCCTGCAGGGGCTCATCAGTGGGAGCCGGTTAATATTAAAGAAGAAGACAAACCCGTTGATGTGGAAGACCCATCGATTCGTTTAAACCCAATAATGACCGATGCCGACATGGCAATGAAGCTCGACCCAGCTTACCGTAAAATTATTGAGCGTTTTAATGACGATTTTGAGTACTTTACTGACGTATTTGCCCGCGCATGGTTTAAGTTAACCCACCGTGATTTAGGGCCAAAATCACGTTATTTGGGCGCCGATGTACCCAGTGAAGATTTAATTTGGCAAGATCCTATTCCTGCAGTTGATTACACCCTAAGCGACGCTGAAATAACCGAGTTAAAAGCGAAGCTACTTAATTGTGGATTAAGTGAAACCGACTTAATTAATACCGCATGGGATAGCGCACGTACTTATAGAGGCTCCGATCACCGTGGTGGTGCAAATGGCGCCCGTATTCGCCTTGCTCCGCAAAATAACTGGCAAGGTAACGAGCCTGCGCGTTTAGCTAAAGTACTTAGCGCACTTGAAACACTGCAAGCGAGTTTAACTAAGCCTGTTAGTATGGCCGATTTAATTGTACTTGGCGGCACCGCTGCGGTTGAGCAAGCGGCTAAAAAGGCAGGAGTTGATGTAACCGTACCGTTTGCCCCAGGGCGTGGCGATGCTAGTGATGACATGACCGACGCAGAGTCATTCGAGCCATTAGAGCCAATTCATGACGGTTTTAGAAATTGGCTGAAAAAAGACTATGCCGTATCCGCCGAGGAGCTATTACTAGAGCGCAGCCAATTGATGGGGCTAACCGCACCAGAAATGAGCGTATTACTAGGCGGTATGCGCGTACTAGGCACTAACTATGGCAATAGTGAACATGGTGTATTTACCGACAAGGTAGGCGTACTGAGTAACGACTTTTTTGTTAATTTAACCGACATGAACAACCGCTGGGAGCCTGCAGCTAAAGGCGAGTACAACATAGTTGACCGCGCTAGTGGTAAAACTAAGTACACGGCTACGCGGGTTGATTTAGTATTTGGTTCAAACTCAATACTCCGTGCACTGGCAGAGTTTTATGCTCAAGACGATAACAAAACTCGTTTTGTACACGACTTTGTCGCCGCATGGGTAAAAGTGATGAACGCCGACCGGTTTGATATTAAATAAACCTAAGTAAAATTTAAAAAGGAGCAGCAATGCTCCTTTTTTTATAATTACTTAAAGGTTAAAGGTTAAAGGTTAAAGGTTAAAGGTTAAAGGTTAAAGGTTAAAGGTTAAAGGTTAAAGGTTAAAGGTCACGAGCTGCGGGCTGCGAGGTGCGGGTAAATGCAATGCTTATAAAATCGCTGCTACCAAGAATTATCACCACGTAAGCGGGTTTACCCCGCGTTTTTGTGTTTAATAACCTAGGTCTGACGCGATATAAAATCGCTGCTACACCCTGATAGATGCTTTTTTCCTCTAAAAGCGCAGCGTCTCTTCGCCCTCTTTGTGAATAATGGTCTTGCGCGGCATAAAGCCCCACCTACGTTAAATCCAGATGTTAATCATATCCGTAGGCGGGAGTTTACCTCGCGCATTTATCTAACGTTTAAATCTAATTTCTTGTTTGAGCACAGAGAAGCGAGTAAGAAGATAACGGGCTTCGCGTGGCGAGCAGCGAGCTTGTACAAATAGTTTGTACACCTAGTTGTATCAGCAATGAACCTTTAACCTACTCTTTCAGCGCAGCGTCTCTTAATCTCTGTGGTCAATAAATCACTTAAAACCTATTTGCACAAAGAGCAAAGAATGAGAGCAAATGAGCAAATAAAAAATACAGCTTTTCTTTGCCTTTTTTATAAATAAATTACCAATTGCGTTTGAATTGATACCAAGCAAAATTCTGCCGAACCCCGAAC
>NZ_JQFL01000030.1:0-30067 GCF_000764215.1 Pseudoalteromonas sp. ND6B
GCCACGTTACCTGCTCTGTGTAGCTATCTGAAGCAGCGCTTTGATAAACCAACAGGCATTGCATTTATCGATTCTACTTCTCTCAAGGTGTGTCACAACATGCGTATTCCTCGCCACCAAGTTTTCGCGGGAAAAGCCAAGCGGGGTAAAGGAACAATGGGCTGGTTTTATGGGTTTAAACTTCACCTCATCATGAATGATGAAGGTGGTTTATTAGCAGTAAAAGTGACAGCTGGGAATGTTGATGATAGACAGCCGGTGTTAGATATGGTCGATAATGTTACAGGTAGTTTATACGCTGATAAAGGTTATGTATCTGCAAACCTAAAAGCGGAACTTGCTGAGCAAGGCATTGATTTTATTACAGGTCAACGAAGTAATATGAAACGTCAGCCAATATCATCTTGGGATAGAGCGATGTTATCAAAGCGTTTTATCATTGAAACAGTTTTCGACCAACTGAAAAATATGGCTCAAATAGACCATACAAGGCACCGCAGCTGCATCTCATTTATGGTTAATTTAATGGCTGGATTAATTGCCTATACCTTTCAGACTAAAAAGCCGAGTATTAAAGTGACTCGGCTTTAATTCTTATGCAGATCTGAGGTTAGGTTAAAAAAGTACACAAATAATATCGCAACCCAAATAGCCGTGTATTTGTACCATTACAAAGTGACGCTCGCCTTTTGCGTGTAAATAATTAGGTCGAACTAATGAGAGGCTTTATCGATTTAATTTTGCCAGTTAAGCGTTGTAGCCGAGGCACCATTGAAAATCGCAATAGCGTATTTATTAGCTATACAAGGAATGGGGTAAGGTAAAAAACAACAATATAAGGGTCTGATTAAAAGTTAACTATCTTTAAAAAATAATCAGACCCGTGTACTTACTTAAATTGCATATTAAATACTGCGTGCAACTTGTAAAGCTTCAAATATAGCGCGCTTGGCATCAATAGCAGCAGCGAGTTTAGCGCCACCAATAACATGAACCTTGGCGTCCTCTGCTTGTGCCTTAAATAGCTCGTCGTTAGACACTTGACCAATACAGGCAATAACCGTATCGACTGGCAGTACTTGAGTTTCACCAGCAACACTAATGGTTAGGCCGTTTTTATCAAAACGATGGTATTGGCAATTGGCAATTTGTTTAACACCATGTTGTTTGGCAACTTGACGATGGATCCAACCAGTAGTTTTACCTAAGTCACCACCAAAGCGCCCTGCACTGCGTTTTAGCATATAGAGTTGACGTTCATCTTTATGCGGCTGAGGTTCACACTCTATGCCCCACTGGGTTTTAAAGTCGCTGATGCTTTGTGATTTATGTTCGCTTAAAAATGCCACCATATCAAAACCTATACCGCCTGCGCCTAAAATCGCAATCGAATTACCCAGCTCTACTTCACCGCGTATAACTTCATCGTAAGCAAATACACGCTTATCATCGCTGCATTTAATCGTAGCTTCACGTGGTCTTACACCCGTGGCAAAAACCACATCGTCAAACTGGCTCAGCATACTATCATCAAATGCTTTGCCTAATTCAATGGTGACGTTTAAACGCTTAAGTTCATTACTAAAGTAAGCCAATGTATGGTTAAAGTCTTCTTTACCTGGTATTTGCATGGCTAAATTAAACTGCCCACCCATATGCTGCTTTTGGTCAATAAGCGTTACATTGTGACCTTTTTGCGCTAAGTAACAACTTGAAGAAAGCCCAGCAGGACCCGCTCCAACCACTAATACATTTTTAGCTGTTGCGGCTTTTTCTAGAGGGTAATCAAGTTCAAAACCCGCTTGTGGGTTAACTAAGCACGTGGCACGTTTACCTTTAAATACGTGGTCTAAACAGCCCTGATTACATCCAATACAAATATTAATATGCTCAGATTGCTTAGCCGCGTATTTATTAAAAAATTCAGGATCAGCTAATAATGGACGCGCCATAGAGATTAAATCAGCCTCACCCGCCGTTAAAATATCATTGGCAATTTCTGGTGTATTAATGCGGTTTACGGCAATAACAGGCACGCTAATAACATCTTTTAAACGCTTTGACGCTTCTTTAAATGCACCTGGGGGTACCATGCTTGCAATTGTCGGTACCCGTGCTTCATGCCAACCAATGCCAGTATTGAAAATATCAACACCTGCTTTTTCAAGTGCAATAGCTTGTTGTGTTACTTCCTCAGGAGTTGAGCCATTCGGAATTAAATCGATAACAGACAGTCTAAAAATAATTAGAAATTTATCTGAAACTTTAGCTCTTACTGCTTTTACAATCTCAACAGCTAAACGCATTCTGTTTTCAAGACTGCCACCAAACTCATCGTCTCGTTTGTTTGTATGCGGTGCCATAAATTCATTAATTAAGTAACCTTCAGAGCCCATCACCTCTACGCCGTCGTAACCTGCTTTTTCTGCTAAATATGCAGAGTGAGCAAAATCTTTAATGGTTTTTTTAATTGAACTTAAAGACATAGCCTTAGGTTTATAAGGGTTGATCGGTGCTTTTATAGCACTTGGGGCTTGATTGAATGGATGATAAGCATAGCGCCCAGCATGCAATAACTGCAGGCAAATTTTACCACCATGTTGATGAACAGCTTGCGTATAAGCACGGTGTTTAAAAACATCATAATAACTATTAAATGATGATGAAATAGGCGTTAACTTGCCGCGAAGATTAGGGCTATATCCCCCCGTAATGAGCATTGCTGTGCCACCTTTAGCACGTGCCTCATAAAAAGCACGTAGGCGTTTACGATTATGCCATCCCTCTTCGAGGCCGGTATGCATTGATCCCATTACTAAACGGTTGCGTAATTGTGTGTGTTTTAGTTCTAATTTTTGTTCTAACATCCTGTGCCCCAATAACTGGTCTAACCTGTGTGCATTTAGTCAATTCTGCTTTAATGACCAACAATAAGCAATATATGAGCAGATTAAACTTAATAATTTTTTAACTTAAAACCTGTTGACTGCGTTTATCTTGACCAATAGCGTGAGTTAAAAGTAGTGACTACAGCCATAATTTCAGTAATTATTTATTAAATAAACACGTGTTTAATCTCAAGTGTAATTGAATTTATAAATGTTTCGTTACGATTTAGCAGTTAAATTTATTTATATTCTACGCTAAGATGGCAATAACGTTTTAGCTGTACCAATTTAAGGAGCTATTTTGATAGCAAAGGTATTTAAAGGTATATGGACGGGGATCAACTTCTCACGTCGTTTAATACTCAACGTATTGTTTTTATTTTTGGTCGTCATTTTTATCGTATCGGTATCAAGTGACGGTGATAAAATTATTGTCGAAGAGGGCTCTGTTCTTAGACTTAACCTTAATGGCCCTATTGTCGAAGAAAAAACCTATATAGACCCTGTTGAAGCCGCTATTAATGATGCAACGGCCAGTGCTGACTCACCCAGTGAAATATTGCTCGACGATGTAGTTGAAGTAATTAATGAAGCAGCACAAGACTCGCGTATAAGCGCTATTTTGCTTGATTTACAAGAAATGCCAAAAGCACATTTAAATAAGCTCAAACAAATTACGCAGGCACTTGAAACATTTAAAGCAACTGGTAAAAAAGTGATTGCCTCAGGGTATTACTACACCCAAGCACAATATTACATTGCCGCGCATGCAGACGAAATTGCGATGCATCCTTATGGTAGTGTACTTATCGAAGGCTACGGTATGTACCCGCTTTACTTCAAAGACGCATTAGAAAAATTAGAAGTCACTCAGCATATATTCCGTGTAGGTACCTTTAAATCGGCCGTTGAACCGTTTATCAGAAACGATATGTCAGAGGCAGCTAAAGAAGCAAACCGTGTATGGCTAGGTGCTTTATGGAATGAATATAAGCAAGATGTTAGTGCCGTGCGCCCTTTTGATGAGTCAAACTTTGATGAAACAATGGATGTTTATTTAGCTAAAATGCAAGCCGCTAATGGTGATGCCGGTAAATATGCACTGGATAACCAATGGGTTGATTCATTAAAAACCAATCAGCAAATTCGCCAACAATTAATTGAATTGGTTGGAGAAAATGAAGATGGAAAAACATTCAAACAAGTCTCTTTTGGTGAATACTTAAGTTTAGTAAAACCGCCTATTGAGTTTGATAACCCTATGACTGAAAAAGTCGCTGTTGTGGTTGCTAAAGGCACTATTGTTGATGGTGAACGCCGTGCTGGTGAAATTGGTGGTGATTCAACTGCAGCCCTCCTTCGCAAAGCGCGACTTGATGACAAGGTTAAAGCGGTGGTTTTACGTATAGATTCAGGCGGTGGCAGCATGTTTGCCTCAGAAGTAATTCGTGCTGAAGTACTTGCACTTAAAGCTGCTGGTAAACCCGTTATTGCATCAATGAGCTCAGTGGCTGCATCAGGCGGTTATTGGATTGCATCGGCGGCCAATGAAATTTGGGCAGCACCGAGTACAATTACCGGTTCAATTGGCGTATTTGGTTCCTTTATGACATTTGAAGATACCCTCGCTAAAATAGGCGTGTATTCAGATGGCGTAGCAACCACCGAATTGGCAGGTTTTTCAATCACTCGCCCACTTAACGAGAAAATGGCTAAAGTTATTCAAATGAGTGTTGAAGAAGCGTATGGACGCTTTTTAGATGTGGTTGCTGAGGCACGTAATATGACCCCAGAGCAAGTTGATAAAATTGCCCAAGGCCGGGTATGGATTGCCTCTCAAGCACAAGAGCTTGGTTTAGTTGATAAACTTGGTAATAAACAAGATGCGATTAAAGCAGCTGCTGAGCTTGCAAAGCTTAACTATTATGACGTTAAAACAATTAAGCAATCGCTTAGCCCACAAGAAAAAATGCTTCAAGATATTTTCGGCAGTGCCGCCGTTAAATCAGTACTTGGGCTTGAAACACAAAAAACAGCAGTATTAGCCAGCCAAGCTAATCTGCAAAGTGTTATTAAACAATTAAGCAGTGAAGTAGAAAACCTAAAAGATTATAACGATCCACAAGGTGTTTATGCCCGCTGTTTAGAGTGTACAGTTGCACAATAGTGCCTTAACAGGCTGTATTGATTAGCAGTTAGCGTTATACTAAGCCCAGTTTTTTTACTGGGCTTTTTTTATGAAACGTAAACGCATTTATATCGCTTACACTGGCGGTACCATAGGAATGAAAAAATCAATTCGCGGCTATATTCCTGCTGAAGGGTTTTTAACCGAAACCGTGGTTAATAACGCAGAGTTTAATCGTGAAGAAATGCCATTATTTGATATTCATGAATACTGCCCACTTATAGATTCTTCAGATATGTCACCGGCTCATTGGCAACTCATCGCCGATGATATAAAAAGTAAATACCAAGATTACGATGGCTTTGTGGTACTGCATGGCACCGATACTATGGCCTATACTGCATCAGCTCTGTCGTTTATGTTTGAAAACTTAACTAAACCTATTATTGTGACCGGCTCACAAATTCCGCTGTCTCAATTACGCTCAGATGGCCAAGTTAACCTCCTTAATGCCATGTATTTAGCGGCTAACTACCCCATTGCAGAAGTCAGCTTATTTTTTAATAATCAGTTGTTCAGAGGCAATCGTGCCACAAAAGCCCATGCAGATGGGTTTGATGCATTCGCCTCACCTAACTTAGAGCCGCTTGCGCTTTCAGGTATTAATATTCAGCTGATCAAAGGGCAATTAAGCCCGTATGTAGAAAATGAACTCCAAGTTATCCCTATTACACCGCAAGCTATTGGCGTGCTGTATTTATATCCAGGGATCAGCAAAGAAGTAGTAAAAAGCTTAGTTAATGGCAATATTAAAGCCCTTGTACTGCTAAGCTTTGGTGTAGGCAATGCGCCACAAGACCCTGAGTTTTTAGCGATTCTGGATGAAGCAAGTAAACGGGGTGTTATCATTACTAATTTAACCCAATGTTTAAAAGGCCAAGTGAACATGGGCGGTTATGCCACGGGTAATGCGCTGTTAAACATAGGCGTGATCAGCGGTTACGATATGACCTTAGAAGCATGCTTAACTAAGCTGCATTACTTGTTTAGTCAAAACCTAGAAATTGAAACAATTCGCCATTTAATGCAAGATAACCTGCGTGGTGAGCTGACCCGTTAAGTAATCAGTTAAGCGAATAACAAAAAAGGACGCTACTTAGCGTCCTTTTTGATTACTTAGATTTTATTAACGAACTTTTGCGTCAATATCAACTAAGTCAGTTAAATGACACGTTTCACCACTGTGGGTTTTAATGCCATGCTCACCAAAGTAATCACGCTGGGCTTGAACTAAGTGCCCATTACTTGGTGTTGTTAGCGTTGCTAAGTAGGTTTGTGTTGCACTAAGCACAGGAAACGCCAGACCCGTCATAACGGCTTGGCCAGTCACTTTACGCATCGCTAATGACTCTTTTTCAAGCGTGTCAATAAACTCAACGCCTTGCGCTACACTATCAAGGTAATCAGCACGGATAATACACCCTGCACGCCATGTTTGTAGCGTTTTCGCTAAATCAACTTTCCATTGATGAGTTCGTGAAGCGCCTTTAATTAATGCAAGTCCTTGACGATAAGCCAACAGGCTCGCAAGGGTAAACGCATCTTTTAATTCATCTAAATCAATATCAACTTGCGTGGTATTTTGTGCGCTGTATGTCATTTCTTGTGCGGCAGTGGTATTACACGCATTGGTTAAATGACGAGCTTGTACAGCAGCCACTAGCGACGGTACCGCAATACCTAATTCAAGGGCGTTTTGTGCTGTCCATAAACCGGTGCCTTTTGCGCCTACTTTATTGTCAATTAAATCTACAAGCGGCACATTATGCGAATTTTCAAGTGATAAAATATGGCTTGAGATTGACAGTAAATAACTATTTAGCTGCCCTTGAGACCATTCGTTAAATATCTCTGCAATTTCTTTAGGTGAGCGATTAGTGCCGTGACGCAATAGCTGATACATTTCTGCAATCAGTTGCATGAGTGCGTATTCAATTCCATTGTGAACCATTTTTACAAAATGGCCGCTGGCTGACTGGCCCACACGCGCAAAACACGACTCGCCTTTATAGCTTGCAGCAACCTTTGTAAACCATGGCTCGACACGCTCCCAGCCACCTTCAGAACCACTGGCCATCATAGCTGGACCATGACGTGCACCCTCGGCACCGCCTGAAATACCCATAGTGGCAAATTCAAACTTATCTTGGTATTTGAGCTTACGGTTAATACCGTCTTTATAATTACTGTTACCACAATCAACAATAATATCACTACACTGAACACCCGCTTCAATAAGCTCGTTGCAAACCGCATCAACTAACTCACCAGCAGGCACAAGTAATAAAATAGAACGCGGTGCTTCTAAACGCCTAACCATATCCCCTAGATCAGAGACAATGTGAAGTTTATCAGCCATGCCTTGTGATTTAGCACAACTTAGTAATTCTTCACCCGCATTTGGGTTTTTGTCATAAGCGACAAGCGTTATCCCTTTTTCAATCAAGTTCAGGGCAAGATTTTTCCCCATAACGCCTAACCCTACTAATGCAACTTGCATTTAGTGCCCTCCTCGGTAACAACTATTTGGTTAGTAAATTAAAATAATACCGCGTGCATTATACTCAGACCGCAGCCATGAGCAAAGCTACATGCATTTATTACAGTTAAAATAAACGCCGCAATTATATCAAACAACCGCCCTCTCAGGGGAAGAAATAGCAGTGCTATTTAAATTTTTAGATCATTGACGCCCTGTGACACCGGTGTCATAATGATGACATATTCATTTTGTATATAATAGTCGCAATGTTATAAAAATTGCATAAAACTAAAGATTGCTCTTTATTAGTAATCGCTAAAAACAAAATAACCGTCAACTTGCTTAAAAAAAGCACACAGGAGAATTTAATGTTAAGACGTACAAAAATAGTCGCGACACTTGGACCTGCAACAGATAGAGATAATAACTTAGAAAAAATTATTCGTGCAGGCGCAAATGTCGTTCGATTAAATTTCTCACACGGTGTTGCACAAGATCATAAAGACCGTGCACAAGCTGTTCGAGATATTGCAACTAAACTTGGTAAGCACATCGCGATTCTCGCTGACTTACAAGGCCCAAAAATTCGCGTTTCAACCTTCAAAGAAGGCAAAGTGACCTTATCTGTTGGTGCAAAATTCATCCTTGATGCAAAAATGGAAAAAGGTGAAGGCGATATTAACGCCGTTGGTATCGATTATAAAGAGCTACCACAAGATGTAGCTCCTGGTGATTTACTCCTTTTAAACGATGGCTTAATTCAGCTTACTGTAGAACATGTTGAAGGTCATTTAGTGCACACTGTGGTTACTGTGGGTGGGGTGCTCTCGAACAATAAAGGGATTAATCGTTTGGGTGGTGGTTTAACTGCACCCGCGTTTACCGACAAAGACAAAGAAGACTTAATAACTGCGGCTGAAATTAATGTTGACTATATTGCCGTTTCATTCCCACGTAGTGGCGATGATATGCGTTATGTACGTTCACTTGCAGAAGCTGCAGGCTCTAATGCTCAGCTTTTAGCTAAAATTGAACGTGCTGAAGCAGTAGAAACGCAAGAAGCAGTAGATGATATTATTTTAGCGTCTGACGCTGTGATGGTTGCCCGTGGCGACTTAGGTGTTGAAATTGGTGATGCTGCACTAATGGGCAAACAAAAACTCATTATTCGTCGCGCACGCTCGCTTAATCGTACTGTTGTAACAGCCACACAAATGATGGAATCGATGATCGATAACCCAATGCCAACTCGTGCAGAGGTTATGGATGTTGCCAATGCAGTACTTGATGGCACAGATGCAGTGATGCTTTCTGCTGAAACAGCCGCTGGTGATTACCCGGAAGAAACCGTTGCTACTATGGCGCGTGTTTGTTTAGGTGCTGAATCCCAAAAAGAAACACACGTTTCTAAACATCGTTTAGACAGCCGTTTTTCTTCTAATGCCGAGTCAATTGCCTTATCAGCTATGTATGCCGCTAACCACTTAGACTCTGTTAAAGCGATTATCACCCTAACTGAGTCGGGTAGCACGGCAAAATTGATGTCGCGTATTAGCTCTGGACTGCCTATTTATTCACTTTCACGTCATGCAAGTACATTAGGTCAAACAGCACTGTATCGTGGTGTTTACCCTGTATTTTTTGACTCTACAAAATGTGAAAAAGATAGCATGGTTAAAGATGCATTAAGCACACTTGTAGCCGCAGGCTCTTTACAAGCAGGCGATACCGTGATTATTACCCACGGTGATGCGATGGAAACGATTGGTGCAACCAACACGATGAAAATAGTCACGGTTTCGTAACTGTAACGCACATAAAAAAACGCGAGCTAAAAGCTCGCGTTTTTTTATGTTATTTATTAAAGTTAGCTAGCCAGTGCTGCTTTTACTTTATCACGGTAACTTCTACTTACTTTAAGCTCTTGTCCGTTATCTAACACTAATAAATATTCACCACTAACCTGAGTTACCAGCTTGCTAATTTGTTTGGTGTTAACAATCGCGCTGCGATGAACACGTACAAATAAGCTTGGATCTAATTCTTGTTCAAGCTCTTTCATGGTTTTACGTAATATATGCGTTTGCCCATCTTGGCAATGCAGACACATGTAATCACCTGCTGCATCTACCCACTGTATAGTAGCAATGGGTACTCTGACAATTTCGCCCTGCTCTTTTACGGCCAATGACTCAGGATAACGACGATCTGTAAGGGTATCGCCTGTGGCTAATTTCTTTAAAATTTCTTCGCAGTTATTGCCTGTTATCCCTGCTACGAAACTCGCTAGTTTTTTCTTATGGGCGTTATCCTGCTGAGTTTTTAAATAGGTATGCACTTTTTCTACCGCCTGTTTTAATCTGTTATCATCAACGGGTTTTAAAATGTAATCTAAAGCATGAATTTCAAATGCTTTAACAGCAAAGTGATCAAACGCCGTAACAAACACAATGGCAGGTAAATCTTTACTGCTTTCACTTAAAGCACGTGCGACTTCAAAACCGTTCATACCAGGCATTTGAATATCAAGAAAGACAAGATCAATTTTTTCGTTTTTACAACTTTCAATCGCATCAAAACCTGAGCTACACAGTTTGATCACTTCAATATCAGAAAACTCTTCAAGCCTGACGGCTAAACCTTTACGTGCTAATGGTTCATCATCAACAATAAGCGTTTTTATTCTTGTCATTTCTTCACAGCCTTCTCAAACGGGACTCGCAGATTAACTTTTAATCCACTTGGCGTATTATGTGATAATACAAACGAGTAATTATTTTCGTAGAGCGTTTTTAATCTGTCTCGGGTGTTTGCCACCCCTACGCCTTGTGCATTAACTAACTGACCATTTTCAATATCAGTGCCAGGCCCATTATCGCCCACTTCAAGTAATAATTCATTAGCAAAAACTTGCGCTTTTATATCAATAACACCACCTTCTGACATATGGGCAATGGCGTACTTAATGGCATTTTCGATGATCGGTTGTAATATTAAGCTTGGCACTAATGCTTGTTTGGCCTGCTCACTCACGTCCACATTAACTTGTAAGCGCTCATCAAAACGTACACGTTCAATTTCTAAATAGAGCATTAATGCATGTAACTCTTGCTCCAGCGGCACTTTTTTAATTGGATCAGTATTAAGCGTATAGCGTAAAAAGTCACTCAATTTAGATACCATCAAGTTAGCATCTTTATTTTCTTTTACCAAAACTAAGGTTGATATTGCATTGAGCGTATTAAACAGAAAATGAGGATTTAGCTGGTATCTAAGCATTTTTAACTGCGCTTCGTGCGCCATTGTGGTCGCTTTTAAGGCTTTTTGACGTTCACTTTGTAATAACTGGTAATACTTAACCCCAAAGTACAAACCACTCCAACACAAAATAATATAAACAGAATCAAGTCCTTGTTGTAAATAATAAAACCATTCTTCAGGACGGTATCCGTGGCGATAAATTTCCCACAGGTTAAACTTTTGCACCACGGCCCATAATGTACCGGTTATATAAGAGGCGCCAAATACAACAATAATTAATACCCAAGGTGAGGCATTCCAAATTTTGCGATAAATATAACGCAGAGGCACAGTCATTAAACAGCCCGCATAGGCGTTTAGTAAAATAACGAATACGTAAATATCACGCATTTCGAATACTTTAGAACCAATATAGTTAACTAACGCATAACCTATCCAGCCTGCAATTTGCAAAAGCCAGAAAAAACGTTGTCTGTTATCAATTAAAGACTGCCAATTCAAAATTAATTATTACCTTGTAAATTTGTCACTATTATATCGATTTATCGTCAGGTATAGCACTACCAACTGTCTTACTTTTTAATAGCCCTATCGCAAACAATAAATTAAATAAATACAGGATGGATGTTCAGTTCTGGTTTAGTGGTTACGTTAAACAAACTAAAACTCGTGTTGCAATTACCCCTTGCGGATGATTTAAAACGCATAAAAAAAGCGAAAGGCATCCACCTTTCGCTTATAAATGTTTACTTTTCTTTTTTAAGCAAGTTTATCTGAAGCAACTTTATAAGTCGGATCTTCAATTACGTTCACTTCAACTAAGTCACGTGCTTTATGAAGTAGTTCTGTACAGTCTTTACTTAAATGACGCAAGTGCAGCTTTTTACCCGCTTTATTGTATTTGTCAGCTAAGCTGTCGATGGCCTCAATCGCACTATGATCCGCAACGCGACTGTATTTAAACTCAACAATCACATCTTTAGGGTCATTCTTAACATCAAATAAATCAGCAAAGTTTTTAACCGAACCAAAAAATAAAGGCCCATGTAGCTCGTACACTTTTGAACCTTCTTTATCAATATAGTTAGTTGTGTAAATATGTTTTGCATGCTGCCAAGCAAACACTAACGCAGAGACAATAACACCTACACACACCGCAATCGCAAGGTCGGTAATAACCGTTACACCCGAAACTAATACAATCACAAAAGCATCAGATAAAGGCACGCGTTTCATCATTTTGAAACTCGCCCATTCAAACGTACCCAGCACCACCATAAACATAACCCCAACTAATGCGGCCAGTGGGATCATTTCGATTAAGCTTGAAGCGAAGATAATAAATGCAAGTAACATCAATGCGGCACTAATACCTGATAAACGCGAACGCCCACCTGAATTAATGTTGATCATTGATTGGCCAATCATGGCACAGCCACCCATTGCACCAAAGAAACCACATGTGACGTTGGCCGCACCTTGGCCAATACATTCTTTATTAGAATGGCCACGGGTTTCTGTAATTTCGTCAATCAAGCTTAGCGTTAACAGCGATTCAATTAAGCCAATTGCTGCAAGAATAAGCGCATATGGAAAGATAATTTGTAGTGTTTCTAGGTTAAAAGGGACCATAGGAATATGAAACTGTGGTAAGCCACCGGCAATGGTTGCAGCTTCATTTCCTGTCATGCCTTTTAAGAAATCAAGTACTGTACGCGCTTCTAAATCAAGACCAATCACTAAACCCGTTACAGTAACAATAGCAACCAGTGATGAAGGCACTGCGGTAGTTAATTTTGGTAAAAAGTGAATAATTGCCATCGTTAGCGCCACTAAACCTAACATGATGTAAAGCGCACTGCCCGACATCCACATTTGGCCGCCAGCACCATCAGGCACTTTAAACTGTCCAAGCTGGGCTAAAAATATAACAATCGCTAAACCGTTAACGAAACCGAGCATAACAGGATGCGGAACCATACGAATAAATTTACCGAGCTTAAATACCCCAGCCAATATTTGTAGTAGTCCCATCAGCAACACAGTGGCAAATAGGTATTCCACTCCGTGATCAAGTACTAAACTTACCATCACAACCGCTAATGCACCGGTTGCACCCGAAATCATACCCGGACGACCACCAAAAATAGCCGTAATTAAGCCCACAATAAATGCGGCGTATAAACCAACAAGAGGTTCTACATTTGCAACAAAGGCAAATGCAACAGCTTCTGGGATCAAGGCAAGTGCCACTGTCAATCCAGAGAGAATATCGTTTTTAGCAGAGCTTGGCGCTCTGCTGAGTAAGTTAAACATTGAGTTCCTCAGTTTTATTTCGCTAACAAAAAAAGCGCTAGATTTTATCAAATTAGCGCTCATTTCACAATTATAGTTAATTCAGCCTGTGTGTTTTTAGCTGCTTAGTAAAGTTTAAAGTGGCAGTGCCGTGCTTCGTTTAACACACGTCATGGTCACATTAGAATGAACCTCTTGTACATATTCTAAGCTAAGCAAGTTATCGCGTACAAAGTGCTCATAACCTTCTATGCCTTGAGAAATAATACGCAACATAAAGTCCATAGTGCCAGCCATGGTGTAACATTCAGTCACTTCATCATAGCTAAGTATTAATTTTTCAAACTCAGCTAAATTCTTTTTACCATGGTTTGATAAACGTACATGGGCGTAAACCAACATATCAAAGCCCAGCTTTTTTTCATCAAGCAATGCGACTTTACTTTTGATGTAGCCATCTTGTTCTAATTTAGCAATACGACGCCAACAAGGAGACTGAGAAAGTCCGACTTTGTCTGCAATCTCAGCAGTTGATAAACTTGCATCTTGTTGTAAAAGTGCCAATATTTGGCGATCTACGTGATTTAGAGACATTTTATTTCTTATTTATCTAATAAATTGGTTAAATTATACAGCCTTTTTAAAAAGCAGTCTGCTTATTTTTAACAAATATGCACATCAACCAAACTGGCCACTTACAAATGGGTTAGTAGCCTGTTCATGAGCAACATGGGTGTTGTCACCATGGCCACTTAAAATTGCAGTGTTCGGTGGTAATGTCATGATATGTTGCATTATAGATTCGATTAGCTGCTTGCTGTCGCCTTTAGGAAAGTCGGTACGCCCTATTGAACCTTTGAAAATAACATCACCGACGATAACCGTATTGTGTGCTTGTTGATAAAACACAACATGGCCTGGCGTATGCCCTGGGCAATGAAGTACTTTAAATTCAAGCTGCCCAACTTTGATACTATCACCATGGGCTAACCATTCATCAGGATAAAAGGAGTTAATCGGTTTAAAGCCAAACATAGTGGCTTGCATCGGTAAATTATCGAACCAAAAACGTTCATCCTCATGGGGACCAATCATCTTTACCTTGTGTTGCTCGCGTAAATTATCCGCAGCGCCCACATGATCTAAATGCCCATGGGTTAACCAAATCGCTGCTAATGATAAATTATGCTGCTTGAGTGCTGCATTAATTTTGTCAGCATCACCGCCAGGGTCAACCACGACAGCTTGCTGGGTTTGTTCACATACTATAATGCGGCAATTTTGCATAAATGGGGTTACGGGAATAGTGATTATTTTCATCTTATATTTCTTTATCTTTTTGCGCTGGAATAACTATATTCTCTTCGTATGACATTAAAATTGGGTATTTCAAATAAGCTTGATCATAAAATGGGCTATGCTCATATAACCAATGTAAACGTGCATCAGCGTTCTTAGCAAAGTCTTTATCCTGCTTCACTTTTTTATCAAATTCTTGGGCTAATTTGGGGTCATCAGCAAGCATTTTTTCAGCAAACGGTATCAAAGCATAATTTTCCATATATTCAGTGCGCTGAAAAATAGTATTAAACTCCCCCCAAGCAAAAAATGAATCTGGTGCTTCAGGATGTAGCAAATGGACAGCTAACTCTCCTGCCTTTTGCTGCGTACTCACTTCAAACCAACCATCTAAATCCACATTTGTAGCTGGTACATAATCAAAACTAGCCGACACTCTAAAACGCCCTTCAAATGGCGCTTTATCAAAACTATATTGCGCTACTTTTGCCATTTTTAATGGCTGAGTGTTGGCACCACTGAGCTTATTAACTGACACCCCATGCAGGGCTAATTTCTCAATAATATCGGTGTAAACAGGTGGAATAAAAAATGATTTTGGTACTTCAACCGTGTGCTGCACCTCTTTTTGCCAAAAAATAGGCAGCTTGTCATAATCCTGTTTTTTACCCAAATAGCTTACTTCTTGTTGATTTGACAATGGGCTCAGGCTTTTAGAATAAGCAATACCTTTAAACGCGATATGATCAGGCTGCTCAGAATAACCACGCTTAACAATTAATTGCTTAGGAACAAATTCTTGTTCTTTTTTTACTGCATTAGCGAGTTTATCTTTATGCGCTGATAATGCTTCAATAGCACCATCTATAAACACATAAGTCCCTAACACGCGTTGTTTGTATGGCTTTAAAGAATGGTTTTCAACTAAAATGGTAGGCAATGACTTTAAATCACCCCACCCGTTTGAAAACCGCGGTGTGGCAACCCAACCTGCTAAACCTGATTTAAATTCTTGTTTATCCATAACAAACACTAAAGGGCCCGGAATATGGCCTTGCTCAGTGAGGGTTTGATCAATCATTGGTTTAAAATAACGGTTAAGCGCATCTGAAATGGCAGGCGACTCGCTAGCAAATACTGGGTTATAGCCATAGGTTACATCGTATTGGTAATCAGCCCCATCAGTCACGTGTACGTCAATATACAAATTCGGATTATAATCATTAATTACTTGAAGGACGCTTTTAACCTCTGGCGTATCAAGCTTAGTGTAATCACGATTTAAATTAAGATTATTTGCGTTTGTTCTAAAACCCATTTTTACAGGGCCACGCTGATTAATACGATTAAACGCACTACTACGCTCGTGACCATCAACGTTTAATATTGGGATAAATAAAATGTTTACCTTTTTTAATATATCGCGTCGTTTACCCGTAGCAATATCTCTAAGCAGCATAAACATCGCATCTTTACCATCAATCTCACCAGCGTGAATACCAGCCTGAATAAGCACGGTTGGTTTGGTGCTATTGGCCATTTGCCCCGCATTAAAAAAACCTTGTTCGCTGGCAATCAACATTTTTATTGCTCGTTTACTATTACTATAGCCAATCGTTTTTGATTTAAATTGAGTGGGATTCGCCGCCACTAATCTATCAACAAATGCCATGGTATTAGCATAATTGGGAGACGAGACTCCTGCAGAAATTTCAAAGTCTGTGGTTAAGGGTCCCTGTTGTTGCAATAGTGAGGTACTACTACCTTCCCATGGTAATAATGGCGGTAAATGATTGCTATTTGCCATACTTGCAGATAAAACCAATAAACTTATAAACATATACTTCTCTAACAAACCCATTAATTAAGAAAAATTATAGCAATTAAACTTTTCTAGTTGCCAAAACTGCGGTGGTTCAACAAAAAAATACAGCCAACGTCATTTTTAGTTGCAGCCCAGCCACGCTATCAACATCTACTGAATAAAAAGGGCTAATAAGTACCTAAAAAACAAACACACAACGGTAATAAATAAAGGAAAAAGCCTACAAGCGCATAAAAAAGATAATAAATTACAGGCACAAAAAAAGGAGCCATGGGCTCCTTTTCATTACTTATACAAAAACTTAAGCTGCCGCTAGGCCTTCTTTTGCTTTTGCTACAAGCGCTGCGAATGCAACTTGGTCGTAAACAGCGATATCTGCAAGGATCTTACGATCGATTTCTACAGATGTCTTTTTAAGACCATTGATAAAACGGCTGTAAGACAGACCATTTTGACGTGAAGCAGCATTGATACGTGCAATCCATAGTTGACGGAAAGTACGTTTCTTAGCACGGCGGTCACGGTAAGCGTATTGACCCGCTTTAGTAACAGCCTGGAAAGCTACGCGGTAAACACGTGAACGTGCTCCGTAGTAACCTTTCGCTTGTTTTAAAACTTTTTTGTGACGTGCACGTGCGACAACGCCGCGTTTAACTCTTGCCATTTCTAAAAACCCCTATTAAGCGAATGGTAACATACGTGAAACTAGACCATGGTCATTTTTATGAACCATCATCTTAGGACGTAGGTGTAACTTACGCTTAGAAGTTTTCTTAGTCAGAATGTGACGAAGATGCGCTTGTTTACGCTTGAAACCGCCAGAAGCAGTCTTTTTGAAACGCTTAGCTGCGCCTCTGTGACTTTTTAGCTTGTAAGCCATTGCAATAACTCCAATTGTATTGCTTTAAATTTAGTAAGAAGGCGTGAGATATATTGCTATAGCTCCACTTTAAAGGCCTAACTTACTGCTATGTTCCGGTGAAAACCCGATATAAATACCGCAATTTTACTTTAAAACCGGTTAACTCAGGTGGACATTTTCACATCACTTGCAAACCTGAGCTAAATTCGGTGCGTATTATCGCCTAATTATTACTTTTTAGCAACCGGTGCCATCATCATAACCATTTGACGACCTTCAACACGATTTGGGAAAGACTCAACAACTGCTAACTCTTCTAAATCGGTTTTAATACGGTTTAATAATTCGATACCAATTTCTTGGTGAGCCATTTCACGACCACGGAAGCGGATAGTTATCTTAGCTTTATCGCCAGCTTCTAAGAACTTACGTAAGTTGCGCAGCTTAACCTGATAATCGCCTTCATCCGTTCCCGGACGGAATTTGATTTCTTTAATCTGGATTTGCTTTTGCTTCTTCTTCTGCTCTTTTAGTTCTTTGCTTTTTTCAAAGATGAACTTACCGTAGTCCATAACCTTACAAACAGGCGGCTCAGCGTTTGGACTGATCTCTACAAGATCAACACCCGCTGCATCAGCCATAGCTTGCGCGTCTTTTAATGACTGAATTCCAGCTTGTTCGCCGTCGATGTCGATTAAACGAACTTCTAGCGCTGTAATTTCTTCGTTAATACGATTTTTTTGAGCTGTTTGTTGCCCTTTCTTGCCGCCTCTAATGGTACGTTCCTCCAAGAATATCAATAATATAAGCGTGTAGTTGGCCGTTTGTGATTGCCCTACACGCTCGATTTTTACTGTCGATTTTTGATTTCTTCACTGATTTTAGCGATAAAATCATCGACATTAAATTTGCCTAGGTCTTCACCTGTGCGAGTTCGTACTGCTACTTCTTGTTGTTCAACTTCTTTATCGCCAACAACCAGTAAGTAAGGAATACGCTTAAGTGTATGTTCTCGGATTTTAAAGCCAATCTTCTCATTTCTCAAGTCAGCAGCGGCTCTAATTCCAAGTTTATTTAATTTTTGTACAATTTCCTGCACATAAGGTGCTTGTTTATCGGTGATATTCATAATCACCACTTGCTTAGGCGCAAGCCACGTTGGGAATAAACCAGCGTACTCTTCTGTTAAGATACCGATAAAGCGCTCAATAGACCCTAAAATAGCGCGGTGTATCATGACAGGTGTGCGACGTTCGTTATTTTCAGCTACATAAGTAGCGCCCAAACGACCCGGTAATGCAAAATCTAGTTGCACTGTACCACACTGCCACGCTCTGTCTAAGCAATCGTACAAAGTAAATTCAATTTTAGGGCCATAAAACGCCCCTTCACCTGGTAAATAATCAAATTCAATGTCATTTGCTTTAAGTGCGTCAGCAAGTGCAAGCTCTGCTTTGTCCCACATTTCATCTTCGCCAATACGTTGCTCTGGGCGAGTTGAAAGTTTAACAACAATTTTTTCGAAACCAAATGTTTCATAGGTATCGTAAACCATTTTAATACAGGCCGATACTTCATCCATGATTTGCTCTTCTGTACAAAATACATGAGCATCATCTTGGGTAAAGCCGCGTACACGCATTAAGCCATGAAGCGCGCCTGATGGTTCATTTCGGTGACAACAACCAAACTCTGCCATACGCAGTGGTAAGTCACGGTACGATTTTAAACCTTGGTTGAAAATTTGTACGTGGCCTGGGCAATTCATTGGTTTAATTGCGTATTCACGCTTTTCAGATTCAGTGGTAAACATTGCCTCTGAATATTTTTCCCAATGCCCTGATTTTTCCCACAAAGAGCGATCCATCATCATTGGACCTTTCACTTCTTCGTATTGGTACTCACGTAATTTTTCACGCACAAAGTCTTCTAGCTCGCGGTAAATGCTCCAACCATCGTTGTGCCAAAATACCATACCTGGCGCTTCTTCTTGCCAGTGCCATAAATCGAGCGCTTTACCGATACGACGGTGATCGCGCTTCTCAGCCTCTTCTAAACGCTTTAAATACGCTTTAAGTTGCTTTTTATCGCCCCATGCTGTGCCGTAAATACGCTGTAGCATTTTGTTTTCAGAATCACCGCGCCAGTATGCGCCGGCCACTTTCATAATTTTGAAGTTTTGACAAAATTTCATGTTTGGCACATGAGGACCACGACACATATCGATGTATTCTTCGTGATGATATAAACCTGGACGGTCATCTTGTGCGATATTTTCGTCTAGTATTTCAATTTTGTATGTTTCGCCACGCGCTGCAAAAGTGTCGCGCGCTTCTTGCCAGCTAACGGTTTTTTTCACTACGTCGTAGTTTGTTTTTGCAAGCTGTAGCATACGTTTTTCAATGGCATCAAGATCATCTTGAGATAACGAATGTTCCATATCAATATCGTAGTAAAAACCGTTATCAATTGTTGGACCAATCGCCATTTTTGCATCAGGGAAAAGTTGTTTAACAGCATGACCAATTAAGTGCGCACACGAGTGGCGAATAATCTCTAGACCATCGTCGTCTTTTGCGGTAATGATCTCAAGACGAGAATCGTCACTAATTAAATCACACGCATCTACGCGTTCGCCATTAACACGACCCGCAATGGTGGCTTTAGCAAGACCAGGGCCTATATCGTTTGCTACATCAAGTGTGCTTACAGGGTTTTCAAAACTACGCTGACTACCGTCAGGAAGAGTAATAACTGGCATTATAAATCCTTACATACAGTGGTGACACCTACAATGTATCACGTGTATTTTTAATTAATTAAATGAGAATGACTCGACAACGCTTTTACGAATAAGCATTGACTATTTTTCGCCAAAAATGGCTAATGTAGATGCTGAGTCTGCTCAACTACAAGAGAGTTATTGTCGCGTGCTGCAGCATTAATTACAAGTTTTAAGCTATTAAAAACCACCCAATTTTACCATAAAAGTGCAATTAATAACGTTTAATAGGAGTCTGTTGGCTTTCTATATTAGGATTTGTTCAATCTAGGGGCGATTTAGTTAAAGCCCGGGAGCTATCACCTGGCGCTAAGTAAAAAATTGAGCAACGCTCACACCTATTCAAAGTAAACAAACCATAGCGCTGTCTTGGCTAAAAAAAGGAGGGCTGCACATTTAGCCGCAAAGATAAACAGACCTTGTTACATCAAAATGACGAATGGACGTTAAGCGCTAACAAAAACACCACTGTAAGTGCTTAAACTCGCATTTTAATGCGTGTTGCGTATAATAACGGGTAATTAAGTTATAGTAGAGATTAGCAATGAGAACATGTGGTGTAGAAATTACCGGTAGTGATGTACTACTTTGTATTTTAAGTAAAGATAATGACGTTTTTGATATTCGTGATGTGCGCCAAACACGCTTTACCTTAGGTAACGGTAACGACACTGAAGTAATGCGTAAGTTTCAGTTTGATTTTGCCAAGTTAATGCAAGATTACCAAATTGATTCGGTTGCCATTCGCGAACGCCAACCTAAAGGTAAGTTTGCTGGCAGCGCTAAAGGATTCAAAATGGAAACCGCTATTCAGTTAATCGATAATCTCGATGTACGCGTGTTTTCAACCACCGAAATAAAAGAACAAATAAAACGTAATCCAATACCCATTGCGTTTGAAGACACCGGTCTTAAAAAGTATCAAGAAAATGCATTTGTTAATGCTTACGTTTACATCATGAAAAAAACGTATCGCAGCGACGAAATGTAAATTAATTACATCCTTATAAAAACGCGTATTCGCTAGAGAGTACGCGTTTTTTTGTCTTTAAATTCTACATAAAAACAGTAATACCAATTCGCTTAACTAAGTGATCTAATTTGAGGGAGGAAAATCGTGTCGATATCAAAGCAAAAATTTCGTTAGTTAGTAGTTCTAAATGAGAAATTTTTAACACAGCTAGCGTCTGATTTGCCCCCTCAAAATGATTTAGTATTATTGCCGATTGGTATAATACATTAGTCTAACCCCCTTCCTTTTGTCGACAATTCGTGTTTATTTAAACAGCACGCCTCTCAAAAATAAAAACATGGAGTATGTCATGAAAGCGACACAAAAAGTGATAAAAGAAGTAGAGCAAACAAACACTATACCGCTATCAAGCAGCTATTTTAAAGGAATTCAGAGCACACCATTAGTAGAACAAACCATAGGCGATTACTTTGACGCCATTGTCGACAATAACCCAGACGCTCTGGCCGTAGTCGTTGCCCATCAAAATATACGTTTAAGCTATAAGCAATTTCAACAGCAGATTAATCAACTTGCTATGGGGTTACTGGCTTTAGGGGTAAAACCTGGTGAACGGGTCGGTATTTGGTCACCGAACAATATACAGTGGTGCTTAACACAATTTGCCACCGCTAAAATAGGTGCCATTATGGTATGCATTAACCCAGCTTACCGCCCTAGTGAACTGCAATATGCACTAAACAGTGTGGAATGCTCTACGCTTATAACCGCCACTGAATTTAAAGGCAGCCACTATATTAATATGCTGCAAAGTTTAGCTCCTGAGCTTAGCGGTTGTAACAAAGGTGAGTTAACCGCAGTCAAATTACCCACTTTAAAAAATGTAATTTGTATTGGTGATGAACCCGTCGATGGGATGTTTTCCTTTAATGAGGTTATGAGCATGCCCACCGATGCACATAAATTAGAACTGCAAGCGGTGGCTAAAACCCTCGATTGCAATCAAGATATCAATATTCAATTTACCTCTGGCACCACCGGGAACCCTAAAGGTGCAACACTGACACATAAAAATATATTGAATAATGCGCTTTTAGTCGCACAAGCTATGCACTTTACTGAGCGCGATAAGCTCTGTATTCCTGTTCCGCTATATCACTGCTTTGGTATGGTATTAGGCAGTTTATTGTGTGTCAGTAAAGGGGCCGCTGCAATTTATCCAAGTGATTCTTTTGATCCAAAAACTACATTAGAGGTGGTACAACAAGAAAAATGCACCGGCCTTCATGGTGTACCCACTATGTTTATAAGCGAGTTAGAGCTTAATAACTTTAACGAGTATGACTTAAGTACACTGCGAACGGGTGTTATGGCAGGCTCAACTTGTCCTGAACAGGTGATGCGTAAAGTACAAACACTCATGAATATGAATCAGGTGGTAATTGCCTATGGGCAAACAGAATGCAGCCCAATTAATAACATTACCGAAACCGACTCTTCTATTGAGCGTCAAGTCACTACGGTTGGCCGAGCACTTGCACACACCGAAGTAAAAATCATTGATGAGGTTGGTGACATTCAAAAAATCGGGCAGCCTGGTGAAGTATGTAGCCGTGGGGCCGGCATTATGCGTTGCTACTGGAATGATGAAGAGAAAACCAAAGCCACTATCGACAATGACGGCTGGCTGCACTCGGGCGATTTAGGGGTAATGGACAGTGAGGGCTTTGTCAGCATTGTTGGCAGAATTAAAGACATGATTATTCGTGGTGGTGAAAACATTTATCCGCGTGAAATTGAAGAAGTGCTTTACACCTATCCGGGTATACAAGACGCCGCTATTTTTGGCATTAGTGATGAAAAGTTTGGCGAAGAAGTCTGTGCTTGGATCCAGCCTAAAGAAGGTGAAGTGCTTGATGAGCAAGCAATTCGTCTGTTTTTAAAGGACAAACTCGCCTACTTTAAACAACCTAAATACATTCGCTTTGTTGAAAATTACCCGATGACGGTAACCGGCAAATTGCAAAAATTTAAAATGCGTGAACAAATGCAAGAAGAGCTCGCCGAGTCTGCATTTTCGTAATAATTAACGGCCCTTTTATTACAATGCAACGATTAAACGTTGCATTGTATTTTTATTTTAAGTTACTGAGCTAAGACCCAATTACTTTAACTGTATGTGAGCGTAATAGGCTAATTCACAAAGTACTGTGTTAATTTTCATTGCTGAATAAGTCTTAGCTTCATCTTTCAGATTCAATTAACATCACTCAATCAAATCTGACAGTCAAAGATGTGCCAAAAACAGTCATTCAGGTATAACTCGTTTCTGCCCCAAAATGAGTCAGCGACTGCATGAGCCATTACTCTCCACGCCATCATTTGGAATATTTTTTCTAACCCAAAGCAAGGGGCTAATCTACCTGTGAGAAACATAGATATTTGAAACCTTAGCGCTCTCATAGCTATAGACTTTATGCAATCTGTTTGATTTCAATGTAACCCTTCCAATTTTGTTGTGCTAGCATCGGAAGCATAATTCTAATTTGCTCAGAGGAGAAATGCATTGGCCAGACGAGGAAGTGGTTTAAGGACGGCTATAAAGGTTGTTAAAGCTATAGATAGGGCCAACAAACAAGCCGCCCGCGAAACTCAGCGTAGAGAGAAAGCTCGGCAACGTGCTGAAGCTCAAGCACTTAGAGAGCATGAAAAAGGTGTGCGTGAAGCTCAGCGAGAACTAAAGCGGCAAGTAAGACAGCAACAATCCGCAGCAAAGCAAGCATTTAAAAATGCGCTATCAAATGCAAATGAAGAGTACCAAGACCGCTGCGAAGAACGAGCCGCCCTTAGAAAGCAATTCATACAAGAGGTTTTAAGGTAAACAATGAATAATAATTTACTGATATTAGCAGGCATATCTTTGTTAGCAGTTTTGCTGACCTATATAGTGACGAAACGCTCTGCGGATAAAAAAGTTGGACAGTACAAGTCAATTGATGAAGCGTTAACGAAAGCCAAAGAAGAGCACGAGACATTAAAGAAAGCAAATGAATCACTACAGCAAACTAATGAGATAGCAAAGCAGGCGCTTTCCAAAATTAACGCTGAAACTGCCGACCTACAAGCTTTGAAAGGACAAGATGACTCTCTTAAAGTTAATATTCTAGAACAGCAACAGTCTCTTGACGCGGCCCAAAACACTCTAAATGAACTTAATGCCAATATTGAAAAGAGCGAACAGGATCTGAACGAGCTTATGAGTGGGATAGACTTGTATTCACGACTCGATGAATATACTGCTCATGGTCACTTTGAAATGCCACAATATCTCTACGAAACATCAACTCGCTATTCTGAAGAGATCAAAGACATACGGCAGCAACAAAAAGACATGATTAAAGCGAAAACCGCAGTCACCTTCCCAGAAACGACCGTTATTTCTAATGATAAGTCTTTGAATAAAAAAATCCTCAATGGTCAAGTTAAGCTAATGCTAACTGCGTTCAATATTGAATGTGACATGCTTATTGGCAAGGTTTCTCCAAGCTCATTTGGTCGTATGCTGGAACGAATCGAGAAACTAGCAAACAATCTAGAAAAGTCAGCTGCGACACTGGAGTGCGGCTTTGATATTGACTACATCGAACTAAAATTCGAAGAATGTAAGCTTCAGTATCAATATACCCTGAAGAAGCAGGAAGAAATTGCCGAGCAGAAGCTCATCAAAGAGCAAATTCGTGAAGAGCAGAGAGCAATAAAGGAGTTTGAAAAAGCTATTGCTGAAGCTGAGAAAGAAGAAAAAATGTATCGAAACCTTCTTGATAAAGCTCAGCAAGAGCTTGCTCAAGCTAATGAACAAGAACGCAGTGAAATGGAACAAAGAATAGCCATTCTAGAGCAGCAATTGGCCGAAGCTGAAGCCAAAGAAGAACGTGCCAAGAGTATGGCGGAACAAACTCGTAAGGGCCATGTGTACGTGATAAGTAACATTGGTTCCTTTGGAGAAGATGTTTACAAGATAGGCTTAACGCGCAGGCTTGAGCCTATGGACAGAGTTAAAGAGCTTGGTGATGCCAGTGTACCATTCCCATTTGACGTACATGCCATGATTTATACTGATGATGCACCTGCACTCGAAACAGCTTTGCACCGTGAATTCCATTCTCAACGTGTTAATGCAATTAACCTTCGTAAGGAGTTCTTCAGTGTCAATCTAGAGGAAATTAAAGATGCCGTTGAGAAAATCGCTGGAGTAGATGCTGAGTTCAAAATGACCGCTCTGGCGGAAGACTATTACGAAAGCCTCCGTCTTAGTGATGCCGCATGATTTAAGAGTTTTGTCCACCTTCGAGTCAGCCAGATCAGCGCTGGCTCACCTTTGCCCCAAAATGGGTTAGAAGATATTACTTAACGAGCTAACAAAGCTATTTACACCTTGCTATAAATCATGAGTGTAGTTCCATTGTCTAAAGGGTTTATACGCATTTGCTACCATAGTTTTTTAGCTAATGCGTGTCGTAGGGTTTATAAAGGCTCAAGCATCAACCCCATTCACAGCGGTGAGACAGAGCAATAACCATTATTACCGCACTGGTCTTGCCAGTTATGCAAGGTGGGTATATTACGATTTATTGGTTGATGAATTTAGAGGAGGCGACAAATAAAATAGCGCGAACGAGTTAGCAGCCTTGCTTGCTGCCTTAAATCAATGAGTTAACCTGCTTAACTGCTCAGGCTCGTTGCGACTGTACATAAGAAAAATATGATTGCTTAACGGTTAAACATTAGGTTTAATAGTTACATAATAAACGCTGAGTAACGCAGGGATAGCTTAGATACGATAGACATGCCAATGAAATTGGTTTGATATCACTTAGGCCATAAAAAACCAATTCCCATAGCATAAACAACACCAACTCTGACACATCGAGCAGGTAACGGCTTAGTCCAATAAGCGATTATGCAATATAACCTGCGTGTCGCATAAATACTAAAATGCTATGCGTCAGCGTTACCCATAAGGATTCCAGCTATGACTTTAAACTTTTTTTCTGATCTAGTAGATGAACTTCAAAGGTTACTTAAAGATGCCGACCTTGCCGTTCCAACATTTGAACAGTTACGCTTTCAAGACAAGCGAAGTGAAGAAATAAAAAGTAAAATTAAAGATTATGACTTACATAATTTATTACTTCATTGCTTTACAGTGTACTCAAGAAGAATCCCTGTCATTAAATGGAATGTTCATACTTCAAGTGAGCTAGAGGGGCGGAGTGAAATAAATGAGATCATTAATAAACTCGAAAATGGTGTGGACGTCAATAGCTTATTAAGTAATAGAGTAAGGAAATTAAATCAAGTAAAAAATGCAGACTTGCTAAAATCTGAGTGGGGAATTTATCATTTACACTTCCGTGAAGAGCGAAGTGAAGAATTGTTATTTATCTATTTAAGTGAGGGCAATGCATACTTACTTGATATATTGAAACACGAGAAAGCAGATGGCTCTGTTGTAACGTGGACTAACACCGATTTAATTCAAATAATTCATGATAACTGGCCTCATGTGATTAAGCCTTTTATTTACAAGACTAACTCAACTGCACCAATTTTATCTACAGAGCAAAGAAGGGCTTTGCGTAAAAATGCTGGAAATACTCATGTAGTCCTACATGATGGAACAGAATATATGCCTATAGGTTTTGGGTTCACATCGAGCAAGCATCCGACATCGGCCGTTATTCAATCAGACCATTTACTATTTAAAGTTAGGAACCTTCAAGCCACTGTTAAAGAAAACTACCAGAGTATTAAACAAGCTTTGGTCGAACATACAACTGAACCTGTTATAAAACTGAAAATTGATTATAATTTTCAACCATTTGTAGTTGAGTCTAAAAAGCATATTTTACTAAAGTTAGAGCCTAGCGAAGAAAATGCATAACAAGCGATTTAAATGCAATAGAAACAGTTGGTTAGGTTCTTCTTCGTTCCACATTATAACCAATGATTTTTGTCCGCTTAAGCGGGCATTATGTTGTTTTAAGAATATTGGATGATTCATGGCAAATAAAAAGATATTAACAATTGGGTTGTCGCTGGCTGATGACCAAACTGAATTCTGTGAGTTTGATTCTGATACTTCTCTTTTAGATTGGGACATAATACTTTTTAAACCAAATATTACAGAATACCTTTATAGGTGTGAGAGTACTTTTGAAGGGAAACCATGTCTATCGGACGACGAATCATTCAAGCTGAGAGCACAATCCGAGCATTGGCGAAGAGAAATAAAAGCAGCTGTTGAGCATGGGAAATTAGTATTAGTCTTCCTGAGTGAACTGACCCCACTAAGTATAGCAACTGGGGAAAAAGAATTTTCTGGAACA
The DNA here is from genome assembly GCF_000764215.1 of Pseudoalteromonas sp. ND6B. Classification (NCBI taxonomy): domain Bacteria; kingdom Pseudomonadati; phylum Pseudomonadota; class Gammaproteobacteria; order Alteromonadales; family Pseudoalteromonadaceae; genus Pseudoalteromonas; species Pseudoalteromonas sp. ND6B. The sequence continues at coordinate 27,245 of NZ_JQFL01000030.1, forward strand.
GGCAGAAATCAAAAGGTTACAAGAATTGTAACTAGCTATGATAACTATCAATCAATCCCATTAGGTCTAAAGCCTATAAACTCTAATGGGAAAGAGATAAAGCTTTGTGCAAAGAACTCTGAATGTATATCTTCCTATTGGCATGAATTCTCAAGTATTTCATCTTATAAGATTATCGTCGAAAGTGAACTAACACCATGCTTACTAACCAAGCATGCAGATAAGGTAGTAGGTACTATTTCTAGGTCAAAAAACTCTAATGGTGCCATGTTATGCCTTCCTGATATTGATTTCTACCCTGAGTCGTTTTTCATTGGTGCAGAAGACGAAGAAAATGAAGGCGATTGGACGCCAGAAGCAAAGCAGTTTGCATCTAGGATGATAAAATCGATTATTTCAATGGATAAATCACTTCGGTCTTCTGGCGAATTAACTCCTGAGCCTGACTGGGCAAAAGATACGATATATAGATTAAACCAAGAAAAATTAGCGTCTCAGAAACTCCTGAAAATCGAAAAAAATCTCGAAGTAGTTCAAGCCGAAAAAGAGGCTGTAATCGATGAGGTAAAAGACTTGGGAAGGCTTAGGAATCTTTTGTTCGAAAAAGGTAAGCCACTAGAGTACGCAATTTTAGACGCCCTAAAAATAATCGGGTTCGAAGTATCTCAATTTGATGATGGTAAATCTGAATTTGATGCCGTTTTTGAGTCGAAGGAAGGCCGATTGATTGGCGAAGCAGAAGGTAAAGATAATAAGGCTATAAATATTGATAAACTTCGCCAACTAGCGATGAATATACATGAAGATCTTGAGCGAGATGAAGTTGATGAGCCTGCAAAACCAGTGTTGTTTGGTAATTCATACAGGTTACAGCCAATTGATGAGCGGCCTGAACCATTTACAACGAAGTGTATTTCCGCTGCAACTACGAGCTCTACTGCTCTTGTATTTACTCCTGACCTTTTTCACATTGCTAAATACTTGAAAGATAAGCGTGATGCAAGATATGCGACTAAATGTCGAAAAGCTATATTAACTTCTATAGGTAAAGTTAATTTTCCTGATGTACCACAAGAATCAGTTACAGAAAGTGAACAATCTAAGAGCGAAAAAACATAACAAAGCGTTGCACCGGACAAGCCGGTGAACGCGGCGTTATAAACAAGTGGAGATTTCCGATGGGAAGTAAGATCCCTGAAGCTAGCCTAGGATTTGGCAATCGTGTAGATGCTACTGATTATGAGAATAAGCCCTATGGGACTCTATTTTGTGCATCTCCTAGTTGTAGTGCACAGTTATCATTTGTGAAAAGACATGATCGGAAATACGCCACAAAAACGGTAGAAATAGCACCATGTTTTCGATTAAAAAGAAATGAAGAACATAGTGCAAAATGTAAGTATAACATTGGTGGTCAGCTCAACATCATAGCAAAATCATCTGACTCTGCTGTATTTTCCGCAATTGAGGAATCAAAATATGAATTTCGACTTCATATTCTTCTTAAAGCACTCTGAATCGCCCCGAGTTCATCGGAGACCAGTTTGTTTAAGTCAGGCCACTTTACCTGACTCGTTTAAATTATCATAGTAGTCTGTTTCATATTGAGCTGGTGAAATATACCCAATTGAAGATAATAAGCGTTGATTATTAAACCAATTGACCCACTCTAACGTTGCGTATTCAACAGCATCAACATTCTTCCACGGGCCATTTCTGCGAATAATCTCTGTTTTAAATAATCCATTTATTGTTTCAGCCAATGCATTGTCATAAGAGTCACCCACACTGCCTACAGACGCTTGAATTCCAGCTTCAGCAAGTCGCTCAGTGTATCGTATAGACAAATATTGGCTGCCTCTGTCGCTGTGGTGAATTAACCCTTCGGGGTTGCCACGATGCCAAATAGCTTGCTCTAACGCATCAAGAATAAGCTCTGTGTGCATTGTCGTTGATACACGCCAACCTACAATGTATCGTGAAAAAACATCTATCACGAAAGCGACATAAACAAACCCACTCCATGTGGCAACATAGGTGATGTCAGCTACCCAAAGTTGATTTGGCTGCTCAGCAGTAAATTGACGATTAACTAAATCAAGTGGCTTATCTTGTTGCTCGTCAGGTATCGTTGTCTTATGTGCTTTACCCCGACGAACACCTTGAATTCCCATAACTCGCATCAATCGTTCGACTGTACAGCGGGCGACTTGATGGTCGTCAAGCTGTAGCTGCTTCCATATTTTTCTTGCACCATAAACTGACATATTATCCTCCCACACTTCGCGAATGAGTATTATCAGCTCAGCATCACGCTTTTTGCGGTTAGACAGTCGCTCAGGCTCTCTTTGTATCTGTTTATGAGAATAATACGTTGATGGTGCAATCGGCAATTCCTTGCAAATTGACTCGACACCGTAATGCTCTCTGCAAGCATCAATAAAATCCACTATTACTTCTGTTTGCGGTCGAGCTCCGCTTGGGCGAAAAAAGCGGCAGCTTGCCTCAGGATATCATTCGTTCGCTTGAGCTCTTTATTCTCGCGCTCTAAGACGGCAAGGCGTTCTTCAGTTGATTGCGTATTAGAAGAGGGTTTAGACGGTTGAGCTTGAGATTTCTTGACCCATGCTCTAAGTGTTTCTGGGGTACATCCCAGTTTATCTGAAATCGATACTAGCGCAGCCCAAAGAGAAGGGTATTCATGCTGTTGTGTGGTAACAAGCCTAATTGCACGTTCACGAAATTCTGATGTATAGCGATTTGATTTTTTCATAGTTCCAGTTTCTCAAGTTATTGAGTCTCTGGCAAACACGGGGCGATTCA
>NZ_JQFL01000031.1:0-795 GCF_000764215.1 Pseudoalteromonas sp. ND6B
TTAAGAGACGCTGTGCTTTTAGAGCTAGTGAAAAAACAATTAATCACTCGGGCTCATGGTTATTGTTTTCTCATTTACTGCTCATTCACTTCTCTTTGTGCAAAAAGATCTTGAAGAGATTCTATTTACCACTGAGGGTGCAGAGCACACAGAGAAAATGATTAAAAACATGTTTTATTTGCTTTGTCTTCTCTGTGTAGCGCGAAGCGCCTCGGTGTACTCTGTGGTAAGAATGTTTTGTAGGCGGGGCTTTATGCCGCGCAAGTTTGATTTAAGTTCACTGGCGACGGGCTGCGAGAAACGGGTTAAGATTGACTGGTGTAGCAGCGGATTTATTCCGCGTCTTTTAGTGATTCTATTTACCACAGAAGGTGCAGAGCACACAGAGGAAATGATTAAAGACATGTTTTATTTTCCTTGTCTTTCTGTGTTGCGCGAAGCGCCTCGGTGTACTCTGTGGTAAGAAATGTTTTGTAGGTGGGGCTTTATGCCGTGCAGGTGCCTTTAGGGAATAAATTTATTCACAAAGAGTTTAAGAGACGCTGTGCTTTTAGAGCTAGTGAAAAAACAATTAATCACTCGGGCTCATGGTTATTGTTTTCTCATTTACTGCTCATTCACTTCTCTTTGTGCAAAAAGATCTTGAAGAGATTCTATTTACCACTGAGGGTGCAGAGCACACAGAGAAAATGATTAAAAACATGTTTTATTTGCTTTGTCTTCTCTGTGTAGCGCGAAGCGCCTCGGTGTACTCTGTGGTAAGAATGTTTTGTAGGCGGGGCTTTATGCCGCGCA
>NZ_JQFL01000032.1:0-2049 GCF_000764215.1 Pseudoalteromonas sp. ND6B
TGCGCGGCATAAAGCCCCGCCTACAAAACATTCTTACCACAGAGTACACCGAGGCGCTTCGCGCTACACAGAGAAGACAAAGCAAATAAAACATGTTTTTAATCATTTTCTCTGTGTGCTCTGCACCCTCAGTGGTAAATAGAATCTCTTCAAGATCTTTTTGCACAAAGAGAAGTGAATGAGCAGTAAATGAGAAAACAATAACCATGAGCCCGAGTGATTAATTGTTTTTTCACTAGCTCTAAAAGCACAGCGTCTCTTAACCTCTTTGTGAATAAATTTATTACCTAAAACCACATGCGCGGAATAAACCCGCAGCTACACCAGTCAATCTTAACCCGCTTCTCGCAACTCGTCGCCCGTGAACTTTCACCTTTCACCTTTCACCTTTCACCTTTCACCTTTCACCTTCGGAGTTTTTCAAGTTAGTTGTCGCCTCAAGTTAAATTTTATGCCGCCCGCATTTCTTCTTTTTTCTCAGGATTCAAATTTATTTCGTTTATCATTGACCAATCTCGTGACTTTCCTGACCAACGACTTGGGTTATTCAATTTAGCAGCATCGTTTACCTGCTGACGCTTGGCTAATATCTCTTTATCTAAACCTGAATGACGTTGATTTGGCGTCACAAATTTTATACCACTGTGTAGGTGCTCATTATTGTACCAATCAACGAATCCGCTTACCCATTCTCTTGCTGCGCTTATATCTTCAAATGCCTTTTCTGGGTATTCTGGGCGATACTTTAACGTTTTAAATAACGACTCAGAGTACGGGTTGTCATTACTTACTGACGGTCGGCTAAATGATGGCACAATGCCTAGCTCCTGTAATGTTGCCAACAATGTCGCGCCTTTCATTGGGCTGCCATTATCTGAGTGCAACGTGACTTGCTCTCGCTTTATTTGCTCTCGACTGCAAATATCCTTCATTAAATCTGCGGCTAATTCACTTAACTGTGTGTCGTGAACCTGCCAACCGACAACCTTTCGACTAAAAATGTCCATCACTAAATATAAGTATAAAAACTGCCCTTTTACGCTCGTTGGTAAATAGGTGATATCCCAGGTATACACTTCATTTGCACGCACTGCCTTCAATGCTCTTGGCTTTTTCATCGGCTTTGCCGGCTTTACTTTTTCTCTATGCGTTAATAAGTTATGTGCCTTCATGACACGATAAAATGAACTTTCAGACGCTATCCATATGCCGTTATCAAGCAGCTTAGGGACTATTTTACTGGCCGGTAAATGCCCATACTCAGTTGAGTTAACCGTATTAATAATACGCTGCCGCTCTAACTCTGTGAGACGATTTGGCGGCCGTTTTATCGTACTTGTTCGCTTGTCAGTCATATTGTCAGCTTCAATCCAACGTTGAACGGTTCTTGCCGTCAGCCCAAGTAACTCACATGCTTTTTCTTTCCTTGCCCCTGAATCCTGCGCGTTTGTAATAAGCTTTATTAATTCATGTCGCTCAGCCAGTGTTGTTAATCGTCCTCGTTGAAACCCCAGAGTGCATCCGCTTTTTTTTTGAGAACAAGCAGAGCGGCTGTTTCAGCTAAGGCCTTATCTTTACGATTCAGTTCTTTTTGCAGCTGTTTTATCTCTTGCTTAAGCTGTTTACTGTCTGATTTAACTAGTTTCGTTGTAGGTCCTTGGGCAAAATCTTGCTTCCACTGCTTAATATGATGCGGGTAAAGCCCTTTATTACGACAGTATTCATTAATGGCTGTTTCATCTAAATGACCACAGTCAATAATCGCGCTGAGTCTTTCTTCTAAACTCCAGTCTTGTGGTCGTTTTTCTGCTGTCATTTGGCTACCCGTCTGGTGTGTTTCAAGTTGATGTTTTTTTGCGAGTGCTATCCAACGCTGTAACGTTGAATAACCGACACCTAAATCATCTGCAATATCTTCTAAGCGAACATCATCACATTGAGATAATGCTTTTTCAACCGCTTGAACTTTAAATTCTTGTGTAAATCGACGTCTCATTATATCTGCCTCTATTAAAAGTTAGAGGCGACAACTATCCTGACACAGGGGGC
>NZ_JQFL01000033.1:0-30670 GCF_000764215.1 Pseudoalteromonas sp. ND6B
GAGTTGTTTGATTAATGGTGTTAGAACACCGTCTTCGCCAGTAAGACCTTTACCAGCTTGAAGTTCAGCTAATGCTTTGTTGAAGTCGAAAGATTGAGTCATGTGTCACTCCTGTTTTCTTAATAATACTGAAATGACACAGATTTCTAAACACTACCAATAAACCTGTAGCGTGAGCTGCAAAATGAATTTGTTCAATAATGTATTCCTCGCTATGTGACCCAAAAACACTTTCAGAACAGTCCATTATAAAATGAGGCATACATTCTCCTTGATATTAATCGCTAATGTAAATAGTTTGACCGCATCTTCCTCGTGAATGAGGTTCATATTGGTATTTATCTTAAATACATTTTTTCAATACAGCTTATATAAACATTTCGTGAGGATTTAAAAAAAACATTCTTTTCCAACCCTGAGTCTGTGTTGTAGCTAACCAAGGAATTGGAATTATTGATAAGATTGAATAATGAATATGCGGTTGTTTTCCCTGGGCATTACCTGAATCTCCCAAAACACCAATAACTGAGCCAGCAACAGTACCCGTTGTAACAGAGTAACTGTCCATATGCGCGTAATAGTGAATACGCCATTTAGGCCCTAATACTGCCACTACATTCCCGCCTTTACGTACTGTGCCCGTATAAATGACTAAGCCTTTACTAGAAGAAAGTGTGGTAGTTCCTTTTTTACCAAATATATCAATTCCCTTATGGACCACAGAGCTTCCCCATGGCTCATACCAAAAAGTATTATGGTTCCAATCGTTGGGTGTCGCACCCTCAACAGGAATAACAATGTCATCTGGTATGATCATCCCTATAAGGAAAACTGCGGTAAGTAGAATGAGTATAAACCTTAATTTTTTCAATGAGCTATCCTTAGCACATATTAACTAAAACACTACCAGTTTGGGTGTCAGCGTGGGAACTATTTATACAATGGGCTTTATTTGATAAAAGGAGGTTTTAATGCCCTAATCAGGCCAAGTTAATAAAATGCGCTGCCCTAAGCTGTCCCTGCATTATTAATGCATATTTATTGTCTGATATTAAACCGAATTAAGCGCGTGAAATCAACACACTAATTTCGACTATAAGTTAAGTTGAATATGAGCGCCTTAATTAACATAAGCGTTTTGCATTATCGTTTGTCTGCAAAGTGCCAGAAGCAGAAGGTCAGGAGTTATAATGTCTGAAGTCAAGATTTTACCCCTTTGGCTATAATTTGCATAGCTACTGTTATTTATCCGTTTAAGTGATTTGTAAGCATTTAATATATCGTAATGTCAGGTTTATTTACTTCTTTTGATATTTTATTGTATAACTTTAGAGGAATAAATAATCTATTGCTTTCTTTGCTTTTTATTTTAAAACCGTGGGTTTGTTTTTCAAATGTAGCTACATGAGGTGTTATGCCATCAACTATATCCAATACAACTCCAATTCCTGAGCTTAACTCAAACTTTGCAAAAGGTATTTTATTTCCCTTTACAATCATATATTGCGTTGTTTCAAAGTTAACAACATCAATAAAACCGAATGTTCTTTCACATTCGACAGTGGCGCATTGAACCCATTCAGTTCTTGTTGCTAACTGTATATTTTTAGGTAACTCTTTTTCCCAAAAATACTTTTTTTTATTGGGTTGTTGTAAAAATAGATATTGGTTTGACCAGTTACTTTCTCCTACGGTTTCGTAAATAGAAAAACTACCGTTTACATTAACTTGCCCCGCTATTCGAGGAGCCCCAACACTTAATAATCTCATATTAGCTAAAATAATATCTGCTTTATATTTTTCAGCTATTGAATATAGTGACTTGTCACTTATGACATCATTATTATTAATTTTCCCCAATATTTTATGATCAGAAAACAACGCGCTATACATATCATTCACATCTTGTTCATCGTAGTAAGTAAATTTCTTGATCGATGAATTAGGGCCATCAAATGGTTTCGTCGAACATGCACTTAGTAAAAGGACAAGTAACATAAATAAACTCTTCGATAATGGCACCATATTCTCCCTAAATGCTTAATAATGTGCGAATCACTTATTTCCATAAATATATACGTAAAGAGCAGTTTAACCAATTAACAAACTACGATATTTAGCCAATCTCAATGACCGGTTTTCGCTCTTACTTACCTTCTAGGTTTTGATCTAATAGTTAAAACTATATAAAACTCAGCACGTATAAAGATTATTGCTCATCGGCGTCGCGAATTCGCTCTTTACGTTCTTGCTCTTCATCAAAGGCGGCTTGAATTTCGTCAAGTACTGAGTCTACATCTGCAGCTTCGCTGTCGTCTTCAAATTCGCCACTGAGTTTTGAGTGCGGGGTTAAGTTAGCATCTGCAAACAATGCCCACATTTCTTTTGCGTATTGCGTGTGTAATAACGCCGGTGCAAATTGCCCATAATAGCGGCGCATGTTATTTACATCACGGGCAAACATGGCTTCTGCGCTATTATTAGCAGAGGCGTTAACCGCTTGGGGTAAATCAATAATTACTGGGCCATTGCTATCTACAAGTACGTTAAACTCCGATAAATCACCATGAATAATCCCAGCGCACAGCATTAATTTGATGTAGTGCATCATTAATGTATGTTGCTCAATGGCTTGTTGCTCGGTTAAATCAACCGCGCCAAGTTGTGGTGCAACATCGCCTTCATCATCGCTTACAAGTTCCATTAGCAATACACCGTCAATGCAGCCGTAAGTTTGCGGTACCCGAACACCTGCTGAAGATAAACGCGAGAGTGCGTCAACCTCGGCATTTTGCCAAATTTCTTCTTCTAATTGACGGCCATAGCTGGAACGCTTACCCATAGCACGGGCTTGGCGGCCACCACGTACTTTTCGCCCTTCTTGGTACTGTGCCGCCTTTTTAAAACTGCGCTTACTGGCCTCTTTATATACTTTAGCGCAGCGAATGTCATCGCCACAGGCCACCACAAATACATCGGCCTCTTTACCGCTCATTAACCGGCTGATCACTTCATCAATAAAACCATCATCAACTAATGGCTGTAAGCGTTTAGGTATTTTCAAACGACACCTACTAAAAATACAGGGTTGGCTTTTTGTTTTGCTATGTGGTTCAAACGAGGCATACCTTTGGGGATTGAAGAAAGTTATAAATTATTAGTAAACTTTAAAGTTACATTTAATGACTAAATTACGCAGCTAGAATAAGCGACTACAGCTAAAAAGCCAACCGCCTTTTGTGCTTTTTAAACATTATTGAACAAGAGCCTAGGGTCTGTTGACTTTTCAAGGTTAAATTTGCAGCAGTCTGTTTGGTATTTAGGTAAGGCAGAGCCTATGTGGTGTGGTTATTCCCCATAAATAGGTGATAACGCAGCATCAATGCCAAACAGGCGCTGCCCTTTGGGTTCTGCCTAGGGGCGATTTACTCTTTGTTGCCTACATGGATGTAGGTAAGGGGCGTGAGCAGGACGCGGAAGCTTTGCTCGGTTTTTACTTAGTCCACTAGGTTACAAACCTCGCGCCGTGATTAAACCGCCCCTAGTTTGAACAAATTTTAATCCGCAAAGGTCAACAGACCCTAGATAAAACCAAAAAACGAGCACGGTTTAGCGTACTCGTTTACTTTATATTATTAAAAAGTGTTTAGAACTGCCACACTAAAGACGCCCAATAGCGACGGCCATCTTCAACATAACCGTACTCTTGCTCTGTGATCTCTTTATCAAGCAAGTTGTAAATTCCAGCACCAAGTTTAACGCTGTCACTTAGCTGATAATTAGCGCCTAAATCGGCAATGGTATAATCAGGGGCAATTAAACTGCTTTGTGAAGGCCCTGTCGTTGGCTGGCTTTCTTCTCCACGATATTGCACACGTAACCATCCGCCTAACTTATCTGTTGGACGCCAATTTAAAGACGTTTGTAAACTATGTTTTGGTAACTGATTAAGTGGGCTCCCTTTATATTCACCGGTTTTTTGCTCTGAGTCGGTGTAGGTATAACTAGCACTCAAATCAATTTCAGTTGAAATATCGTAATCTACTGATAGCTCAACACCTTGGGTTATGGCTTCATCCACATTAATGTACGTAGTTGGCATGGAGCCGAACTGATTTGGACCATCTGTGCACTGCGTTAATGGGCATGCTATACGGGTTATTTTGTCATCAAATTCATTATAAAAAACGGTTGTCGATATGCTTAAATCGCGTCCAGAATCATAGTAAACACCCATTTCATAGTTAACTGATTGCTCAGGCTTTAAGTCAGGATTACCATAAATATTACCGCCACGACTCACTTGTCCCCATTGGGCGGTAGATTGACGAATATTTGGCGCACGGAAACCGGTTGATATGCCGCCTTTAATGGTGATCGCTTTAGATGCGCTATAAACACCATACAAACGTGGGCTCCAATGACCTGCAAAGTTGCCATCATGATCGTAACGTAGGCCTGCGGTGAGCTTAAAGTCATCAGTTGCTGCCCATTCGTTTTCACCAAAAACAGACCATTGCTCGTTTTCTACATGGGTTAAGTCGCTAATTTTATTGCTTGTATAATCATCCAATGACTCTTTTAAATAGGTCGCACCAAACGTAGAGTTATGATTACTATATAGCGGTAAACTCCATGTCGTTTGAATGTCGGTATTTTCGACAAACATTTCACGTGAGTTATTATCAAACTTATCGTATTTAATGTAACTACGCGACGAGCCAAAGTCATAAAAACCATTGTGTGACATAGAGTATGTTTGTTGCTCATACTCAGTAGTTGCTGATTCAGGGCAGCCACGTCGACCACAGCTTTCTCCTGGCGCAAGCTCGGCAACTGTTTTGCCGAGGGTTTCATCTAATGTTTGTTTTGCCGAGCCAAGTTCAAACATTAATTCGTGACTATCATTAGGTGTTAATGTGAACTTAGCTTTTACATTACTTTGTTCTTTGCCTCGAAATCCAGCTGTAAAATCATCTTCATTTCGCTTTGAAAATTGACCGTATAACTGCACGCCCAATAGATCTGGAATAATGCCTCCAGAAGTGAAAAAGTTGGCTTGGTTTATATCACCTGACTGACTTTGCTCTTGAATGGTGCTGTCTAAACGCAGTTCTCCATACCACTGCTCTGGCGCTTTACGGGTAATAATGTTGATCACACCACCAATTGCATCAGAGCCATACAATGAAGACATCGGCCCTCGTATTACTTCAATACGCTCAATCGCAGAAATTGGCGGCGTCCAGGCACCTTCTACGCCCGGGCCATCACTATTTGGTCGTGTTTCTCTTGAACTTTGGCGTTGTCCATCGATAAGAATGAGCGTGTATTGGCTTGCCATACCACGCAAGCTAATATCTTTTTTGTCACCTCCGCCGGTCACTATTACACCCGGAATATCAGCCATTGCGTCGGTTAAGTCACGATAAAAGCGTTTTTCTAGCTGCGCTCTGTCAATAACACTAATACTTGCGGGTGCCTCTTTGAGCATTTGTTCGTAACCAGAAGCAGTGACAACCATTACTTCCATATCTTGTTTTTTTTCATCAGCAAAAGCAGGGTTAGCAATTGCAAAAGTACTTAAAATAAATGCAGTTACCGGCCTTAACTTACAACTTACCGTGTTCATGATATTTCTCCGTGACATTTAGCATGTAAATGATAATAATTAGCGTTTGCGATAATAGTGAGAAGTTCCCTTTCTCACAACGCTATTTTTATTAAAGCTAATTTAAGTAAGGCTTAACGGTATGAGTGATAAGTTAACTAAAACCCTGAATATATTTGTTCGCACTGTGCAAACGGGAAGTATGAGTAGAGCTGCCGCAGACCTTTTAATGACAACCTCTGCAATTAGCCAGCAAATAAAACAAATAGAGCAAGATGTAGGTTTGAGTTTATTTAATCGAAGCCCTCGAGAATTAACGCTTACCGAGGCGGGTGAACTGTATTATCAAAGTTGTTTACAAATGCTTGCCGTTGCAACAGCTACATCAGAACAATTACAGCATTTACAAAATTGCCCGAGTGGGCAATTAAAACTAGCAGCCCCTGTTGGTTTTGGTGGTGGGTTATTAAGCGAGCCTGTAAAGCATTTAATTAGCCAATTTAGTGATATAGATGTGCACTTAACGCTTTCTGACGAGCCGATTGATATGATCAGAACAGGTATTGATTTGGTGTTGGCGATTGGCCCTCTCGAAGACTCAAACTTAATTGCACGCCAGCTCGCTAGTTGGCCATTAATACTGTGTGTTCATAAAAATCATGCACTAGCACAGCAACCAAAAATCACACTGGATGACCTAAAAGCGCATAACCGCATTGCGCATATAGCTGTTGATCCGGCGCTTACGCACCTTACTCGCGGCGTAAGTACAACACTACCAAAAGCGCGTATTACCATTAATAATATGCAAACTGTGATTCAATTTGTTCTCGACGAGTTAGGCTATGCTATTTTGCCAGAGCCTGAAGTACGCAATTTCTTAGCTACAGGAGAACTTTTAGAAATATGCACTGATTGGCAACTTCCCCATTACGATGTATTTGCTCTAACGCCTGCACGCGACACGTTAGCAGCAAAAACAAAAGCTGCAATTAAAGCACTTAACGCATCATTTTCAGCTATTTAAATAACCTAAGTTCAGGTTAAGGCTTGTTTATAGTTAACTAATTGCAAGCCAAACTCCTACTAGCACCATTAAACTCCCCGCAATTCGGTTCATCCACTTGATGTTATTGCCTTTAGTTAAAAATAACCGCAGGCTTTTACCACCTGTTGCGTAAATCATCATACAGATAAACTCTGAGAGCAAAATAATGGCCACCAGCACCGCTAATTGCGGCGCAACACTGTATTGCACGTTAATAAAAGGAGGTAATAAGGAAATCATAAACGCCCATCCCTTTGGATTGGCAATGGCGGTTACAAACCCCTGTGAAAATAATGAATATCGGCTCACGGCTGTTGTGTTATGCGTATCAACCGACATTTTTCCTTTCGCACGCCACATATTAATGCCAATGTAAATTAAATAAGCGCCACCTAGCCATTTTAAAATATCAAATGCACTGGGGTAATTAAGCATAACACTGGCTACACCAAGCACCGCGGCTACCGCAACTGTTGCTACACCGAGTAGTTCACCTATCATCATCCATAATGTTCGGCGCACGCCAATACTCATGCCTAAGGTCATGGCCAGTGTCATACACATACCGGGTGTAATTGATACAAAAAAGAAGGTAGGAATAAATACCGCAAGTGCAGCTACATCAATCATTTAAAGCTCGCAATAAGTTAAAAATAAAGTCGTGATAGGTTCATCCCAGAGGGTAAATGAAAAGGGCCAAAGGTGAAAGATAAAACAACTATCAGTAAGGTAGAAATAACGGCTTCGAGGATCGGGATAAGAGCACCGAGCTTAGCCTGAGGTTCTAAGCCCGATACTCGAAGCTCGAAGCCTATAACTCAGCGCAATGTGCCGTGAGATTAAGAGGGGATATTCTTAATCTCACGGCATAATACACTATTGAATGGGTTGTTCGTCCATATCAACTGGTTCAACATTATCCTTTAACAAGTACTTATCAAGCCATTGCTCTTGCTCCCACAGTACATGTAATAAGCTTTTACGGGCACGGTAACCATGTGCTTCGTAAGGAAGCATCACTAAACGCGCTTCTTTACCCAAACCTTTAAGTGCAGCATACATACGCTCACTTTGCATTGGGAAAGTGCCCGAATTAGGGTCCTCTTGACCGTGGATCATTAACATAGGTTCGTTAATTTTTTCAGCATGGAAAAACGGGGACATGTTTGCGTACACACTTTGTGCTTGCCAAAAATCACGTTCTTCCCCCTGAAAACCAAACGGCGTTAATGTGCGGTTATACGCACCACTGCGGGCAATACCTGCCTTAAATAAATCGCTATGTGCTAATAAATTAGCCACCATAAACGCACCGTAAGAGTGCCCTGCAATAGCAATGTTATCTTTATCGGCAATGCCCTTTTCAACCAGTACATCAACCGCTGCTTTAGCGCTAGAAACCAGCTGTTTTCTAAAGTGATCATTTGGCTCACTACCATCAACGCCTACAATCGGCATTTTAGGATCGTCAAACACCGCAATCCCTTTCGCAAGATAAGGCATAGGGCCCCAGTAACCTATGTAGGTAAATTCGTATTCTGATTCACGCACTTGTGATGCAACTGCTTTATCTTTATATTCAAGTGGATATGCCCACATCAATACCGGTAATGGCCCTTGTGTTTTGTCATACCCTGGTGGTAAATAAAGCGTACCTGAAAGCTCAACACCGTCATCACGGGTATAACGTAGTTGCTCTTTGGTTACGCCTTTAAATGCAGGGTAAGGGTGCTCAAACTGAGTAAGCTGTGTTAGCGAGCCTTTATCTAAATCGCGAATGAAAAAGTTTGGCTGCTGCGTTTTAGACTCACGAATAGTAATGAATTTTGTGCCTTCATCGTCTAACAATGCACGCACACGCTCGTAATAAGGCGCTGCTGATTGCCATAAACGTTTGGTGCTATTCGTTTTAACATCGTACTGATCTAAAAAAGGAATGTTTCCTTGCTCAGACGCGCCATCGCCACGTAAGTAGATGTAACGTCCGCCAACAACTTTTATTACGCTAACACCTAAATCGTTACGCTCGTAAATTGCACTCCCTGGATCTTTATAGGCATCGTTATAACTGCGCTCTGAAAATAACACGCGGTTACTATCGGCATTACGTGGTTGAATTACATAAGTGCGCACTTGTCGGTCACTAAAACGCCAATCACTTAGCATAGCAATATTATCATTACCCCATTGTATGCCAGCAAAACGACGCTCTACTTTGGCAAATAATTTAGGGTCGCGTTTAAATGGCGCTCGTAAACTGTAAAGGTAGTCATGATATTCAACCTCAGTTTTCATATCACCGCCATCTTGCGCCTCGGCCCATATGACTTCAGCACCTTGATCGGCTCGCCACTCAAAATCACGACGACCAGTACGCACACTGTCATAGCCTTGTGGAATGTTGTCGGCAAGAGGTTGCTTTGCCAGCTCTACTAATGCATAGCCACGCATTCCCCATATTTGCCATGTAGTTGCAAAACGACTGTAAGGGACTTGATACGAAAATGGCTCGTCGATGGTCGCGACTAAAATATTGGTTGAATCAGGCGAAATTGAAAACGATTTAAATAAACCGGCACGGCCAATCGGCTGTGCTTTGCCATCAAGCGTGATATACGCTAATTGACCTTGACCATAAAATTTAAATTGTGCTTCATCAAACGGACTAGTTAATAAGTTTTGATAAGTCCTTGCTGGGGCTTTTTCGCCAGTACTTTGTTGAATAACCGGCACTGTGCTTTGGGTATCATTGGTTAATCTTGGTTTGTCTAAGTTTACCGCTAAATTAGCCACAATCGCCGTGCTATCGGGTAACCACTGATAAGGTGTAGCAGTTAGTACAGAATTAAGTGCAAGCTCACTTAACTGCTGTGCTTGTTTGGTTTTAACGTTATAAACCCATAGCCGTGCGTTATCCGGTTGTTCAACCACAAACGCTAAATATTCACTATTTGCTGACCAACGCGGCGAGCGAATAATCCCCTGAGGCAAATTATTAACGTTTATTACTGTTCCACTTTGAACATGCTTAAGCTCTAACGCGCTGTACTTTGCACTTACCCGTGAGCGTGAAAAGTTAGCCGGATTAAGCTTAATTCCCGCAAGCTTAAATTCTTCTTTGGCCAGCTCATCAAGCGACACAACACGCTTGCGTTCAAACAGAGCAAGCCATTGACCATCATTTGATAAAGAGCTAGTTGGTGCTAACTTAGCATCTACGAGTTCAGCAAGCGCCGGTGAAGGGGTTTGATATCCTTGCTCTGCATAACTTGCAGGCAATAAAACAATGCAGCCTACCAAGGCAATAAATAGCCTAAAAGCATTCATGTTTTCATCCTTTTTTATTGTTAAATATTACCCGCTATATAAACACGTTTTACCTTGTTCATAAAGTGTTAAGCAAGGATAAAATCAGCTAAATGATGCTTAAGTAAGGCGAATAAGTTAAACTATGCGACTATTTACTTATCGCTACTGCGTTTTCGTTATGTGCTTTGGCTTAATAAAACGCAGCGTATTTACACTGCTGAAAAAGCACGCAAATAAACTAGGGTCTATTGACCTTTGCGGATTATAATTTGTTCAAACTAGGGGCGGTTTAATCGCGGCGCGAAGTTTGTAACCTAGTGGGCTAAGTAAAAACCGAGCAACAAAGAGTAAATCGCCCCTAGGCAGAACCCTTCGGGCAGCGCCTGTTTGGTATTGATGCTGCGTTATCGCCTATTTGTGGGGAACAACCACACCACATAGGCTCTGCCTTGCCTAAATACCAAACAGACTGCTGCAAATTTAACCTTGAAAGGTCAACAGACCCTAATAATAAGAGATCTAGCCAATGAAAAAAGTGCTGGTAATTGGCTATGTATGGCCAGAGCCCAATTCGTCTGCTGCGGGTACGCACATGATGTCGTTACTTAATGCGTTTAAATCGCAAAACTGGGATGTTGAATTTGCTACGCCTGCACAACCTACAGAGCACATGGTAAATCTGAACGATTACGGCATCACCAGTCAAAGCATCGCACTTAACTGCGATAGTTTTGATGATTACGTTAAAGCCTACAACCCAGATATTGTTATGTTCGACCGTTTTATGATGGAAGAACAATTTGGCTGGCGCGTAGATAAGCATTGCCCAAATGCACTTAAAATTTTAGACACCGAAGATTTACAATGCCTGCGCAATGCCCGCCATGAAGCCCATAAAGGCGAGCGTGAATTCAACCATAGCGATTTACTATCAGACATAGCTAAACGTGAAATAGCCGCTATTTTACGCTGTGACTTAAGCTTAATTATCTCAAGCTATGAGATGGAACTACTCAATGAAGTGTTTAAAGTTGAGCCTAGTGTGTTACATCATTTACCATTTATGGTTGATTTAAGCGCCTTACCTGAGCAAACTAAATCGTATGAGCAGCGCCAACACTTTATGACCATTGGCAACTTCAGGCATGCCCCAAACTGGGATGCGGTACTGTATTTACAAAAAATTTGGCCGCTTATCCGCAAACAACTACCACAGGCAGAACTGCACATTTATGGCTCTTACCCGCCACCTAAAGCTACCGCACTTAATAACCCTAAAACCGGTTTTTTAATTAAAGGCTGGGCAGATGATGCTTATGAAGTAATGCAAAGCGCGCGCATTTGTTTAGCCCCGCTTCGTTTTGGTGCTGGCATAAAAGGCAAACTTTTAGAGGCCATGATCATGCAAACCCCAAGCGTCACCACGCCAATAGGTAGCGAAGGTATGCATAGCCATTTACCATGGCCTGGGGCTATCACTCAAAATGCAGAAGAATTTGCAAACGCTGCTGTCTCAATTTATACCAATCAGGCTGAGTTTATAGCTGCACAAAAAGCTGGTAATGAGTTACTTCATACACTTTATGATAAAGCGCAGTTGAGCCACAATTTAATCGAAAAAATTCAATTAGTAAGCCAAAATTTATCGGCACACAGAATGAAAAATTTCACCGGTCAAATGCTAAAACATCACACCATGCGCAGCACACAATACATGTCGCAATGGATAGCAGAAAAAAATAAAAAATAACGGTTAGAAATGACTAGACAGACGGCGATTTGTGTTTAAAATCGCCGCAAATAAACTTGGGCAATTTTAGCATTATTGCCTATATTTTTAGCTTAGTTATTTAATAGTTGGTTCAAAACAAATTTGAAAACCGCAACGTTTACAGAAAAACGCAAATTTATCGTTAAATTGGGCAAAATGCTTCATAAGTACGGTACACCGGCATATCGCTTAGAAGCCCATTTAATGGAAGTGGCGACTTACCTTGGTCTTAAATCATCGTTTGTCATGTCGCCAACATCGGTTACCTTTGTTATTTGGACTGATGGTCATGAAGATGAATACACCCATGTAGCCCGTGTAGACCCTGGCGATCATGACTTAGGCTCACTTGCAGATACCGATGATCTCGTTAATAAAATGCTTAATGATGAATTAACGTTGCAAGAAGTTGATCAGCAACTTGATATCATTTTTGATGCCCCAAACCCTTACAATAGAGTGATTACAGGTATTGCCTTTGCTACCTCTGGCGGCGCATTTGCAATGTTAATGGGCACCAGTTGGAATGACGTGCTGTGGTCTGGGTTATTAACTTTTGTTGTTTATTTATTTGTGCTGTGGTCGGCACGTTCTAAGCGCGTTGCCCACATGTTAGAGCCCTTAGTGGCCATTGTTTCAGCGGTACTGGCGTGTGCCATTAGCGTTCATTTAGATGCGCATATTAATATTCGTTTAATTGTTCTGTCGGCCATTATTGTGTTTATTCCAGGCCTAGCACTGGCACTTGGTTTAGCTGAACTCGCAGCGCGGCATTTAGTATCTGGCACAGCACGCGTTATGGACTCGTTTATGTTGCTGTTTAAACTTTATTTTGGTGCATTTATTGGTATTGCTATTGGCTTTGCTATTTTTGGCCAAGCTGATTTTGTACAGCCAGAGCCACTGCCTAAATGGACAGCTTGGTTAGCTATATTTTTACTATGTAGCAGCTTAATTGTGATATTTAGAACTAAGTTTAAACATGCTGCTTGGTCTATTGCTTCAGGATTTATAGCCTACGGCACCAGTATTGGCTCCGCCATGTATTTAGATTACACGCTAGGTACCTTTGTTGGCGCATTTTCTGTCGGTGTATTTAGTAACTTATTTAATCGAGTTGCTAATGCCCCTGCTTCCATTGTAGCTATGCAAGGCTTAATTGTGTTGGTACCGGGGAGCAAAACGTACATAGGTTTAAACTCACTCATTGAAGGTCAAGACTTTGTTTATGCTGAACATATTGGGCAGCAAACGTTTTTAATATTTATGTCACTGGTGGCAGGACTTATTTTTGCAAACGTGGCGCTTCCTCCTAAAAAGAGTCTATAAATGTATGCGCGGTATTGCACAAGAATCACTTCACTTAACGTCCTCTTTTGAGGATTAATCGCATTTTTTAGTATATTGGTTACACATTGTTATAATGAGGTAAATCTTATAAAGCAAAGGAAATAACAATGCTAAAAACTAGCTTAGCGCTGGCAATTGGGCTTTCAAGCTCAGTTGCATTTGCGCAATCGGCCATCACTGTTGAAGACATTCCAAAAATTAAATCTGTGATCCAAACCAGTGTTAGCCCAGATGGCGACAACGTTGCGTTTACACGATCGTTACCGCGTACATTATATGTTGATGAGAACGGCAGTAATTACAGTGAACTTTATGTTGTGGATGATAAAGGCGTTGAACGTCCTTTTATTACCGGCTCGGTTAACATTAAAAGCATAGAATGGTCAAACGACAGTAAAACAATTTACTTTTTAGCGAAATTAAAAGACGATAAATTTACCTCGCTTTACCAAATACCTGTTGATGGCGGCCAAGCACAACCTGTTCTTGCTTTAAAAGACACATCAATTTCAAGCTACAAATTAAGCCCAGACAACAAACAGGTGGCTATTTTAGCGATGCCTGCAGCAGACAAGTCAGAAAAAGAACTTAAAAAACTTGGCTTTAAAGCTGAAGTATATGAAATGGGCTTAAAAAACAAGCAGCTTTTTATTGTAGATTTAGCTAAAACCGACAAGCCTCTTACCCCCACCGCACTCAACGTTGATAATTACGTGAGTGACGTTAATTGGGCAGCTAATGGCGAAAAACTACTGGTTAAAACCCAACCTACCGCACTGATTGATGATAAATACACAAAATCTATGTGGCATTTGTTTGATATTGCTAGCAATAAAGTAACCTTATCGTTTAAAACTGAAGGCAAGCTAGGTGATGCAGAGCTGTCGCATGATGGTAAATACATTGCTATTTTAGGTGCAGAAGATAAGCACGACCCTGCAACAGGCCGCTTATTTATTGCTGACACTAAAACCGCTGAAATCACTGAATGGTTACCTGACTTTATGGGGCACGTTGTTGATTTTGAATGGTCGCATAAGCGTAATACACTTAACTTTATTGCCAATGTAGGCACGCAAAGTTTTGTAGCGAGCATTAAAACGGGCTCTAATAAATACAAAAAATTAGTCAAAGAAGGTGAATTTATTGCCTCACAATTGAGTGTTTCAGATTCAGATAAAACACTCGCACTTCGTGGTAATACCGCAAAACACCCTAACGAAGTGTTTATTGTGCGCAGCAATAAAGCAACACGTTTAACCGATTCAAATAGCTGGTTAAATGATAAACGCTTTGCCAAGCAAGAAACCATTACCCTTAAAGCACGCGACGGCGTTGAGCTTGATGGCGTGCTCGTTTACCCATTAGATTATGAAAAAGGCACACGCTACCCACTGATTATGTCGGTACACGGTGGCCCTGAAAGCCATGATAAAGACGGCTGGGTCACTAACTACTCACGACCAGGTCAAATGGGTGCAGCACGTGGCTATGCGGTGTTTTATCCTAACTACCGTGGCTCTACAGGAAAAGGGGTAGATTACTCAAAATTAGGCCAAAACGATTACGCAGGTAAAGAGTTTGACGATTTAGTTGATTTTAAAAATCATCTTGTTGATATGGGTTTAGTAGACACTAAACGTGTTGGTATTACTGGGGGATCTTACGGTGGTTATGCATCGGCGTGGGGCGCAACAAAACTAACCGAACACTTTGCTGCAAGCGTTATGTTTGTGGGTGTCACTAACCAACTGTCTAAATTTGGTACTACTGATATTTCTAACGAAATGAACCTAGTTCATGCGCGTTCATACCCATGGGATAAATGGCAGTGGTACTTAGAGCGCAGCCCTATTTACTGGGCAGGCCAATCTGAAACACCTCTGCTTATTATGCATGGTAAAGACGACCCTCGCGTTCACCCTGCATAATCTATGGAGCTTTACCGCTACATGAAAGTGCAAGGTAAGGATGTACGTCTTGTTTATTACCCAGGTGAAGGTCATGGTAACCGTAAAGTGGCAGCGCAATACGACTACAGCTTGCGTTTAATGCGCTGGATGGACAACTATTTAATGGAAGGCAAAAAAGAGATGCCAGCGTTTGAAATTGACCATGCTGCTAAGTTAAAAGAAGTCAAAGACGCAAATAAATAAGCACTTATAAACGCGTTTAATTTTAAAAGGCCAACATAAAAATGTTGGCCTTTTTTATAGGTCTAAATTGGCGAGCACGCATCCTTAGTGACATAGCACAGCTTATGTTAAACTCTTGGCAATTATTTTGTTAACTGCTAATTTTACTGCCATGTCAAACCCTGCTAGCTGCTTTACCGTTTTTGATGAAAACGTCGATTCCCTTGCTCTGCCTGAGCAGTTTACATTTCCATTTTATTATAAACCGCACCCTTTGGCCGTTGTCGCTGCACAGCAATTACAAAAGCAATTAAAAAAGCTAGATAAGGCTATTTTAGATACGGATGATATTGATGCGGGTAAAATGTTTGGTGTGCTAGTCGTTCAAAATCAGGCGCAACAACTGGGGTTTATTAGCGCCTATTCGGGGCAAATAGCGGGCATAGATGAGCAACTGAATTTTGCACCTAATGTGGCACTTAAACACATAGACGATGCTGTATTTAGTCAGCAAAGCCAAATCATTAACGCCATTAATGCGCAAATTACGGCATTAGAAAACAGTGAAGATTATCAAGCCATTAAGCAGCAATTAGCTACAGCACGTAAAAATTATGAACAGCAACTTGTAGCCAAACAACAAGCCATGCAAGTGACCCGCAAACAGCGAAAAGAGCAACGCCAAACTGGCCAAGAGCAACTCAATGCCGATGACTTTGAACAACTTAAAACAACCTTAGCTGGGCAAAGTATTGTTGAGAAAAAACAACTGCAGGCATTAAAGCAAGACTGGCAAACGCAAATTACAGCGCTTGAGCAAACCCAAGCAGCTATGCTGGGTGAAATTAACGGATTAAAAAAGCGCCGCAAAACACTCTCAAAAAACCTACAAAAAAAATTATTTGCTCAATACCAATTTTTAAATGCACACGGTGAAGTGACCGATCTGAATGCTATTTTTGCCAAACTTCCTGAGCACACGCCGCCTTCGGGAGCTGGGGATTGCGCCGCCCCTAAATTATTACAATATGCATACAAGCACCATTTAAAACCAGTGGCTATGGCCGAATTTTGGTGGGGTGCACCGCCTAAATCAGCAATTAGGCATCACTTACATTATTACCCATCGTGTTATAGCAAATGCCAACCCATTTTAGGTCATATGCTAAAAGGCTTAAATGTTGAAGAAAACCCATTACTAACAAACCCTGCAAAAGGGAAAGACTTAACTATTGTTTATCAAGACGATGATTTACTGGTAATAAACAAACCCGCTGAATTTTTATCGGTGCCAGGGATTAATATTGATGACTCAGTGTACATGCGTATTAAAACTCAGTTCCCCGCGGCTTCTGGCCCACTTATTGTGCACCGGTTAGATATGTCGACCTCAGGGCTGTTAATTATTGCGCTTAATAAGCGCGCGCATAAAGCGCTGCAAAAACAGTTTATTGAACGCACAATTGAAAAGCGTTACGTTGCTTTAGTGGCGGGCAATATCACTGAGAATAGCGGAGTGATTGATTTACCCCTTGTGCTCGACTTTGATGATAAACCACGCCAAATGGTGTGTTATAAAACTGGTAAACCGTCGTTAACAACATGGCATGTACTGGAGCGCAAAAACAACACCACCCGACTGCAGTTATACCCTAAAACAGGGCGCACACATCAGTTACGGGTACATTGCGCTCATCAATTAGGTTTAAATACCCCGATAGTTGGCGATACTCATTATGGTGAGGAGGCAGAGCGCTTACATTTACATGCCGAGTATTTAGCCTTCACCCACCCTATTTCTCATCAACGTTTAGAATTTGAAGTAGCCGCTGATTTTTAAATCAGCGACACTAAAACTCCCCTATGTTTTAAAAAGCCTTGCCATTTTTTTATATTGCAAAGTCGGTAACCTTTACCGTTGCAATATAGAAAAATTTACCTGCATTATGCAAAGCCTCTACTTATAAATAATAAATAGCTATATATTTCAATGCATTAAAAGTTGGCATTAGCTTTGCTTTTATAAAAATAAGTATTTATTACAGTCCACTTTATTTGATTAAAAGCGCCAATAAGCGCTTTTAATGACACACAGTATATGGGTAACTAACCGTTTACTGTGTACAACAGAACTTCCTACACTCCCTGTGTACTTTATTGGTTATAGGCTAACGCTTATAACCATTTTTTTTGCCTTTATTATTTAATCGTAAATTTTACGTCTTGATCGCGTAATAAATAAAGCGCAAAACACGCAGCCCACATCGGCCACGCCGCAAAAAACAGTAAATTATTAAAGCCATCAATGTATTGATTATATGAAGAAAGCGTAGATAAACCATGCATTATAAAAATAGCACCGTAAGTAATACGTTTTTTAATACCGACCAAAAATGCTATTACTAGCAATAATTGCAGTGCACCTAAAATATAAGCAATAGTATCGGTAGAGCCACTGATCCCATAAAAATGTTCAAAAATACGGGCGCTATGCCCCGGATTTACAAATTTATCTAGTGTCCACTAGGGCCTGTTGACCTTTACAGATTGAAATTTGTTCAAGCTAGGGGCGATTTAATCGCGGCGCGAGGTTTGTAGCCTAGTGGGCTAAGTAAAAACCGAGCAACAAAGAGTAAATCGCCCCTAGGCAGAACCCGAAGGGCAGGGTCTGTTTGGCATTTATGCTGCGTTATCGCCTATTTATGGGGAATAACCACACTACACAGGCTCTGCCTTGCCTAAAAGCCAAACATACAGCTGCAAATTCAACCTCGAAAGATAAACAGGCCCTTTACATCACTATAAACACCCCACACCGAAGCGATAATAAAGACCACTGCAAACGATTTTGTACATCAGTATTCATTGAACCTGTCATAAAATTTCCTTAAAAAAGATATAAATAAACTAATAAGCAATAAA
This sequence comes from Pseudoalteromonas sp. ND6B, assembly GCF_000764215.1. Classification (NCBI taxonomy): domain Bacteria; kingdom Pseudomonadati; phylum Pseudomonadota; class Gammaproteobacteria; order Alteromonadales; family Pseudoalteromonadaceae; genus Pseudoalteromonas; species Pseudoalteromonas sp. ND6B. The sequence goes on from NZ_JQFL01000033.1 coordinate 18,147, forward strand.
GACCGTACAAACTCCCTTTTATTTCATAATAATTGTAAATAGCTGTTAAGCTTGTTTAATAAATCGATTAACAAAGCAGCTATTTTTAATATTTTAATAAATAACAATATTGTTAAATTGCTGAAAGTTATTTTTAAGCCTTTCGGTCTTTTATAACCATCAACATACAATTACAGAGAGAAAACGTTTGAAATATTCATACTTGGCCGTATCTATAGCCGCTTTATTAAATACACCCGCTATTGCTTTTGCTACAACAAAGCCAGTAACAGAAAATGCTATAGAGCGTATTGAAGTAGCGGGCCAAAGTTTAAATTCTCAAGGACTTTCTGTTAAAGATGCGACCATAAATGGCCCCTTTGGCGATAATTTAGCACTGCAAGATATAGCACGTTCAGTCACGCCTATTTCAAAAGAGCTAATAGAACAACTTAACATTACCACCTTGCAAGATGTACTTGCTGTGAGCCCTAATACGTATGCCGCCAGTGGCTTTGGTGCACCAAGCTTACCCACTATTCGTGGCCAATTAGGTGAGCTTTTTCAAGATGGAACTCGTCGCCAAGCAGGTAATAACGGCTTTGGTGTGCCGTTATCATTTAACGCGGTAGAACAAATAGATGTAGTTAAAGGCGCTCCTCCAGTATTGTTTGGTTCAAGCCAGCGCAATGGTGGTTTTGTAAATTTACACTCTAAGCAAGCCTCAACTGAAGAACACAAAGGTAAAGCGAAGCTCTCTGCGGGTCGTTGGGATCAATACACCGCTCAGCTTGATTACACCGCACCGATTGTAAAAGACAAAATTGGTTTTCGTGTGAGTTATGAACACCTTGATCATGGAAGCTACTACGATTACTCAGGGACTAAAAGTGACAGTCTTTTTGCAGCACTGCGAGTATTGCCTGATGATAAAAGCAGCTGGGATATTAACTTTGAGCTATATCAGGTTGAGTTTACCGACAACGCAGGTATTAACCGCCCTACTCAAGCACTCATCGACCATGGCCTTTATATTACCGGCCAAGGCGTTCAAGCAAACGGCAGCACAGTACCCGCAGCGGGTTCAATTGTATCTCCAACAGGGTTAGTTAACATTGATCGCAGCACGGTACTTACCGATCCTGATAACCAAAACGAAGCCACTACTTACCTATTACACAGTATTTATAAGCGCGAGCTTTCAAATAAAGCGTCGCTTAAAAATATTAGTTATTTTCAGCACTTAAAACGTGATGAAGTGGCTCAAAACAGTTTTGTTGAAATTATAGATGGTGCCGATACCGCACAAAACCGCACTGAACTAACGTATCAATGGAATAATGAACAGCAAACTATCTTAGCCTTTGATGTACGCTACAACAAAGTACTTGGCTACAGCCAATTTACCACCGAGGCCGACACACCAATTGATTTAACGGGTCCACTTTCAAACCGTCGTATTCCATTAACCGATGCGCAAAAAGCACGCTTAGTTGAGCTGCGCCCCGGTGTATTTGTATCCCCAGGTGGTCAATACGATATAAACGGTGATGGCAGTGGTGATTTTAACTTATCAGACACCACCGACTCGCGTTCTTGGCAAACTGGCTTTGCTATACAACAAGACTCACAGTGGACAAATAAATTACGCACCAGTGTGGGTTACCGCCTTGATTATTATGATGTAGAAGCACACGACCCGATTGCACCACAAGGACAAACAGCAGCCAGTGATAGCATTAACGACACGCTGCAATCTGGCCAAATCAGTTTTAATTACAAGCTCAATACTGATTTTACAAGTTACGGCGCAGCAAGTTACAACGAAGCGACTTCAAATAGTATGGCCGGTGGTAACACCTTAGGTGGTGACAACACGATTAGTGCGCAAAACTTTGCAACCGAAAACACGCTGGTAGAATTTGGCTTAAAATATGCGCCTACCAACAGCGATTGGTATGCAGATGGCGCCCTATTTAGCCAGCGCCGTAGTTTACGCAACCGCGATGGCAGCAATACCGGTATTCGTACCTCAGGTTTTGAAGGCCAAGTATTTTACGACGCTTACCCATATTGGTTAAGTGCAGGTTATAGCTATATTGACGCGCGCTACGATAACTCTGCGACTGGCCAAGACTCGGCGCAAATTGCTGATGCGTTTGATAACTCACGCCCAGATATTATTGCCGGTAATGGTATAGGCGCGCCAAGTTATACAGCGTTTGCCCCTTCAAATAGCCAAGTACAAGGTATTCCTGAGCAATCGTTAAGCGTTAATGGTAGTTATTCAATTAATGAGAAATGGCAGGCAGGTTTTTCAGCTTTATATACAAAGAGTTACCCGCTAGATTTTTTACAAACAGTGAAAATTCGTGACCAATTCACGTTAAACGTCAATACCAGCTACGCGTTTACGCCTAGCACTAAATTGCGATTAGATGTGAACAACGTCACAAATCAAGATAACTGGCGTCCAGTGTTTGAAGGCGGCTATTTTGGCGCAACATTAGCATTCCCTGAATTACCAATAAACGCCAAGCTTACCCTAACGCATAACTTTTAAGCCCAAGAGATAATATGATTAAAAAACTATTGTTAGTATTGATTGCAGCAGCCGGTATTGGCATGTTCTTTCATTTTAATTTGCACCAGTTGCTTACACTCGATGGCTTAAAAGGGTCGATGGATCAGTTTAACCAATACAAAGCGCAATCGCCGTTGTTAGTTATTGGCGGGTTCTTTTTACTCTATGTGGTAGTAACGGCTCTCTCTTTACCTGGTGCAGCTATTTTAACATTGGCCGCAGGCGCATTATTTGGCTTAGTAGAAGGCTTACTGGTGGCGTCGTTTGCCTCAACGATTGGTGCTACCCTTGCCTTTTTAGTGTCACGCTATTTATTACGCGACACCATTAAAAAACGGTTTCCTGAGCGTTTAGCTGCTATCGATAAAGGCGTAGATAAAGAAGGCGCTTTTTACCTTTTTACTTTGCGTTTAGTACCGGTATTTCCGTTCTTTTTAATTAACCTATTAATGGGCTTAACCGCTATTAAGTCGTGGACTTTTTATTGGGTGAGCCAAATTGGTATGTTGGCAGGCACCTTTGTATTTGTGAATGCCGGTACTCAGCTTGCACAAATTGAGCGTTTATCGGGCATTTTGTCACTAGATTTAATTCTGTCATTTGCTCTATTAGGAGTATTCCCACTGATTGCGAAAGCGATTTTAAATGTATTTAAAAAACGACGGGTTTATAAAAACTACACTAAGCCCAAAAAATTCGACCGTAACATGATTGTTATTGGCGCGGGTGCAGGCGGCTTAGTTACCAGCTATATTGCCGCCGCAGTAAAAGCCAAAGTCACCTTAATTGAAGCCGGCGAAATGGGTGGTGACTGCTTAAACACTGGCTGTGTGCCTAGTAAAGCGATTATTAAAAGTGCAAAAATAGCACAGCAAATTCGCCATGGTGAAAACTATGGCCTTGAAAACACTACACCGCAGTTTTCCTTTAAAAAAGTAATGGCACGTGTACGTCAAGTCATTGCTGATATAGCCCCGCACGACAGCATAGAGCGCTACACAAATTTAGGTGTGGAGGTTTTAAAAGGCTATGGAAAATTGATTGACCCTTGGACAGTAGAAATTAAACTTAACGATGGCAGCACGCAAACTCTTACCGCTCGCACACTTGTTATTGCCACCGGTGCTCGCCCGTTTGTACCGCCACTGCCAGGTATTGAAGAAACCGGTTACGTTACCAGCGATACTTTATGGAGCAAATTTGCCGAGCTCGACGAAGCGCCCAAAAAACTGGTTGTTTTAGGTGGCGGCCCGATTGGTTGTGAGCTTGCACAAAGCTTTGCCCGTTTAGGCTCAAGTGTGACGCAAGTTGAAATGACTCAGCGCGTTATGATCAAAGAAGATGTTGAAGTGTCAGCTTTTGCACACCAATCACTGACCGATAGTGGCGTTAATATTTTAACCTCACACCAAGCGCTGCGCTGTGAAGCACGCGAGGGTAAAAAGTACCTAGTGGTGAAACACAACGACACCGAAATTGATATTGAATATGATGAGCTACTGTGTGCCGTTGGCCGAAGCGCACGCCTCAAAGGCTATGGCCTTGAAGAGCTTGGTATAGAAACTAATCGCACCATAGTAACTAACGACTACTTAGAAACACTCTACCCTAATATTTTTGCCGCAGGCGATATTGTAGGCCCGTACCAGTTTACTCACGTTGCGGCTCATCAGGGGTGGTACGCGGCGGTTAATGGCTTATTTGGCCACTTTAAGAAGTTTAAAGTAGATTACCGTGTTATTCCATGGACCACCTTCATTGATCCAGAAGTCGCGCGCGTAGGCCTAAACGAGCAAGAAGCGATTGATAAAGGCATAGACTATGAAATCACCCGCTTTGAGTTTGAAGAGTTAGACCGCGCCATTACTGAGAGCGCCAATAATGGCTTTATTAAGGTGATCACCCCTAAAGGAAAAGACAAAATACTCGGAGTTACTGTGGTTTCTGAGCATGCAGGCGATTTAATTGCTGAATTTGTTTTAGCCATGAAACACGGCCTTGGCCTTAATAAAATTCTAGGCACAATTCACAGCTACCCAACATGGGCAGAAGGCAACAAATATGCCGCTGGTGAATGGAAACGTAACCATGCTCCACAAACTGTTTTAAACATGCTTGAAAAATACCATGCATGGCGCCGAGGTTAAGCCTTTGTATACGTTATTGAAGCTTTTAGTTTTAAGTGCACTACTGGTCACGGCGTTTAAAAGTAGTGCACAAAACCTGCACGATAGTTGGAACACGCTATTAACTAAACATGTTGTCGCTATTAATCATGGGCACAGCACTGAGGTTGATTACGCTGCAATTAAACACGAGCATACCCAATTAAAAGCATATTTAAATACGTTAACAGCCATCACACCAGGTGAATTTAACACGTGGGACAAACACAAACAGTTGGCGTTTTTAATTAATGCCTATAATGCCTTTACCGTTGAACTAATATTAACGCAGTACCCTAATATTGAATCAATCAAAGAGTTAGGTAGCTTTTTTAGTTCACCGTGGAGTAAAGAGTTTATTTCGCTGCTAGGTAAAACACGCAGCCTTGATGATATAGAGCATGAGCTAATTCGTGGTAGTGGTAAATACAACGACCCGCGTATTCACTTTGCGGTAAACTGCGCCAGTATTGGTTGCCCTGCACTTCGTGAAGAAGCCTACTCGGCCGATAAACTAGAAGAGCAATTACACCAGCAAACTGTTCGTTTTTTGTCAGACAACACCCGCAACATGGCAACAGGCAATACTTTAAATGTATCGTCTATTTTTAAATGGTACGGCGGTGATTTTGAACAAGGCTTTAAAGGAGCAAACACATTACACCCGTTTTTAGCACAATACGCTGATGCATTAAAACTGCTACCCGCTCAACAAGAAGCGCTGCAAAATAATGACATGAAAATTAAATTTTTAGATTACAACTGGAATTTAAATGCACGTCGTTAAGCCAATACAAATACTCAGCCGATACTGTTTTTTGAGTATTGCTTTGTGCATTGTTTTAATTGTTAGCTTTAAAACCATGGCAACCTCTCCCTCTGATACTCGCTGGCAAACTATCCAAAGCCAAGGTAAAAACCAACCCGTTTATTTTTATGCATGGGGCGGCGATCCGCAAATAAATGCCTACATTCAATGGGTGGCTGAGCAGGTCAAAGCGCAATATGATATTGAATTAGTGCATGTAAAATTAAGCGATACCAGCGAAGCAGTAAGCCGGGTATTAGCAGAAAAATCAGCCAATAATCACGTTCAAGGCAGTGTCGATTTAATTTGGATCAATGGCGCTAACTTTGCCGCTATGAGTAAGCATGACTTGCTGCTTAAAGACTGGGCCCAGACGCTGCCAAATTTTGCATTAACCGATCCTAATAATAACCCCGCGGTAAACTTTGATTTTGGTTTGCCTACAAACGGGATGGAAGCGCCTTGGGGGCAAGCGTCGCTCACTTTTTATTACGACAGCCTAGCAATAGATGGCAGCACAACGAATCAATTACCCACCACCCTAAATCAGTTATTAACTTGGAGCGCGCAAAACCCTGGGCGTTTTAGTTATCCAAAGCCGCCTGATTTTTTAGGCATGAGCTTTTTAAAATACGTTTTAGTGGTACTACATAACAACAGCGATGATGAATTAAAAGCACAGCTAAACCAGCCAGCTACAGATAAAAACACCACTGAGGTGCTCAACCCTTTGTGGGTATTTTTAAATAAATTACACCCTACGCTTTGGCGCAGCGGCAAACATTTTATGCAAAGTGGCGCACAAATGCGCCGCTTAATTGACGATACTGAGCTTAGTATCGGGTTTACCTTTTCAGCGCCAGAAGTGCCCGCTGCAGTACAACGCTTTGATTTACCCACCAGCACCCGCAGTTATGCTATGCATGATGGCAGTTTAAGTAACACCCATTTTGTAGCAATACCGTATAATGCAAGCCATGCACAAGGCGCACAGTTAGTCGCTAATTTTTTATTAAGCCCTCAAGCGCAAGCTCATAAACAAAAGCCCACTATTTGGGGCGATAAAACCGTGTTGATCCAATCAATGCTAAATACCCAGCAACAAGCCTTATTTAAAACCACACAACCGCACCCAAGTGCGCTGCCCTTTAATAGCATAAAACGCACACTCAGTGAGCCTCACCCAAGTTGGGTTAATGCCATAATGCAAGGTTGGCAAACGCGCTATGGGGTAAGTCAATGAATAAAGTACCCACTTTAAATAGCCTATTTACCTTTTTGGTCAAAATAAGTCCTTACTGTTTGGTCGCATTGCTTACTTTACCCGTTTTAGGGGGGGTAATCGGCGTGCTTTTACCTGCCTTTGGTTGGGCGCCGGCACTCAATGAAACAAATATTGGCTTAGCAGGATTTAACGCATTATGGCAAACGCCTGGATTAACACACATGGTAGGGCTGAGCATACGAACAGGGCTTATTAGTACCTTAATCGCGTTTGTGCTGATGATCATTATGCTTGGCGCGTTTTTTAATAGTGCGTGGCTTAAACGCATTGAATATATTTTAAGTCCAATATTGGTTATTCCGCATGCCGCTGCCGCGATTGCGGTGAGTTTTTTAATTGCGCCATCGGGGTTATTTACTCGTTTATTTTCTCCATGGTTAACTGGCTGGCAATTAGCGCCAGAAGGCGCGTTACCTTACGACGCTTTTGGCTGGAGCATTATTATTGGGCTTGTGCTTAAAGAGTTACCTTTTTTACTACTGATTGCATTGGGTGTTTTGGCGCAACCCGAACTTGGCAAAAAGCTACGCAAGCAGCATCAAATTGCGGTTAATTTAGGTTATTACCCTATGGTGGCGTTTTTTAAAGTGGTGCTACCCAGTTTATACCCACTGTTACGTTTACCTATTTTTGCAGTACTTGCTTATGCCAGCGCCAGCGTTGAAATGCCACTCATTCTTGGCCCAAATACACCACCCACTTTAGCCGTTGCTATAATGCACTGGTTTAACGATGTAGATTTAAACCTGCGAATAAAAGCCTCGGCGGGTGCCCTGTTACAATTAGCGGTCACTGTTGGACTACTCTTAACGTGGCTATTGCTTGAAAAAATCATTGCTCTAGTTTTTAAGCAATCACTTATTAATGGCCGTCGCCAGTATGCACATCAACTGATCCGCACGTTTACTCATGCATCCACAAGTCTAATTTTAACGTTTATTGTTGCTGCGCTAATTGGGTTAGTGATGTGGTCAATAGCGGGCTATTGGCGCTTTCCGGATACCGTGCCCTCAAGCGTGGTATTTCTGCATTTTCAACATGCATTTACACAAATACATACTCCCTTGTTTAATACCTTAATAATAGGGGGAATAAGTACGCTGTTTGCTATCACTATGGTATTGCTGTGCTTAGAAGCCGAGCAGTTAAACGCGAAATCCATGTCGAAATGGACACAGTTAATTATTTATCTTCCTTTATTAGTGCCCAGTATTGCGTTTTTATTTGGTATTGTGTGGTTACAACAACTGCTCAATAGCCAGCATGCCTTCTTTAATGTGATATTTGTGCACGTTTTATTTGTTTTACCGTATGTTTTTTTATCTATTGCCGATAGTTACAGGCGTTTAGACCCTCGATTAGCGCGCGTTGCCGCAAGCTTGGGGGCAAGTCCCTGCAAAGTGTTTTTACAGGTTAAATTGCCACAACTATTCGCCCCTATTTTAATCGCGATAGCGCTTGGGCTGGCGATTAGTTTTGGCCAGTATTTATCTACACTTTTAGCCAGTGGCGGGCGTATAAGTACCATTACCACCGAAGCAGTAACCCTTGCTAATGGCGCAAGCAGACGTACCAGTGCAGTTTACGCCATTTTACAAATGGCATTACCGCTAATTGGTTTTGGTGTGGCATGGGTGTTACCTAAATACTTTTTTAAAGCGCGCGCTTAACTATAAAACCATTAAGGCTATTTAATGCAGTCATCATTACACATCAAAGATTGTCAGCTTTATCGTCAAGGCGAGCTGTTACTAAGCTTAAACGAGCAAGTAAATGGCGGCGAAATACTCACCATTATGGGGCCATCGGGCAGTGGCAAGTCAAGCTTATTAAATTGGCTTACAGGCTGTTTGCCCAAAGACTTTAGGGCACAAGGCGAAGTATGGCTAAATGATCAAAATATAGATAACACCCCCCCGCATTTACGCCATATTGGGGTGCTCTACCAAGACGCTTTATTGTTTTCGCATTTAACAGTGGCAGGAAATATTGCCTTTGCTATGCCCAAAGGCAATAAAAAGCAGCGTCTTGAAAAAATAGACCACGCCCTAGAACAAGTTGGCTTAACAGGATTGGCAGCCCGCCATCCCGACAGTCTATCTGGTGGGCAGCAAGCGCGTGTTGCACTGCTACGCATGTTGCTCAGCGAACCTAAAGCTATTTTACTCGACGAGGCTTTTAGTAAACTCGACACCCAATTGCGTGTTGATACCCGCGAACTGGTGTTTAGTCAAATACGCGAGCATAAATTGCCTGCCATTATGGTTACGCACGACCACAGTGACGCGGAGGCAACAGCTGGCAAAGTGATTACTTTAGGCACTGATGCTTAAAACCTGACTCATATTCAAGGCAATACGTATGTTAGATAAATTTGTTACCCCCATTATAAAGCCACTACTAACACCGGTTGTTATGCTCATTAATAAAAGCGGCATTACAGCTAATCAACTCACTGTTTTTGGTTTTTTAGTGGGTATATTTGCCGTGCCTTTACTTGCCTTTGAAATGTGGTATGGCGCATTAATCGCCATTGCGTTGAATAGAATTTTAGATGGACTGGATGGCGCATTAGCCCGCTATGCTAATCAAAGTTCTAGCGCGGGTGGGTTTTTAGATATTACTCTCGACTTTTTATTTTACGCAGCGATTCCACTGGGCTTTATTTTGGCTAATCCAGCACAAAATGCCATTGCAGGTGCTATTTTACTGGCTACTTTTATAGGTACCGGTTCCAGCTTTTTGGCCTTTGCAATTGCCGCTGAAAAATTTAAACTCGACAAACCACAATTTAAATATAAAAGTTTTTACTACTTAAATGGCTTAACCGAAGGCACAGAAACCATTGCCTTATTTGTTGCCTTTTGTATTTGGCCGCAGCACTTTGCCATAATGGCCAGCTTATTTGCTGCAGCTTGCGCCATAACGATTTTCACCCGTATTTATGGCGGTTATCACACATTAAAACAACAAGAAGCTAATATCAGTAAAACGGAGGCTACTAATGGCTAACGAATTATGGTGGCGGCTTGGATGTTTTGTAAGTATTTTAGTCATAATGATGCTGCTTGAGTGGCAAGCCCCTGCACGGCAATCGCCCATAAAAGCCACTAAACGTTGGGTTGCGAATTTTGGTCTTGTATTTACCTCTTCAGTGATTGCTCGGTTAGCGGTTCCTTTAGGGTTAACCGCCGCCGCGCTTTATAACCAAGAACATAGTATCGGTGTGTTTAATCAACTAACTATGCCTCTTTCAGTAGCAATTATACTTAGCCTGCTGTTGCTAGATATACTGATTTATTGGCAACACAGATTATTTCATAAAATTCCAATTTTATGGCGTTTACACCGTGTTCACCATGCTGATGCGCACGTAGATACAAGCACTGGGCTGCGCTTTCACCCTATTGAAATAGGTCTTAGCATATTGATAAAGCTTGCCGCCATAACTGCTCTTGGCGTGCCCGCCATTGCAGTACTTATATTTGAAATAACACTCAATGGGTTAGCACTGTTTAACCACGCAAATATTCGCTTGCCAAGCGCAATAGAAAAACCACTGCGCCTCATCCTTATCACCCAAGCGCTGCACCGCATACATCACAGCCAAAACCCCGAAGAAACAAACAGTAACTTTGGGTTTAGTGTAACTTGGTGGGATAGACTTTTTGGCAGCTATAAATCACAGGCAAGCCAGCCTGATAAACGTATTGCACTTGGTTTGAGCCAATACCCAAACCCCGCACAAAATTCATCATTGTGGCAATTGTTAATAATGCCATTTAAAAAATAGCAATACGGCTAATGAAAACGCCCATGTACACCTTTTAAACCTTTATTTATAACATTACTTGGGCGTTTAACCGTTCCTGTTAACAAAAACACCCTGTTAAAAGTAAATCAATTGTAAATTATTTAAACAAATTCTTGACCCAGTTAAAAATCCCCCATATTATTTGTAAGCGCTTACATTTATCACACATAAAAATGTAAGCGCTTACAAAAATGAAAAAATCAACAAATACACTATATTCTGACAATAATCAGTTGAACGGGGTTCAGTTATGAACATTGAAACAACACGCATTACTCGCCTTTTGGCTGCTATTTCATTAGCATCTCTGGCGGGTTGTGGTGGTGACGCAGCAACCACTACTACAGATATTGAAAAAGTAAACCCTACTGAACCAGTCTCTGACTGGCGTATGGTATGGAACGATGAGTTTGACAGCACTAGTATTGATACTAACAAGTGGAACTTTGAATTAAACTGCGCTGGCGGTGGTAACAACGAGAAACAATGTTATACCGACAGTGAAGAAAACGCCTTTATTAAAGACGGTGTACTAAACATAGTCGCCTTACCTGCAGAAGAAGGCGCAGAAAAACCATACACATCAGCCCGTTTAAACACCCGTTACAACGCAGACTTTACTTATGGCCGCTTTGAAATGCGTGCAAAGTTGCCTTCGGGTCAAGGTAGCTGGCCAGCTTTTTGGATGATGCCAACCGATGAAGAATATGGTACTTGGCCGCGCTCTGGCGAAATTGATATTTTAGAAGCGGTAAATTTAAAAACAGTTGCTGAAGATGGCACCGTTGAAGCTAATATTCATGGCACACTTCACTATGGTCGCGAATGGCCAAATAACTCAAGTTCAGGTAAAGCGTATACATTCCCTGAAGGGATGAATCCTGCAGACGATTTTCATACTTACGCAATTGAATGGCAAGAAGGCGAAATTCGCTGGTACGTAGATGGCTATTTATACGCCACTCAACGTCGCTCTGAAGTTCGTTACAATTCAAAAGATGAACCTGTTGGCTTAAAGCATAAAGGTTGGTTTGCTGAATACTTTGAACAAGGTAGCGGCGAGCTAACAACGCATTGGGATAATGCCCCATTTGATAAAGACTTTTACCTTATTTTAAACAATGCTGTTGGTGGTGATTGGCCTGAAAACGTAAATAACTTAGGCGTTGACGCTGCAGCATTTGCAGAAGGTCAAAGTTTTGAAATTGATTACGTGCGTGTTTACGAATGTGCCTCTAACCCAACCACAGGTAAAGGCTGTGAAACAGTACGCCCAGGTTACGATAGCCTAGAAGATGCACTTGTTGAAGGTAAAGCCCCTGTACCTACCCCGCCAAGTGATGGTGTTGCAAAGAATCTTGATATTTTTGATGGCAGCTTAAATGCCAACTGGATCGCATGGGATTGTTGCGGTGGAACAACACCAGAAACCATTACTGACGCTGACAAAGGCGACGTAATTAAGTTTAACATTAACGATAATAACGGGACTGTGCTTGGTTTCTCTACCCGCGGTGGTCACTTCCCTGATGATTTTACTGGCACTTCATCTCCATTTGATGCATCACCTCTACTTGATTTAAATGGTCGACTCACCTTTGATATGAAAGTAGTAACGCCACCAACATCTTCAACTACTTGGTTATTAAAAGCCGAAGCGGGTGATGGTGGTCCTAATACCGGCGATGTAGCCCTTAGCGATAGTAATGAAGGTGTTACTCCTGTTACTGGCCCAGACTGTGTAAAAACTAATTTTTAATAAATTGTCTTGGGTATGTTCTTAGTTTAAAACCATCTAGGATGGTTGCGATCGATTTTTTCTCAGTATTGCAATTTTCTCCGCGCGAGCGAAACTGCTATAGCAACGCTACTCTAATCGCTTTACTTAG
>NZ_JQFL01000034.1:0-33431 GCF_000764215.1 Pseudoalteromonas sp. ND6B
GTAAACGACGCAGCTAAATTGAATAACCCAAGCCGTTGGTCAGGGAAGTCACGAGACTGGTCAATGATAAATGAAGTAAATTTAAACCCTGAGAAAAAAGAAGAAATGCGGGCGGCATAAAATTTAACTTGAGGCGACAACTAACTTGAAAAACTCCGATAATTAGTACTTAGGTTAGTCGCTTTGATTTCTCATTTACTACTCATTCCCTTCTCTCAGTGCAATAAGATCTTTAAGAAAATTATGCACAAAGAGGGCTAAGAGACGCTGCACTTTTAGAGGTAGTGACAAAATAATTAGTACTTAGGTTAGTGGCTTTGATTTCTCATTTACTACTCATTCCCTTCTCTCAGTGCAATAAGATCTTTAAGAAAATTATGCACAAAGAGGGCTAAGAGACGCTGCGCTTTTAGAGGATGACACTTAAAAATCAGAAGCTGTACTTCTCACGCGGGCAAGCTCAGCGTCTATAAGTTATGAGCTCTACCTAAGATCTGTTTGATCTTCTCATTTGCTCCTCATTCGCTTCTCTCAGTTCAATTAGGTCTTAGTAAATTATTCATATAAAGGATGAAAAGGCTCTGCGATTTAGAGGACGTGACAAATACAGAATATTTTAATTAATAACTAGGCCTAGTATTTAATGTTTTCTCATACAATTTTCTATGTGAGGTAAGCTTTGCATTGTTGAGTAAAGGATAAATTACTTTACTAAACTATAATCAGTTTAAATCAATACAAGTAGAAATAAAAAATCTAACTCTTAAAGTTACCATTGAATAAGGATAATCATGCACATTGACGAGTTAACACAAACAGTAATTGGCTGCGCAATAGAGGTACACAAAACTTTAGGCCCTGGCTTATTGGAGTCAAGCTATGAATCTTGTTTAATGTATGAGTTATGTCAGGCTGGGTTATTTATTAAAAATCAAGTTGAACTACCAATAATTTACAAGGAACAATATATTGCAACAGGTTATAAATTGGATATTTTATTACCAAATGAATTAATAATTGAACTGAAGGCCGTTGATAAACTACAACCTATTCACTCAGCGCAGTTGATTACATATATGAAGCTATCAAATATAAATACGGGCTTACTAATTAACTTTAATACACTAAAGTTGGTTGATGGTATCAAGCGCTTTAATTTATGATTTTTCAATCAACTTGATAGTTAATATTCTCTTAAGTGAAGATGCACAAAGAGGACTAAGAGACGCTGCGCTTTTAGAGGAAGTGACAAAATAATTAGTACTTAGGTTAGTGGCTTTGGTTTCTCATTTACTACTCATTCCCTTCTCTCAGTGCAATAAGATCTTTAAGAAAATTATGCACAAAGAGGGCTAAGAGACGCTGCGCTTTTAGAGGTAGTGACAAAATAATTAGTACTTAGGTTAGTGGCTTTGGTTTCTCATTTACTTCTCATTCGCTTCTCTCAGTACAATTAAATCTAAGAAAATCATGAACAAGAAGGGTTAAGAGGCGCTGCGCTTTTAGAGATAGTGACAAATACAGAATATTTTAATTAATAACTAGACCTAGTCGTTAGTGTTTTCTCATTTACTTCTCATTCGCTTCTCTCAGTGCAATTTGGTCTTGGTGAATTATTTAAAAAAAAGAAGTTATAGACACTTAGCATTTAGAAGATAAAAATAGAAGCTGCGCTTCTTACGCAAGCAAGCTATGCGTCTACAAGCAACCCTAAGATCTGAGACCTTAGCACGTACCTCGCAGCCCATATCTCGAAGCTCGTAGCGCGTGTTTTAACCACAGTATTTATTAAACATCCAACTGCCTCTAATAGCCTCATAATGAGAACCAAATTGCAGCGATAAACACACTATTGGCAAACGATTCATTTGCTCAGCCATACTAAACACATCATAAAATTTATAACCATATTTAGAGGCTAATTTAAGCTCATTCACATAAAGGACTTTGTAGGTAGGTGGTAGTTCACTCCAATGCATTAAAGCTATTTGAATAATACCTAAATGAATATCTAACTTATACGGGCCAACTTTTTTGGCTTGCTGAATATAATTGTATACCCGCTCTGTTGGTCCCTCTTGATAACTTACAACCTGCGCCAAACTCATCCACGTTTGCGCCCAAGTTTCTCTAAGCTCAACCGACTTTAATAACGCCTGCTCAGCTTGTTGATATGTTTGCTTAACTTGTTCGGCTTGATCACTTGATGTGGTATCAACACCACTGAGGCTTAGTAATTTTATATGGGCTAAAAAATGCCAATAATGAGGATGCTCGGGATCCATATTCGTAGCTAACGTAATCGCATTTTCTGCAGCTTGAAGCGATGAACCAGATAAAGTACCATCCGACTCTTGCACAATATTAAGCGCATGAAAGTACCATGCATTAGCGCGCATACTTTGCATGCTGCTATATGCAATTACAAGCACTATTAGAGCTAAAATAACAGCAGGCACTACCTTGACCATGTTTAATTTAGTCATTAAATAAGCTCTCGGTTAATTGCAGCGGGTTAGTTACAAAAAGCGCTGTAGCCTGCTCTTCACCTATTAACTGCGCTACTGTATTTTTAGCTTGGCTTAAAATAGGCGGTCGGCGCTTTACTGAATGAGCATCAGAGGCAACATAGTTCACTAAACCATCTTTTAGCATTTGTAACGCTATAGTTTGTGCGCTTTCGCCCCACTCCCCTTCAATACTCGATGCTGTTAACTGAAAATCACAGCCTAACTGCTTTAAGTGTTGAATATAATAAAGGTTGGACTGAATATCGCGATTGCGCTCTGGGTGCGGAATAATAACGCGTATGTTTTGTTTGGCGAGCCACTGTATAAACTTATCGTAACCTTGTGGCATGTGTGAATGCGGTAACTCCAATAACAACACATTTTTGTCTGCTATTTTACCAATAAAAGGCAGTTTATTAGCCATCACCATTGCCATCAGTTCTACGTCTAAACGTACCTCTGCAGCGGCAGCTAATTTTACATTAATACCTTCTTTATGTGCCTCTAGCTTTAAACTTTGTAAATCGTTTTGTATTTGATTAGTCGCATTGTTAAAGCGACCCACATGTATATGTGGCGTTGCCACCATATGAGTAATACCGTCGTTTTCAGCCAATTTTAAAAGCGCTAAAGATTCAGTTAAATCTTTAGCGCCATCATCAATACCCGGCAAAATATGCGTATGAATATCAATCATAAATTACTTAATTACACTTGTGGCTTTTCAGGTTGCTGTGAGTAATCGTAATAATCATAGTAGCCATGACTATGCTCATCTTTAGATTTACTCATATCTACCTTGTTAAGTACCACACCAGCAACATGGGCTTTTACTTCAAATAAACGCTCAAGGCCAGCTGTAATTGGTTTAATACGGGTAACGTCTGACTTAACAACATACACAACCGAATCAACACTTTGCGCAATTACTAATGCATCACTTACCGCTTGGGTAGGCGGAGTATCCACAATAATATGATCGTACTGCGCTTTTAACTCAGTGAGTAATTCAGCAAAACGTGGGTTTGATAAAAGCTCAAGTGGATTAGATGGTATTTGACCGCTTGGCATAATAGTTACACCCGATTGAATATCAATATGCACACATTCAGCTAATTGATCTGTACCAATCATTAAATTACTTAAACCTGGGTGAAATACCGGTATATCAAATCGTTTAGCTAACGTTGGTTTACGTAAGTCTGCATCAATCAGTAATACCTTGCCCATTTGTGCCAACGACATCGCTAAATTAGCAGAGGTGGTGGTTTTACCTTCTCCTGGGGCAGTAGAGGTAACCGCAATAACCTGATGCGCTCTATCTAAATGGGTGAGCAATAAACTAGTGCGGAAGGTACGTACCGACTCAGCAAAGCGACGATAGGTATCCTCCAAATAAGCATGAATCGGAAAAAAGCCCTTTTTAGGGATAGCAACGTGAGGCAATAATCCAAGCATACGCTGCGCAAGTTTATTTTCTACATCGTTTTTGTTTTTAACTGTGTCATTTAAGGCATCAAAAACAAAGGTCATTACCACTGCAAAACCAAAACTTGCAACAAAGGCTAAAATAACAATTAACTTTTTGTTAGGCTTGCTCGGTTCGTTTGGTGCATAAGCACGGTCTGTAAAACGAGCGGCAGCTGAGCTGAAGTCACTGGTTACTTCGGTTTCTTTAGAGCGTGATAAAAAGGTATTGAAAATATTACGATTTGTCTCAACTTCACGCTTTAACTGATTATATTGGGTTTCTTTGCGGGTAATCTCTTGATACTCAGCGCGAATTTTAGCTAAATCACGCTCAAGCGCATTGACAGTCCGCGTTGTTCTATTGAGCTCTTTTTCTATACCGGTAATTAAACCTTTAATTTGCTTATTAAGGTTTGATTTTACGGTTGCAAGCTCAGCCTTAGCTGAGATCATTTTGGGATGTTTAGGGCCATAAACCTCGCCAAGCTCACTGACTTTACGCTCAACGAGTACCACCTCGCGTTTAACATCTTGTACTACACGGTGTGAAGTAATCTCAGGCATACTCCCAAGTAGCTCTATGTTTTCGTTACCATATTCGTTAATGACACGGTTAATGCTTTCTAGGTTATTTTTAGCCGCACGCGCATCAACTAACTGTTTAGACATTTGTTCAAGCTCTTGAGTAACCAGCCCTGCTATACCTTCAATATCTACTAGCTTTTGCTCTTCTCTATAGGCTTGCAAACGCACTTCAGAGCTATCTAGTTGTATACGCAATTCAGATAAACGCGTATTTAACCAGCTTGATGCCTGCTGAGTAATACCCATTTTAGCGCGCATTTGGCTTTCTATGTAAGCCTCACCCACAGTATTAGCGACTAACGCAGCCAACTTCGGATCGCTCGACTCAAAACTTACGCGCACTAATTGGGTATTGCGTATAGGTGAAACATTTAAACGAGACTTAAACCCAGCGAGTAAACCTAACATTTGTCGTTCAGCCTGTTCTTCTTGACTAATAACAGAGGTTTCTTTTTTGTTTAAAAAAGGCAGTAACTGTTTAACCATGCCTTTTAACTCGCCAGTAAGCGATGGTTTACCTATGAAATCTGTGTGATCTTTTAAATTAAGTTTAGTAATTACCTCGCGGGCAATACTATCTGATTTCATAATTTCAAACTGGGTTAAATAATACTCTTTTTTAGTAGAATCTAAGCCATAAATTTCATCAAAGCTGACCGCTTTGGTTTGCTCCGACTCAATCAATAAAGTGGCTGTGGCCACATACTTAGGCACTAACGTTAACGCAAACATTATAGTTAATAAGGTAACTACAATGGCAAAACCTAATATTTTCCATTTACTTTGCTTAATAACATTAAGATAAGCACCTAAATCAATAACTTCCTCGTTGTTGTTAGGTTTTTCAGAGTGTGTATTCATTTTTTAATTACTGCCTTAAACTGCTTAAAACAAGCGCTGCTCTATTTTTATGGTGTCACCCGCTGCAATTTGGCTGTTTAAACTACCTTTTTGTTGCTGCTGTTTGGTTTGCTCTTTAAAAATAAATATTTTATCAACTGAGGCGCGCTCGGTTAACCCACCGGCTAATGCTATTGCTTGGTTTACTGTCATAGCAGGTTGGTAAGGGTATCCACCCGGCTTTTTAACCTCTCCATGAATATAAAAAGGTCGATACTCTACTACCTGCGCATAAACATTAGGGTTAACTAAATAATCAGGCTGTAAGCCTTCGCTTATTGTTTGCTCGACTTGTGCGACAGTTAAGCCCACCAGTTTAACTTTACCCAAAAAAGGGTAATTAATATCACCGCTATTGCCGAGCAGTGAGGTTACATCTAAACCTGGCTGACCAAATACTTTAATTTCAATTTTGTCGCCCGCACCTAAAATGTAGTTTTGCGAATCGTTCGCAAAACTACCAAAGCTTAGTAACAATATTAAGCCTATTAAAATTCTAACCTTCATTCATTTCCCTTTAATGCAAATGTAAAGTTAAGGCCTACAATTACGCGGTCAAATTCAATATCAGTTTGGGTTGAGTTACGATCTATAAAATCAACATAGCCCGTTACCATACCAAAATTACTAGCTAAATAATTTAAGCCTAAGCGAGCATTTTTAACTTTGTCTTTACGGTTTAAGTTACCTGAATATTGCTGTTCTACATAATTAGCGCTTACTACAGAGCTTAAATAGTCGCTCCAATCATGCTGCCACGTAGCACCATAAACACTCTCTTTAATGTAATCACCTTGTAATAAAGGGTCTTTTGCCGCGCGTTTTGTTACCAGTTGCAGCGTAGAATAAGAAAGCGGCTTCCAAACAGCAGCGGCTTCCCAACTTAAACCACTAAAGTTATCGCGCAGGTTCGACTCAAAATCTTTATTTTGGTAACCCACTTTAAATGAACCAGTAGTAACGGCTGTGGCTTCCCACTCCATACCTAATAATACTTTTACATCGTCTGAGTCACGGGTAATACCGTTTGAGTCAATTACATCATAACGGTAGTTTTCTTGCTTTACTTCTAAAAAGGTACGCGTGCCTGCTTGGGTATTGTAATAACCAATAATACCCAACATAGGTTTATCGTAATCACGGTACTGTGACACAGCAGTAAAATTTTGATAGTTTTTGTTATAGTAACCTGCTGTTAAAGCAACCTGTGCTTTAGAGCTTTGTGCACCGTATTCGTAGCGAGCTTCCAAGTTTTGTTGTTGGTAATGTGTTGGTTCAGCTATAACGCTGCCTTGACCTTCAGTTAAACCAGCCCCTCTTTGCTCGTATAACCAGTCAGCATTACCTGTAACATCTAAACGGTGTTGACTAGTGAACTCTTTATGTACACCTGCACCCAAGTTTACTTGAGTGAAATTATCAGTGGTGTCTTTATTATGAAACGACGTGCTTGATGCAATGTCAAATTTATAGCTGTCAGGGCCGTCTTCAATAAGCGCTTCTAAACTCGGCGCTATATTCCATATTAAACGCGACTCGGTGTTTTCTGGAGTGCTAAAAAAGTTGTCGTTGCTACTTACACCCAGCTGCAGCATAGGTGTAACCTCAGCGCCATCTTTGGTCATTACACTGCCTGGTTGTAATTCTACAGCCAATGCAGGTGCTGATAAACCTAACGCAACAAGTAAAGGTGTAATTGTATTAGTACGCATTTTCACTTTTAAATCCCTTAAAAATTGTCATAAAAATTATTTTAACATCAAACCATAAAGACCAATGCTTAATGTAATGTAAATCGTATTCAACTCGCTTAGCCATTTTATCCAAAGTATCGGTTTCGCCGCGCCAGCCGTTAATTTGTGCCCAACCGGTAATGCCTGGTTTGGTTTTATGCCTAAACATGTAAAACTCTACTTTTTTTCGGTACTCTTCATTGTGTGCAACCGCATGTGGCCTTGGGCCAACAATTGACATATCGCCTTTTAAAACATTTATAAATTGCGGCAGTTCGTCAAGGCTGGTACGGCGTAAAAAACCACCTAATGGAGTAATGCGGGCATCATTTTTTGTTGCCTGGGTCACCACATCGCTGTTTTCGGTTACCGTCATAGAGCGAAACTTCCAGACTTTTATTTTTTGCCCATCTAAGCCATAGCGATCTTGCTTAAATATTATGGGCCCTTTAGATGTCAGCTTGATTGCGGCAGCAATCGTTAATAATACAGGAGTAATTAAAGCAACAATAATAGTGGAAACCACTATATCTTCTGTTCGCTTTATAAATTCGTGGGCACCAATACATGGTGCTTCAAACACGCTTAGTGTATCCACAGCACCTACATGTTCAATGCGGGCATGTATCAAGTTTGACAATAAAAAGTCTGGCACTATGTGCACGTCAACAGTGGTATCGCCTAGCTGTAATAAAATATCAGCTATTCGCTTTTGTGCTTTCATAGGGAGTGCAATGTAAAGTATGTCTATGTCGCCATTGCGTGCTGCGTCTACCGCACTTTGAATACGACCTTCAACACCTTGTTGTTCGAGTTGTTCAAACAGGCGCTCTGGGTTTCTGTCGTCGTAAAAGCCTTTAAAGTTAAACCCTAACTCATCGTGTTTTACAATTTCAGTATGTAAGTATGCAGCAGATTCTGTAGCACCAATAATAGCAACATTGCGTTGAGACAATCCTAATTTGCGGCGATTGCGCTTATACAAATACACACCCAAACGCCAAATATATAAATACGAAACGCTAAGCATAAACCAAATAGCTACTCCCACGCGAGAGAGCGACTCAGAAAACTTAAATAAAAAAGAAACAACCAGCAAAAACGCAAAGGCAATTAAAACACTGCCCCATGCACACAACACCATAGTTCTAAATTTACCCGCACGCCAAGAGCGGTAGGTAGAAAATAGCTCGGCACTGTACAAATAAATTAATGCAACAGTTAAGGCTGAAACGACATAAATAGGAGTGAGTTTAAAACTGTAGAATAAGGCTGCGCACTGAAAAGCTAAAAACAGCGCAAATATATCAAATAATCGGTAAAAATTGGCATCAGAGGAACCTGAAGGTTTAAAAGTCCTTGGAGATGTCATTTTGCTTAATTCCTTGTAGCTAATTCAGTGTGAGTTGACCCCACAAAATCCAAAGCGATCATATAGCATCAGCAAGTTTTGTTCAATTGCTGATTCCGACAAAAGTACTAATTTTTATGCCTGTAAAAGTTATCTACTATGCATTAGTTTACTAATAAATTTATATTTAATAGCTATCGTATGGCTTTGCCTAATTAAATAGTCCCTTAAACCAACCCCAAACACCAAAAGAATACCCTTCAAAAATATCTATACCTAATGCCGACTTAACCAAGTAGGTTATTAACAACATAAGTAGAACACTTAACGTTAAAACAACACTTAACACTAAAGCTTGTCCAAGCTTTGCTATTCTCTGCTCTTTAGCGCTTAATTCTCGCTTATTTCGCCCTGCTAATACTACATAGTAATAACGGTATTTAAATAGCTTAATAACACCTCTACAATCAACTGCATGGTTACCCCATTGCCTAGCACCAATGGCTATTTTTAAATGGGCGAGCTGATCATCGGTAAAGGTCGTTTGAATGCTTTTAGGCATCCGATTTAGTAAACTTCTAATTGCTGGGTCTTGCTGTAAGTTTGACAAAAAAGCCTCAAATTAAACGTAAATAATTGCCAATTATTTTAAACAACTATTTAATAATAAAAAGCCAATTAAAAGTTAATTGGCTTTTTATTTGCTAAAAGTACTTTTTATTTAATAGTACTAGAGCGGTAACTATTATTGTTTAACCAACTTGGTAACTCTACTGTTGGTACAGTTCCATTTTGGTTAATATTAGTTTGGTGAAAAGAGTGCTGGTTCCAAATGCGGGTTGCATTTTCCCATGGTTTAGCACCTTCAACAGCACCATACACAGTCACACCATTGTTAATGTTATAACGACTATCATGACTATTAGAAACCGTAATTAGCTCGGCATTGTTATCACCGGCTAAGTCAACCACTATAGGATATTCCCAAAGTGACGCTGTTGAGTTTGCAACTGTCGATAACACTTCACCATTAAGGCCATTTAAAACGCGAACTGTTAGATGATTTTGTACTATTACTTCATCAATGCCATCGCCATTAAAGTCATAGGCGCTCACACCAATTCTACCGCTACTGTCTTTGTTAGGCACAGACCAAACTAATTGCCCATCTTTATCAAACATAGAAACCGCATTGTAACCAGCATAGACAATGCCTAGATTTTTTGAACCTAAGAAGTTTGAAATAGCTTGTGCGCCGCCTCCTGCGATTGAACCAGTGTCAACTTCCCATTTTACGTTACCGTTAGCTTCTAATGCGACCAGGCGAATCATATCAGTTTCTGAAATTGAATAAGGGACTGATAGAATAACCTCTGGCTGGCCATCACTGTCAATATCTGCTATAGACGAAAACCAAAGCTCACTTTCTTGTCCGTATTCCCAAAGTACAGCACCGTTATTATCGTGCAACTGCCCTCGTGCAAAAATTTCTTGTGCGCCATCATTGTTTGAATCAAACATTATTGATGACGGTGACCAATTTACATTAAACTCAAATAATGCACCTGTATCATAGTTATAAACCGCATTACCCAAGGTGAACTCTAAAGATCCATCATTGTTAATATCTGCTATGTCAATATTGCCCACAGTTTCCCAATCAGGTGCATTCGCTTTTGTTATTTGCTTTTTAATCACACCCTGATTATCGATAACCGATATAATACTATTACCCGATTCATTAGGCCAACGACTGGCAACCACAATTTCAACAATGCCATCACCGTCAAAATCAGCTGCAGCAGGTGAATATGTAGCATCCGCTTTAATCGCGCCTTGCGAATAATCCCACAACTCTGAGCCATCAATACCGCTTAATGCTCTTACGATACCGCGAGAGTAACTATCTTTTTTGAAGGTAACAGCAACTACATCAGCTACATCTTTATTGTCAATTATACCATCGCCATTATCATCGTTTAATTGCACAACTGCAGGGGTAGACATTACATGATTATATTCAGGCATAAAGTCGCTAGAATTCCAACTCCATTTTTGTTCCATTGCAAATGGTGCTATGGGTTCAGCTAATGCGGGTAATTCACCATTAAACTCGCCACCTAACAATGCCATAGAACCATAAAAGCTTTGGCCAATAACTGGCATTTTTGCTGTACCGTAAACACCTCTAATGTCTGCGTAAGGTGCCAATATAACACCTTCCCAACGGTTGCCTTTAATGTCTAGCTTTTGTGCATTAGTAAAGTTGAATACGGTTTTAGTTGCATGGGCACGTAACCATGCAAAGCTTTTACCTTTAACATTTACGTTGTCATCGCCTGTAATGTTAAAAACTACAGTTGCATCGCTTGGTATTCCCCACACCTTAAAAGTATGCGCTTTAGCAAATTCACGTGCATCTAAATTAAATACTTGTGTATCAGAGCTGCCATCACCTTGTAAGTAAAGGCCACCCCATTTGCTTGATACAGAACCTGTAGCGTTAAGTTCACTTAATTGGACGCTTAAATCTTTGTAATATTGTTCTTGCTCATCAAAATTAAATGGTAGTGCCGATTGTTCTTGATTAGATAAAATTTGAGAGCCTCGTTCCATACCCCAACGCACAGCCCAGTTAACATCCGTACCACCGCTAGCAACCATACTACCTACATATTGGCGACCATATTTAAAGTCTATACTTGACTCACTAACTAAATAGTATTCACCTGGGTTTGAAGGGCGTCTGTAACCTACACTGTACCCTTTAAGGTCTATTTCACCGGCTGCAATTGCGCCGTCAGCACGGCCAAAGTTCGATTTAAAATCGTTAAAAACAAATGCTGAAAAATTATTGGCGACGCCTAAGTCTGCGGCTAGCGTTGAAGAACTGGCTAAAGTAAGTGCGATCACTGCACTCAATTTTTTAAATTTTAATAGTGAGTTAGTCATTTTTTCCCTCAAAATGAAAAAGTGCATTAATGGCACCAAATTAAAGTCATTTGTTTAACGAAAGTTAATCCATCGAATTCTGGTGAACATTATATACACAAATAAAATCAAAAGGAACAAAAACACTACAAAAGTACCAATTAACCACCCCTTAAAAAGGAACAAAAAGCTAAAATCAATGACTTAGAGTAAATTAAAGTCAAAAAAATAATTAAAAATAACAAATATGAACCCAAAAGTACTGTTAAATGTTAATTTTTTGTTGCATAAATTTCAACGCTTATTATTAAATACTAAAGACAGACTAAGCCAAAAAACTTACATCATAATTTTTATTTATTTAAATTTGATATTTTAAAAGGTAGTTAAAAAAGGTATTTCTTAAGAAAAATCTGAGTTGTTAATTAATCATGCTTAGTCTTTTATTTGACCGCTATACTAATTACTCATTAAGGTATTTTATATTAAAATTTAACTGAAGAGATTGAATAGAAGCCATTTACGAATACTTGTTGTTAGCCATTACTTTATACTGGAGAACACATAAAAATTATTATTTTATTTATCGAATAAAAAGTGGGCAATACAAATTCGACGCATTGCACAACTTAATCTAAATAATCCAACCCGTTGAATCTATTAATAACAACTATTTGATCATAAGTTTTTTACCAAAAGAATAACCTTTTCTTAATGGGTAGGCTTAACAACAAAGCACTTGAAGGGTTTTTAAGGATGTTAAGTAAAGCAGGAAGAAATTGGCGTGTTTTAATTTGTTCTACCAACAATAAATAATAATAAGCTCGGTTTAAGTTTTTATAACGAGCTTGCTGTGCGCTTAGCGCTGATTCTGTTAACTGATATTCCTGCGTAAACTTCTTATCAAAACATAGCAGTTTACTAATGTGTGCCACTTCCATTTTGCTTGATATAGAGCCATCACGAATAGTATAAATATAACCAGCCTGATCAAGTACGTGTGCATTTGCACCACTTGCCAAGCAACTCGCTAAAAAATAATAGTCTTCACCAATTCTAACTTCAGGCCAGTATTGAACACCCTTTTCTTTAACAAACTCATTTTTAAATAAAGGTTTAACATAACCTGTTGATTTAATATTTGAAAATACGAGATTAGTTTTTATAAGAAACGATAAACTTAAATCACCTAAGGGTAAGTCAGATGATGAATAAAAAGGCTTAGAAATTACACCATCACTATTTAATTCACAAAAATTATCGATTAGAACATCAGCGGTGACAGGAGCCGCACTCAGCATATTTGTTAACCTACTTTCATGCATTGCATCATCTGAATCTAATACAGCAATCCATTTCCCTTGCGCTGCAGCAAAGCCGATATTTCTCGCAGCGCCTGGACCACCATTTTTCTCAGAACGAAGAAGCTTGACACGAGAATCTTCAACCGATTCAACCACATTACAGGTAGAATCGCTTGATGCATCATCAACCACTAACACTTCAACCGAAACCCCTTTTTGTGACAAAGCAGAATTAATCGCGGTTAAAATAAAATCCTGTGCATTCCATGCGGCAATTACAATTGAAACATCAATAGCGTTTGACATTATTAATCCTAAATAAATTACGTATACTTACTAACTCGGCCTTTACTAAATAAGCCATAAAAAAAACCAACCCCATGAGATAGATCACATAAAGAATTCAACAACGAACTCTTAGGTGATAACGCATGATAAGGCAAAAACAACAGGCCTTTAGCTAAATAAAGTGAGCCTTTAACAATACAGGTTATATAGTTTTCAAAAGGCGCTCTAATTGCAGATTCTATCATAAAGCCGGTAGCGCCAATTCTAAACGTTCTCCGCATCGCCCATGCAACCGATAGGCGGCTTTGTGCAATATATTCACTTACAACAGCACTTTCACTCCATACAAGCTTACCGCCTAACTTGTTAACCCGTAAAAACAACTCTTTATCTTCGCCGCCATTAATAAGCTCTGGGTTAAAACTAAGTTTATTCTCTTTTATAAAATATATATCTATCAGGATATTATTAGTTGCCGCCCACTTTATTGCAGCTCCATCAGTTACTTTCCGCTCATGATATATAACAGCATTTCGATAAAATGAACTGGTTCCTTCTGGAAAAATTGCTAACTGTGGGCCAGCGGTAACGTGCGCGTTTTTATTCACCTTAACTAATGTTTTAATCCAATCTAGGGAAGCAAAAGCATCATCGTCTATAAATGCTAAATAGTTATACCCTTTGTCTTTCGCAAAGTTCAATGCTGCATTTCTTGCATGAGGTATTCCCCGTATCGGCTCAAGTAAATGCTGCACACACCTTTCACTTTTATCAAATGTATTAATAATTTTTCGCACGTGCTCATCTGGATATTGGTTATTCTCAACAACTAAAATATCTATTTGATATCCGCTGATATTAGTTAACACCTGTAAGCTTTTTAAACACTCATTAAAAGTGGCGTTTCGTGTGCCTGTTGTTAGAGTGGCTACAATAATTTTTTTCATTATTTTAGTTAATAGCAGTTTTATTTTTGAAGAACTTTCCTATTCACAGCCGCTCTAATAAAACGAAATGGTACAGAGAGCATAGAAAATGGGAACTTTTTTAGTAAAATTTTTGCTAAGCGGCGGTTAAAACCTACTCTTGTGATTAAATGTTTCATCATCAAATAAGAATAAAGGTTAAGGTGGTATTCAGCCGCTTGCTTAATATAATCATGCTCACTTTTTTGTAACGAGAAGGTAGACAGTATCATTTTAAATAAGATAAATTCACACCCTATTTGTGTTGATGAAGCAAGCTTGCCCCAATCAAACGAATCAAAATAAATGTTTACTCCTTCACCACAATGAGTATTTTTATTAAATGAAAAGATTACTTTTTTGCAGTTACTCACCAATTGTAACCAGAGAAAAAAGTCTTCTCCGGCACTAACTAAAGACGGATCGAAACGTGCATCAGGTTGCGATTTAAAATCATAAACAATACACGAGGTTTGGCTTAAATAATCTTTAATAAATAAGTTAAAACAATTAGCACCTGATAGCTCAGCTAATTGTTTATCTGTACTTAGCTTAATGTCATAAGCGGCAGCCGTATCATCCCAATGTTTAAAGCAATCCAATGAAGCGAACCAAGAGTGCGTTGTATTAAAACGGCTATGATCGCAAAAATAAAATCCCGCACCTGATGATAACGCTGATAACGCTTCTGCAATATGTTGTTCTTTCCAAACATCATCTGAGTCTAAAAAAGCAACAGTACTAATTTCACACTGTTGCAGGTAATCTAATGCGGTGTTTCTGGCAACTGCTGGCCCTGCATTTTTTTGCGTGATTAACTCTATGCGACAATGTTCAGGTAACGCCACAGAAGCAAGTTCTTCATCAACTGGTATAGGAGAGCCATCATCTACAATTACAATCGTAAATTCTGTACTTTCTACTTGTTGCGCGGCAATTGATAACAGAGCTTTCGCGAGTATACCTTGCTCTCTTTGATAAAAAGGGATCACCACACCAATGTTATACTTAAACATAATATTTTCCTGTTTAGCCTTTGCCTAACCACAAGACTATTTATATTAGATAACCACGAGCTTAAACATAAATCCGAGGTAATTGATTGCTATAAACTTTTGATTTTGCAGTATTGAGATAATTTATCAAAAGCCATGTTTGATTTGTTAATAAAAACCTGATCATCACTGAGTTGCCCATGCTTTTTAGCAAGCATTGATAGGTTTTCTGCAGCTTTATCAATAAAATACGAATCGGTAAAGCTAAATAAATTACCTAACTGTTGGCTAAATTTCCCTACACCACGGTTGCCAGTTTTATATGACCATAAATCTTTAATAGAGGAACTTGGCGTTGCATTAAATTTAAGATCAATTGACATTGATTCTGACCAATCAAACCATTTATTCCTGTGTAGTGGGAAAATAGGCTCTAATGCTAACCATGGAACTCGAAGCGTATCGGCTAAAATAGCGCCATGCATAGCCTCTGTTATTAATAATTCAGTTTGCTGTATGGCTTGTAACGAAGCCAACACATTTGGATCTGTAGGATCTATATAATTTATTCCAGCATGCTCACATACCCTTTGCCAGTTACCACGGGAAATACTTTCCCAATGTGGCATAAAACTTACTTTGTATTTTTTAGTCTGAGCTGGCAAATTCATAAACCGAGTTAAAATAGCAGCATCGGTAATCGCTAATTTGGGGTCTAAATTTAGTGCCTTGGCCGTTCTGGGGCCGCGCACAAAGGCAACATCCCAACTGCCATCTTGTAAGTTTGGTTTACCAGAGTAACCACCGTATCCAGAGCCCATAACAATTTTTTTAGGCGTTTTAGGTAAATAATCCCATAATATTGAACCAATCCCTAAAAAAAGCTCGTCGTCGTTATCATCAAAAAAGCCAGGGGCAACCAATGCATCCCACATAATATTATTTAAGTCATCGCCAAAGTTGGGAGTATCGCCTTTGTAAAAAGTAAGTTTCATGTTATTGAGGTTCCTGAATATTAAGTTTTTTAGCAAGCATGATTAAATGGTGATTATTGGGCAATAATATTAAACCAATGTTGACTAATTTTTTTCTATCAAATAAAAGTAACTGAGCTAAATAGGTTATAAAAAAGATGGTGGCTGAAATAATAATATCTAATAATATAAACTTGAACGGTGGAATAAACTGAGTTATCAGCGAGGTTGTAATTGCCGCGACGATACAACAAATTAAGGGCACTATAAAATTGGCAATATACTCTTTTATATTAAGAGATAACAGCTGGCATGACTTCCACATTGATACAGAGCAATTTAAACACTTACCTAGTACTAATACTATTAACAAGCTATTTAACCCCCAATAAGCACTTGCAGCAGTAAGCGGCACAATAATTAACGATAGTTTAACCTGTAATTGAAACCACCATTTCGCGTGGTTACTTAATATAATAATATTTTTTTGTGGTATGCCTAAAATAATAAAAGCAAACATGATACAAAAAGCTTGAAAAACTACCACTGCATTTAGCCATTTTTCGGTAAATAATAATAAAAATATTCTTTCGCTATTGATAAAACAAAAGGTAAACAGCGGAAATAAACACAGCACCGAAAAATAAACCGAGTTCATAAAAGCTTTTCTAAACTCTATTAACTCTTCTTGTTTTTTAGCTAAAAGAGGAAAGCTAATTTCGCTTACAGTACCTATAAAGATATCACTAATAATAGTAGAGAGCCGTTTAGCGACATTATAAAAACCCAGTTCTCGCTTACCTAGCACAGCGCCAATTATTACTGATTCATAATGATTTAACGCTGAAGTAACTCCATTGGTAAGCGTAGAATAAGTAGCGAAACTGTTGAGCTTAACTATACTTGCCAGTGAAAATTGAAAGGTAACCAGTTTTCTGGTGGGTAAATATACAGCAAAAAAGTTAGCGATAGACAAAATAGCTTGTGCCCAAATTAAAGCCCATACGCCAAAATCTAACAACAACAATGCAATAATAATAACCGCAGATATAACCGCAGAAAATATTGTGCGCAGCGCAATTAGAGAATATAACTGCTGCTTTAATAACACTATGTTTAATGTATAAAAAAGCCCATCAAAAATGAGTTTTAAACAGAAGACCATAATGGCTAAATTAAAGGTTTGGCTTTGAAAATCAAAAAAGGACAGTAAAGAAAAACCGACAATAATGGCAGACAAAAACAGCGATACAGCCAAATTTAACCAAAAAATACTACTGATTGTAAGTACATCTTCAATTTGGTATTTAATGATTGCATCACGCCAACCTGATGGCATAAAGCTACTGGCGATAAAAATAATCGCTAATGCAAGCGCTACCAGACCAAAGTCTTCAGGTGCAAGTATGCGCGCCGTATAAGCAAATACACTAAAGTTGATAATAGGGGGGAAAAACTTGCTAAAAAACAGCCAAAATATCCCTTTAGATGAATTTTCCATTAATTAGCAGTTCTCTTAACAACACGTTTTATAAATTCATTTTTTAACTGACCAATAATATAAATTAAAGCTGAAAAAGAATTAAACAACGCTTTTAAGCTAGAAGCTACTTTTAGGTTTTTCAATGAGGTATAGAACTCTATCCATTGAATTTTGACATTAATACTATCTGCATGCTGCCTCAACAACTGAGATTCCTCAACTGATACAGGCAATGATAGCGTCATATTATAGTCACAATCTCGCAGTTGTATTAAGTCGTGCAAACTATGATTGCCAGATAAAGAGTTTTCACGTACCAGTGCAACATAGCCACAAGCTTCAATCAGTTTTAATTTAGCCCCCAATGCAAGACAACGGCAATATAATTCGTAATCTTCACCCAAGCGCATACTTTCTTGATAAGCCAGTTTATTTTTAACGAGAAAATCACGCTTTATAATAGGTTTTATAAAACCTAACTCTTGACGATCTTTACCTTTTTGACTGATATTAGAAACAATAAACTCAGATAACCTGATATCTCTTGGAAAATGATAACTTTTACCCATCATTTCAGTTTTTGTTGAAAGAGGTTGACCCTCAATAACTCTGTATTGATCATCAGCAACCAATTGGTAGCCGTCACTATTTGCTAACAATTTTTGGTAGCGTCCAGCTTCAATAAAGTCGTCAGAATCAAGGACGGTTACCCAATCAGATGTGCAATGCTGCAAAGCAATATTTCTTGCTTTGGAGGGGCCACTATTAGCGCCTGTTGAGTATACTGTCACTTTGTCATGTAAATTTTGATAATGTTTTGCAATATCCATTGTTGTATCAGTTGAGCAGTCGTCAACTACAATTACTTGCGCAACACATTCATCATCAATAACTGATTCAATTGCTCTCGCTAACGTTTTATCAGCATTGTAAGCCGCAATAATGACAGCGACCTTTTGATTTTTAAACATTTAAATCCCTTAAACATGCAAGCACTCTACTAGTACTCATAAATTCTCACGTAATCAATTACAAACTGTTGTGGAAAAATAGTGTTATCGATTCCTTTTCTTCCACCCCAGCCTCCACCAATAGCTAAGTTAATAATTAGATACATTGGTTGATCAAATGGCCAAGAGCTAATGGTATTGTCTTCTTTCTGGTAGCTGTAATGCAGTATATTATCAATATAAAAATCAATGCGTTCGGCAGTGCGCTCAACACTATATACCTTAAACTCATTTGCAAGATTATTGACTCTTAAAGAACCATTAGCTGCATTATTCTTTCTATGGTTTCGGTTACTTGTATGAATAGCTGAGTGAATTTTGTCTGGTTCAAAACCAACATACTCCATAATATCAATCTCGCCACACATCGGCCAACCCACTTGTTTTATATTACTACCAAGCAACCAAATAGCAGGCCAGACACCACGCCCCATTGGTAGCTTAGCCCTGACCTCAATTCGACCATACCCAAAGCCTGGTAAGTGCTCTGTTGTTAAGCTTGCTGAGCTGTATCTATCTTTTGGCTGTTCATCAAACAAATACTGCCATAGATTTTCTGGTTTTTTAGCAGGTTGATAATGCGACTCTATTATTAAAAATCCATTTTCTATTCGGCTATTTGAGCTATTTGCTTTTTCATATCGTTGAGCTTCGCCATTACGAACATACCCTTGTTCGTAATGCCATTTACTACTATCAGGTAGCCCATCAACGTTAAATTCATCATTCCAAATTAAGCTTCCAACACTTGCAAACACGCTCTGTGAAAAAAAAAGACATAAAAATAGTGAGGTAAAAAAACGGAAATTTATAAACATAATAGATTAATACAACTCAATATTTTTCACACCAAACAGCTTAGTTACCACCCCAAAATGTAAACATCCTCTGAGCAACCAGTTGTATCGTTTAACAGGGTGTAAGCAAAATAACATCATCATAATTAAGCAAAATGTAAACTTTGAGAATGCTTTAAACATAAGTTGAGTAATAAAAAACTTACTACTAGTCGCGTTAAATAGAGTAAGTGCATAAGTTTGACCTACCCTAAACTTACGTTTTATCAACCAGTTCAAAGTTGCTCGCTCACTTGGAACAGGCTCATGAACTATGGCGTTCTCAGCAAAAGCTAATTTTGCCCCTTTTTTGAAAGCTCTTGATAGATAATCTGTATCTTCGCCACCACTTTTACCAAGCGACAGATTAAACATTTCGTTTTCAAAATATTGAGAGCTTAATTTCAACAATGTGTTTCCTGTGTACCCTGTTTCAATTACGCCATTAACAAATACAGGTTTAGTTGAATGGAAATCACATTTAACTATCCAATTTGGTGCGTTGCTTGGGTAAACCGATACTACTGGGCCTAAAACAACATCGGCATTTTCATTTAATGCAGTTTTATATAATTCAGATAGCCACGTATTTGAGGCTGTTTCATCGTCATCAATAAAAACTAGCCACTGAGTTTCACAATTGATCAAACACGCATTTCTCGCAATGGATATATTTCGAGATGGTGCATGGATGTATGTAAGCGTAATACCTAAACTTTTAGCTGTTTCTTCGATGAGTTGACGCATAGTAGGCTCAACATCATTGTCAGCAACAACTACTCTTACTTGCATATCCTCAGGTAATACCTGATTTGCTATTGAGGCTAACGTTTGCTGTATTTCAGCTCGCTTATATGTACAAATAGCAATTGTAATTTCAACCATCATGACTTACCCGTAACTAAAGAAAGTGAGTTGGTAATCAATTTTTTGCAAAACCCAATTGACCAACCAAAATGCATAGTAGCTGCAATAAATCCTGATAGAAGATTAGTTAATGAGCGGCTCTTTAAAGCGAGCAACGTTCCATAAGCTAAACACACGCTTAGCCAGCCAATAAAGGGAATAGTAAATACCCAGCTAATTGGCGCAAGTAAAAAAATTAACAAGCATGGAAATACTGATAAGGGTATTAACTGTCGTATTTTGGGGATTTGTTTGTGCTTTAAAGCATTACTCGCACGCCCTACACCATAACGATAATATTGAACAAAAAGGCGATTAAAAGAATCCCGTGGGAAATATTTCATATTCGTTTTCCCAGTTAACCAAATTCTATACCCTGCAGCAGTTAGCCTAAAATCAAGCTCTGCATCTTCGTTTGCAATGAATGCCTCATCATAGCCACCTACTTTCTTAAATGCTTCAATGTTCATTAGCGCATGGTGCCCGTGAATAACCCACTTACCCTCATTACTATCATTGCGATGAGCAGACCCACCATTACCTAACTTAGAGTTTTGTGCACAGGCAGCAGCCTTTTGAAAACCATTTATTCCGACTGTATCCATGCTTATCACGACAGAATCTGCCTTGACTGCTAACACTTCTTCATTGAGTGTTTTTAAAAATTTTGACGGATATTCCCCATGTGCATCTACTCTTGCAAAATAAGTAAAGCCGTTGCCAAATTTTTCTACAGCTAAATTAATTCCAGCACTTTGAATTTTTTTCGGGTTATTGATTAATTTTATATTTGGATAATTTTTACAATAGCTATTAACAATAGCTATTGTGTTATCACTGCTTCCACCATCAGCAACAACAATGAGCTTTGGAGATTCGTTAGTGAGTTGCTGCAACAATTTCGCTATGTGTGCTTCTTCGTTTAAGCAAGGTATTACCACTAATAAATTTAATTCACTCACTTAAAGCTCCCATTAGTTTCATGCGCCCATTTAGCAAGTGCATTTTCAAGGCCATTGTCAAATAACAAGCCTTCATCTTCGAGCCACTGGGGGTATACATCAGTCGAGTTTATTAGTTTTAAAATTCGCTCAGGGTGAATACCGATATCTAGAAAGTTCACTGCTTTTAATAATGAAGCACCTGCCAACATTACACCTTTCGGAAATAGCATGGTTTTTACATTTGGAAAGTGCTGATCTTGAAAAGCATTTACAATGTTTTCTAAGGTATAGCGAGTAGTATACGCACCATTAAATAAAACAAAGTGAGTGTTTTTATTTCGGGCGTGTTCTATTGCATAAAGTAAATCATCAACATAAATACATGATTTTATAGTATCTTTTCTGCCAGGATATATAAAAAAACCTTTATCTAACAAGCTAGCAAGGCGGGTAAAGTTGCCTCCTTCACCCGGACCAAACACAACTGCAGGCCTAACAATGATCAGTTTTGAGCTTTTATTACGCTCATGCCATGCTTTATGAATTTGCTCTGCCATCATTTTAGAGTAACCATAAGACGACACTGGTGTTGGTGTTGATGCCTCAGTTTTTCTGCTCTCGCCAGCTCCATATACTGATATAGAACTAGTGAAAATCATTTCATTTATATCATTATTTTCGGCAAACTTAGTTACCTCATTCGCCCCTAAAATGTTAGTTTCATAATATTCATGATGTTCATGGCCAGGGGTTGTATGTATAGCTGCAAAATTATAAATGGTACTGATACTTTTACCATTCAGTGAAAATGCACTTAAATCCCTCACATCTGCAGTTATATAAGTAACACCTTCAACATTTACTTTTGGTGATTTTATATCGACTGAAATTATTGGCGATATATTGCTCTCAACTAATTTATTAATAAGATGTGAGCCAATAAAGCCAGAACCACCAAATACTATAACGCCACTCATACATTCCACCTTAATTTTATAGACTTTAATTCAGTTGTTTGTTTTAAATAAACCCATGCAGCACATATTAAAAAATGTGAAATTGTAAATTGTGAAAACCAACCAGCTTCCAAAAAGGTCTGCAAAAACATATACAAGAACACCATAAAAGCAAACCCTTCTTTACTACCAAATTCTAATTTTTTGTTGTTCGCTAATAACCGAATAAACTTACCAAGTAACAAAATAAAAATAAAACCACCTAGTAGCCCCATTTCTACCGTTATATCGATATACATATTATGGAAGTTAAACCCAGCACCTGAAGGGACATGAGCAAATTCCCAAATTTCTTCTGCTAGAGGATTACCTACATAAAAAGCACTTTGGTAACCTAATCCTAAAATTGGGTTTTCAGTGATGCTTTCTATCCCTCGTGACCAAATAAATGTACGCCCTGTTAATGTTGGATCTTTACCCAGATCGTACATTACATTATCAAATGTATTGCTATTCCCAATTAAAATTAAAGTTGCAACCAAAATTAAAAAGCTTACAACTATAAGCCAGTTAAATTGACCTCTTACAAACAAAGACAATTTAATCCTCTGATAATAAATATATAAAAAAGCCAATAGCATCACTAAGATGGTTGTTACTATGGAACCTAAGCTATTAGCTTTGAGCAGAACTAAAAATGACAAAACGACTAGTACTGCCCCAAAAATATTAATCGTACGTTGAAAGCTTTTGTTTTTGTAAATAGCAAACCCAACTAAAACACTTAAAGCTGCATTCATTGATAAAAAGTTTTTACTATCAAATATACCTATTAAACTACGCTCTCCTGTCATACCATTTAAGGCATACCTGTCAGATACGAAGCATAAAAACATTGTTACAAAAAAACAGAACCCTGCAATTTTAATGAACGAATCAAAACGAACAGCAGCTGCGATTATCATTGCAAATACTGTAGTCAGCAATAACTGAATACCACCTCGTAATGTTGTAAGTGGGATATCTGACCAAGCGCTAGATACCATAGCTAGTAATGGTATTGCTAAAAGCAGCTTATTATTAATAAGCAGGTCTAATAATTTATTTTCGTAAAGTATACAAAACAGCACGCCACTGATTAAAAAACATAATGCCGCTATAGCGCCAAACAGCGTATTAAATAACAGACCTGTAAAACACATAAATAGCAGAGCACTTTCCACAAATTGCTTATTAATTTTTAGCATTGTAAGTTGTCACTGTTTTTTCATGTGTATTTTTTAAGTTTTCCACCAGTAAAAACACTGGTAAAGAAAGCAACCCCATGGGCAATATCACAAGGGCCATCCAACCAACTTTTGTTTTTCTTGAGCGGCAAAAGTAAACACCCTAAAAAGCCTTTTAAAATATAAATAGCCCCTTTCAAGAAACAAAAAGCTAAAGCAAGTGATTTCCCTTTATTTGATTGCTCTATTCTGTAACCTGTACCACCAAACCTAAATGTTCTTTTTATAGCCCAAGAGAAGTTGATACGTTCATTTTCTACATATTCATTAACAATCGCATTTTTGACCCAGCAGATCTTGGCCCCTGCTTTTGAGTAACGAGAAAAAAACTCTTTATCACTTCCACCGGTTTTCATATCTTCGCTGAACCAGATTCCATTTTCATTGGCAAACTTTACATCAAATAATACGTTGTTTGTTGCTGCCCATTTGCACAATTTACCGTCATCAAAATTGCGTTCTTTGTAAACAGTCGCATTTTTGAATACAGGTTTTGTATTTTTTGGAAATATAGGTTTTTGTGGCCCAGTAACAGCTTGAACATCGTCGTTCTTAAGTCTCGTTACTAACTCATAAAGCCACTCAATATCAATCTCAGCGTCGTCATCAACAAAAGCCAAGTGAGAATAGTTGTTATCAATTGCAAATTTAAGCCCAGCATTTCTGCCATATGGAATGCCTTTTTTAGGCTCTAAAACATGTGTAAATTCAATATCTGATGTTTCAGATAAACTATTTATTAATGAGACAACGCCTTCATTAGGTAAAGCATTATTCTCTACAATTAATACACTAAACTTATCAACTACAGGTAATCTTAATTTAGTGATTGAATTCAAACAAAATGATAATGTTTCTGGTCTGGTTCCCGTTGTCAAAATAGATAAACATATTTTCATGTTATACACTGCACCTGCCAATTGAATAATAACGGAATGATTTTTTTGCTAATCTTTCAGGTTCAAATAAATTTCGACCATCAAAAATAACAGCTTCACTAAGCTGCTGTTTAATTAAAGAAAAATCAGGTGCTTTGAAGTTTTGCCATTCAGTACAAATAACGAGGGCATCAGCACCGTTTAGCGCAGATTCTTTAGTCCCCATTAAGCTTAAATCTGAACGCGTTCCATAGATACGCTGAGTTTCATTCATCGCTTCAGGATCGTATGCTTGTACTTTAGCACCCGCTTTCCAAAGCTGTTCCATGAGGACACGACTTGGCGCATCTCGCATATCATCCGTATTAGGCTTAAAGCTTAAACCCCATAAAGCAAACGTTTTACCACTTAAATCAAGTCCATCCTCTGTAGTACCATAATGTTTGCTTATATATTCAAACAACTTATTTTTTTGAGCATAGTTTACGGCTTCGACCGCTTTTAAAATTTTTGATTCGTAACCGATGTTACCGGCTGTTCGTACAAGTGCTTGTACATCTTTTGGGAAGCATGAGCCACCGTAGCCACAACCTGGGTAAATAAACTGGTAGCCAATACGCGGGTCTGAACCAATACCGTGGCGTACATGTTCAATGTTAGCACCCACGTGTTCAGCGATATTCGCCATTTCGTTCATAAAGCTGATCTTAGTGGCAAGCATGCAGTTAGCAGCATATTTGGTAAGCTCGGCACTTTTAATATCCATTACAATAATTTTTTCGTGATTTCGATTAAATGGCGCATATAGTTCGCGCATTTGTTCTTCTGCATCAGCTGAATCTGTACCAATAATTATGCGATCAGGGCGTTTACAATCATTAACTGCAGCCCCTTCTTTTAAAAACTCAGGATTTGATACCACTGAAAAGGTTAAATCACTTTTACGGCTATCAAGTACAGATTGTATTGTCGCTTTAACTTTATCTGCAGTGCCAACAGGTACGGTTGACTTGTCGATAATTAATTTTGGACTTTCCATATATGTAGCAATGGTTTCTGCTACTTTTAATACGTATTTTAGATCTGCAGAGCCGTCTTCGTCTGGCGGAGTACCTACTGCAATAAACTGCAGTTCACCAAATTCAACACCAAATTGAGCATCTGTTGTAAAAGTTAAACGCCCTTCCGCGAAGTTTTTTTCAACTAACGGTGTTAAACCTGGCTCATAGATAGGAATGATGCCTTTTTTTAGATTTTCTATGCGAGTTTCATCTATGTCAACACAGCATACATCGTGTCCTGCATCTGCCAGCACAGCCGCTTGTACAAGGCCTACATAACCAATTCCATAAAATGTAACTTTCATTTTAAACCTTTAAGACCCTAGTAGTGCTTTAGCACGTTTAGTAAACTCTTCACCCATTGTGCTTGACTGCATTGCATATTCTACATTTGCAAGCATATAGCCTAGTTTTGAACCGCAGTCGTGTGACTTACCTTTTAGGTGGTACGCTTCAATTGTTTCAAGATGACGTAACTGTAGTAATGCATCTGTTAATTGTATTTCGCCGCCAGCACCGGGAGGAGTATATTCGAGCAAGTCCCAAATAGCAGGCGAAACAACATAACGCCCTGTTATTGCTAAATTGCTTGGCGCTTCGTCATTATTTGGTTTTTCAACCATGTTGGTAATGGCTGCATTTTCACCAGGCTGGATTTTTTTACCTGCTAAATCAACCACGCCATAGTTGTGAACTTCGTCCTGTGGGACAGGCTCAACCATAATTTGATTATGCTGGGTGCGTTCAAATTGGGCGATCATTTGCGCTAGGTTATCAACCTTTAGGTTTGACTTATATTGATCAATAATTACATCGGGCAATAAAATAGCAAAAGGGTTACTGCCAATGATTGGGCGAGTTTCAAGTATTGCGTGGCCTAGGCCTAACGGCGCCGATTGACGAACCGATATAATGCTTACATCTCTTGGGATTATTGAACGAACTTCTTCTAGCAGACTACGTTTTACACGCGCCTCTAGAGTGGCTTCTAGTTCAAAGCTAGTATCAAAATGATTTTCTATTGCGTTTTTAGAAGCATGGGTAACCAGTATAATTTCTTTAATACCGGCTTTTACTGCTTCGTTTACAACGTATTGAATGAGAGGTTTGTCGACTAGTGGAAGCATTTCCTTTGGCGTTGCTTTGGTAGCTGGTAACATACGGGTACCCAAGCCTGCAACAGGCAAGACTGCTTTTAATACTTTCACTTCAATTCCTTTTATAGTTACTTTTGTTATAACGTAGTTATTTATAAATGCCGCTGCGAATAGCGAGTTTTAAACATTACAAACTGTATGGGCGGGTATTATACACAACACAAACAATCGCTCAATATAAAAAGCAGCCTTTTTGATTGTTTTAGGTTAATTTTTTGTTAATGATTTATTTTTGCTTTTTTTGTAATCTATCAATTTACTTTCAATGGGAATATAATAGCTTTGTTAACATTTTAGGGATGGGATTTGTGCGCGTTGGAATTTGCATAATTATATTAGTGTCTTTTTTTGCTTGTGCACAAGACATGCTTTTGCATCTGCGAAATAGCGATATAATAAGCCGTGCCAAACAGTTTTACGGCGATGCAGGCCACCAACGAATAAAAACGTGGCTTAGTTTTATAGATGACTCCGCCGATAAGAGCGAATGGCAAAAAATTCATTTAGTTAATGATTTTTTTAATAAGCATATAAAGTACAAAACCGATGACGAACTTTGGCAGAAAAAAGATTACTGGGCCACTCCACTAGAAAGCTTAGGTGTGGGCATGGGTGACTGTGAAGATTATGTTATTGCTAAATATTTTACTTTAATCGCTTTAGGTATCCCAGAAGATAAAATACGCTTTATGTATGTACGCCAGCGTACGGTTAATCAACCTCACATGGTGCTTATATACTTTGAACAACCAAACCAAATACCGCTGGTGCTCGACAATTTTAATACAAAATTAGTGCCTGCAAGCAATCGGGGCGATTTAAAACCTATCTATAGCTTTAATGGCCAAGGTTTATGGTTAGCCAAATCGAAAGGGTTAGGTAATAAGGTTAAGAATAGCCGTGGGGTTTCTGCTTGGAACACCATGCTAGAACGAATTGAACAAGGTGAGCTTGCGCCCGCTAATGGTAACAACAAAGGAACTAGTAGTTATGTCTCGACTCTTTAAACATGGATTGAGTTTAAAAACCCAAGTATATGGCTTGATCATTTTAATTTCGGTTATTTCATTTTGTGTACGTGTTATTACCGACGTTGACACAACCCGTAATTACTTACAAACGCAAATGGCCAGCCACGCACAAGACACGGCTACCAGTTTAGGGCTTTCGATATCACCTTATTTAGAAGACGACAGCCTAATGATTGCCCAAACCATGGCAACCGCTATTTTTGACTCTGGTTATTACAGCCAAATTAAATTTACTGACGTGCAAAACAACATCGTTTTTGAATTACAAAACCCTAAGCGCGTTGAATCAGTTCCTAGCTGGTTTATAGGTGCTGTTGAACTAAGTGCACCAACTATGCATTCTGAAATAAACAATGGTTGGATGATGGCAGGCACACTTGATGTAACCAGCCATACTGGGCAATCTTACCTTACATTGTGGCAACACACACTCCGCAGCTTATATAGCTCATTTTTGCTATTAGCAGCATCGCTGGCTATTGCATTTTTAATTTTACGCGCAGTATTTAAGCCGTTAAAAGCAGTAGAAGACCAAGCCACTTTAGTTACTCGAAAACGCTTTACCTTAAATAAAGAAATACCAGTAGCACGGGAGCTTCGCACAGTAACCCAAGCCATAAATAACATGGTTATAAACTTACAAAGTACGTTTGATTCGCTGACCAAACAAACACAAGCGCTTACTGAAGAAGTATACATAGATTCGTTAACGGGGTTGGGTAACCGTAAGTCGTTTGAAAACCACTTTAATTCTGTTGTAAATAATATTACTGACGATACGCCAATTACTGCGATGATGCTTACCCTACCCTCGTTAAATAATATTAACCAAGTGGTAAGCTACCAAGATGGTGATCAGCATGTGCTTGATGCTGCTAAAATACTTAAGCATGTTGCCGATGAGCTACCAAATTCAACTATATTTAGGCTTAATGGGGGTACGTTTGTATTACTGGCCCCATATGACGTTTTATTTTTAAATAAAGCCCGCTTAGACCTAATTGATAATTTAAGTCAAAAAGAAAACAGCTTACATATAAACGGTTACGCTAATTTAGCGATTGTTGGTGTTGAGCAAGGAGCGATTTTAGGTGAAGTGTTATCGCTACTTGATACTGGTTGCACTATAGGTGAAGACACTACGTTTGATAAAAACGATAAAGAGTCATTATTTAGTGTTAACCAATGGCGTACCTTAATTAAGTCGATTATAAATGCTGGCGAAGTGAGTTTTTCGGTGCAACCTGTTAAACAAGCTAATAAAACTGATTCTCAGTGTTACTTTGAGGTATTTGCACACTTTATTCATGAAGGCGAAAAGGTAAATAATGGTCACTTATTTGCGATGGCTGAAAAGTTAAATTTAACCGAAGAACTCGATAAAAAAATTATACGTAGCTTTGTAGATGTAAAAGAGCACTACCCTAATGATGTGTTTGCGTTGAATATTAGTAAAGCATCATTGTATTCAGCCGACTTTATACAATGGCTTACCCTTTACTCGCACACTAAACCGGTAATTAAAACAAACTTAGTGTTTGAACTACATGAAATTGGTTTGCTTTATAACGTGCATGTTGCGTCTTTACATATAGATGCAATTAAAGAGCTGGGTATTAATGTGTGTATTGAACACTTTGGTACTAGCTTAACGTCGTTTAGGTATTTACAAGGTCTTGATATTGAGTATGTAAAAATTGATGGTAGTTATATTCAAGATTTAGTAACTAACCCACAAAGCCAATTTTATATTCAAACAGTTAATAATATTTGTCATGGTTTTGGTATTAAGGTTTTAGCCTGTTTAATTGAAAAAACCGAGACTTTAGAAATTCTCGAATACTTA
The DNA here is from genome assembly GCF_000764215.1 of Pseudoalteromonas sp. ND6B. Taxonomy (NCBI): domain Bacteria; kingdom Pseudomonadati; phylum Pseudomonadota; class Gammaproteobacteria; order Alteromonadales; family Pseudoalteromonadaceae; genus Pseudoalteromonas; species Pseudoalteromonas sp. ND6B. Next base: position 29,401 of record NZ_JQFL01000034.1, read on the forward strand.
GGATGTGATGGGGTACAAGGTAATTTAATACTGCCACCATCAAAAATTATTAAATCTAATGAAAATGGCGTAAATAAAGAGTTTACTTTTTGCACCGATGCGCTAAAATTTTGCAATTAGTACTCAACCAAGGGACGAGAAATGAAAAAATTAATTTTAGCTGGCTTAGTAGCTAGTGCGTCTGCTCTAACTGCTTTGCCAACCTATGCACAAACGGATAATAATGCTGTGGTTCAAGAAGTGAGCATAAATAGCATTATTGATATTCTTAATAACGTAACAGCAGATACTACGCCAGAGCAATTACGCGAAGATTTAGTAGAAGCAATAAAACGTATTTGTAAAAATAAAGAAAAAATTAAGCTAGACGAAAAACTACTTAATGGTGCGTGTGGTGCTGCTGATATAGATGCAATGGTTGCTGCTGTTGTGGCACGTTTTGGTGCAGACAATCCATTAATTTCTGACTTTTTAGCTGCTCTTTCGGATGCTGGTTTAGATACTGATGCAATTACCCTAGCAGCAATTACCGCAGGTGTTGATGCAACAACCGCTTCTGAAGCAACGGCTGCAGGCCCGGGTACTGGCCAGCCTGCTCCGCCAGTAGGCAGCTTACCAACATTACCAACACCTCCAGGTTCTGGTGGTACAGGCGGTGATAACGGTATATCTGAAGTCGGTAACTAGTTTTTACTATTAGTATATTCAAACGCAGCCAATTGGCTGCGTTTTTACTTTTTTTGAGTTTATTTTGAATCGTTTTATATTTTTTCTTATTTGCCTGATCTTATTTTTACTCCCTCTTCCTTTAGGTAGTTACAGGCCTTGGGCAATTTTAGCTATTGGTATTTTAACTAGCTTTACCTTTATTACTCACTTGGCAAACAGTGTTTTAAATAACCAACAAGCACTCTTACCTCCTCGATATACTTGGCCGTTATTTACTGCCTTAGGCATTGTTGCTTTGGTGTGCGCGGTTCAGTTATTTGGCGTAAGTGTTGATGCTTTTCAAACAAAACAAATGTTATTAAAAACCAGTTTTTTAATAATGTTGAGCTGGTTAATATTTAATTACTGTAATAATGTAAATCGTATTAAAAAATTAATTTACGCCGTCATTTGCGCCGGTGTTTTTCAGGCTTTGTATGCTAGTTACTTAAACTTGTCGCCCGATATTGTTAGCCCTTTATTTGGCTACAAACACACCGACAGAGCGATTGGTACTTTTACCTATTCTAACTTTTTAGCTAACTATTTAGCGCTGTGCTTATGCTTAGGCATTGGTGTTTTAATTAGCGAACTAAAACGCACTAACAACGGCTACAAGCCTACTTTAAAACAAACCTTACGTGCTTGGGCTGAGATTATATTAAGCTCTAAAATAATTTTGCGTATATCGCTAATTATTATAATTGTGGCGCTTATTTTAACCCGTAGTCGCATGGGTAATTCGGCTTTTTTTATCGCCTTAATTATAGTGAGCTTACTGGCGCTGTTTGTTTATAAGCAAAAGCCTAAAGCATTTAAATTGCTGATTGTGAGCTTTTTCATTATCGATTTAATCATCATTGGTGCCATTTTCGATGTAGAAAAGGTAAAACAACGTATTAGCGAAACCAGTTTACAATCGGAAACTCGCGATGAAGTTGTACGCGACTCAATCCCGCTGATTTTAGATAACCCGTTATTAGGCTCGGGCGGCGGTACTTTTTACACTGCGTTTCCTGCATATCAGTCTGAGCCCTACTCTGGCTACTACGACAATGCGCATAACGATTATGTGCAATTTGCAGTTGAGCTGGGTATTCCTGCAACGGCGTTTTTGGGGCTGTTAGTGGTTTATTGTTTATGGTTATGTATTAATACTATGCGAACGCGCAAAACGGCCCTTTATCAGGGTGTGGCGTTTGGTTGTGCTACAGCTATTGTGGCAATGATGCTGCATTCGTCGGTTGATTATTCGCTGCAGGCGGGGGCTAATTCTATATTGTTTATCGTGGTGTTATGTTTAGCTTTATTAACCAATAAGTTACCGGCACCAAAGCGGATTAAAAAACGGCGTAGTGAAAGTTAACGGGCTGCGGGGAGCGGCTTACGAGCCTAATCCCTAACACCTGTTCTGTCTTCTCATTTACTCCTCATTCCCTTCTCTTAGTTCAATTAGATTTTTAAGAAAAGTATGCAAAGAGGGCTAAGAGACGCTGCGCTTTTAGAGGTTAAAGTCGAAAGTTATCGGGCTGCGAGGGTCGGGTTACGGGCCTAATCCCTAACACTTGTTTTATCTTCTCATTTACTCCTCATTCTCTTCTCTCAGTGCAATAAGATCTTTAAGAAAATTATTCACAAAGAGGGTTAAGAGACGCTTCGCTTTTAGAGGCAGTAACAAAACAATTAATCACTTGGGTTAGTGGCTTTATTTTCTCATTTACTTCTCATTCTCTTCTCTCAGTTCAATTAGGCCTAAGTGAATGATGCGCAAAGAGGGCTAAGAGATGCTGCGCTTTTAGTTATTTAGCCCGCAACTCGAAGCTCGTCGCTAACGACATTAAAAAATGCCGCGACATGAAGTCGCTGCTACAAGTCAGCAATAATATCAACCTAGAACCGGCTTGACCCTCTCATTTGTTTCTCATTCCCTTCTCTTTGTTCAAAAAATATTTTAGTGATTTATTTACCACAGAGGATAGGAGAAAAAAGAGAAAGTGACTAAATACTAATGTTATGAATCGCCCCGAGTTCATCGGAGACCAGTTTGTTTAAGTCAGGCCACTTTACCTGACTCGTTTAAATTATCATAGTAGTCTGTTTCATATTGAGCTGGTGAAATATACCCAATTGAAGATAATAAGCGTTGATTATTAAACCAATTGACCCACTCTAACGTTGCGTATTCAACAGCATCAACATTCTTCCACGGGCCATTTCTGCGAATAATCTCTGTTTTAAATAATCCATTTATTGTTTCAGCCAATGCATTGTCATAAGAGTCACCCACACTGCCTACAGACGCTTGAATTCCAGCTTCAGCAAGTCGCTCAGTGTATCGTATAGACAAATATTGGCTGCCTCTGTCGCTGTGGTGAATTAACCCTTCGGGGTTGCCACGATGCCAAATAGCTTGCTCTAACGCATCAAGAATAAGCTCTGTGTGCATTGTCGTTGATACACGCCAACCTACAATGTATCGTGAAAAAACATCTATCACGAAAGCGACATAAACAAACCCACTCCATGTGGCAACATAGGTGATGTCAGCTACCCAAAGTTGATTTGGCTGCTCAGCAGTAAATTGACGATTAACTAAATCAAGTGGCTTATCTTGTTGCTCGTCAGGTATCGTTGTCTTATGTGCTTTACCCCGACGAACACCTTGAATTCCCATAACTCGCATCAATCGTTCGACTGTACAGCGGGCGACTTGATGGTCGTCAAGCTGTAGCTGCTTCCATATTTTTCTTGCACCATAAACTGACATATTATCCTCCCACACTTCGCGAATGAGTATTATCAGCTCAGCATCACGCTTTTTGCGGTTAGACAGTCGCTCAGGCTCTCTTTGTATCTGTTTATGAGAATAATACGTTGATGGTGCAATCGGCAATTCCTTGCAAATTGACTCGACACCGTAATGCTCTCTGCAAGCATCAATAAAATCCACTATTACTTCTGTTTGCGGTCGAGCTCCGCTTGGGCGAAAAAAGCGGCAGCTTGCCTCAGGATATCATTCGTTCGCTTGAGCTCTTTATTCTCGCGCTCTAAGACGGCAAGGCGTTCTTCAGTTGATTGCGTATTAGAAGAGGGTTTAGACGGTTGAGCTTGAGATTTCTTGACCCATGCTCTAAGTGTTTCTGGGGTACATCCCAGTTTATCTGAAATCGATACTAGCGCAGCCCAAAGAGAAGGGTATTCATGCTGTTGTGTGGTAACAAGCCTAATTGCACGTTCACGAAATTCTGATGTATAGCGATTTGATTTTTTCATAGTTCCAGTTTCTCAAGTTATTGAGTCTCTGGCAAACACGGGGCGATTCA